>JBEKYO010000045.1:0-42859 GCA_049510875.1 Steroidobacteraceae bacterium
ACCGGCAGTTCGGGCGGGGCAACGTTGGCGGAGACTTCCACCGAAATTTGCGCCAGCGCCATGACCGGCAAAAATACCGCAAGCAACAGCGGCAGCAGCGAGCGATTCCAGTGTCTCGGCATGTGTATCGGCATGTCGTCAAACCCCCGCGAAGTCAAGTAAATGACGCGTCGCAACTGCCCGTTTTGTGCGGGCCGCGATTCGAATAATTAATTCTGGTGGTCAGTATAGCGAGGGTCGGCGCGGTTTCCGTCGGCAGCGGCCGCCGGGTGCTGTAGGACAAGGCTACTTCGGCACCGTATCGGCGGCATGTTTGAGGAGATCTTCCTGGACGTCGGAGAACTCGCGGAAGCGTTTTTGCCACTCCGAGGGCTGGGAGACGCGGGTGGCCTGGACGGCGGTGACTTTGTACTCGGGGCAGTTGGTGGCCCAGTCGGAGTTCTCCGTGGTGATGACGTTGGCGCCGGACTCGGGGAAGTGAAAGGTGGTATAGACCACGCCGGGCTGCACGCGCTCGGTGACGCGCGCGCGCAGCACCGTGTCGCCCGCGCGGCTCGCGATGCCGACCCAGTCGCCCTCGCCGATGCCGCGCTCCTCGGCATCGTGCGGGTGGATCTCCAGGCGATCCTCGGCGTGCCAGCGGTTGTTCTCGGTGCGCCGCGTCTGGGCGCCGACGTTGTACTGGGAGAGGATGCGCCCGGTGGTCAGGAGCAAGGGGTAGCGGCTGTTGACCCGCTCGCTGGTGGGCACGTACTCGGTGACCAAGAAGCGGCCCTTGCCGCGCACGAACTCCTCGACGTGCATGGTCGGGGTGCCCGCGGGGTGCGCCGCGTTGCAGGGCCACTGGATGCTGCCGAGCTCCTCGAGGCGCGCGTAGCTCACCCCGGTGAAGGTGGGGGTCAGGCGGGCGATCTCATCCATGATCTCTCCCGGGTGCGCATAGTGCATCGGGTAGCCCATGGCGTTGGACAAGAGCTGGGTGATCTGCCAATCGGCGTAGCCGGCGTGCGGCTGCATGACGGTGCGCACGCGCGAGATGCGCCGCTCGGCATTGGTGAAGGTGCCATCCTTCTCCAGGAACGAGGAGCCGGGCAGGAACACGTGGGCGAACTTGGCCGACTCGTTCAGGAACAGATCCTGCACGATGATGCACTCCATCGCCTCCAAGGCCGCGGTGACGTGCTGGGTATTGGGGTCGGACTGCGCGATGTCCTCGCCCTCGATGTACAGGGCCTTGAACTCCCCATCGAGCGCGGCCTCGAACATGTTCGGAATGCGCAACCCCGGCTCGCTCTCGAGCGCCACGCCCCAGGCGCGCTCGAACTCGCCGCGCACCGCCTCATTGGAGACGTGCCGGTAGCCGGGGAACTCGTGCGGGAAGGAGCCCATGTCGCAGGAGCCCTGCACGTTGTTCTGGCCGCGCAGCGGATTGACGCCCACCCCCTCGCGCCCGATATTGCCGGTGGCCATGGCGAGGTTCGCAATGCCCATCACCATGGTCGAGCCCTGGGCATGCTCGGTGACCCCCAAGCCATAGTAGATGGCCCCGTTGCCGCCGGTGGCATACAGGCGCGCCGCGGCGCGCACGCTCGGCGCCGGCACGCCGGTGATCGACTCGAGCGCCTCGGGGGAGTTCTCGGGGCGGGCGATGAATGTGCGCCACTGGGCAAAGGACGTAAGGTCGCAGCGCGCCGCCACGAACTGCTCGTCCACCAGCCCCTCGCTCACCACCACGTGCGCCAAGCTGTTGATGAGCGCCACATTGGTGCCGGGCTTGAGCTTCAGGTGATAGTCGGCGGCGATGTGCGGCGTGCGCACCAGATCGATGGTGCGCGGGTCTGCGATGATGAGCTTGGCCCCCTGGCGCAGGCGCCGCTTCATCTGCGAGGCGAACACCGGGTGCCCGTCGGTCGGGTTGGCGCCGATCACCACGATCACATCGGCCTGCATCACGGAGTCAAAGTTCTGGGTGCCGGCCGACTCGCCGATGGTCTGTTTGAGCCCGTAGCCGGTGGGCGAATGACACACCCGCGCACAGGTGTCGACGTTGTTGTTGCCGAAGCCCGCGCGCACCAGCTTCTGCACCAGGTAGGTCTCCTCGTTGGTGCAGCGCGAGGAGGTGATGGCGCCGATGGAGTTGCGCCCGTGCTTACCCTGAATGCGCTTGAGCTCCGCGGCCGCATGGCCGATCGCCTCCTCCCAGGACACCTCGCGCCACGCCTCGGTGATGCGCGCGCGGATCATGGGCTTTAAGATCCGGTCCGGATGGGTCGCGTAGCCGATCGCAAAGCGCCCCTTGACGCAACTGTGCCCGTGGTTGGCGTGCCCGTCCTTGTTCGGCACCATGCGCACCAGCTGCTCGCCCTGCATCTCGGCGCGAAACGAGCAGCCCACCCCGCAGTACGCACAGGTGGTCACCACGCTGTGCTCGGCCTGGCCGCGCTCGATCAGGCTGTTCTCCGAGAGCGTGGCGGTCGGGCAGGCCTGCACGCAGGCCCCGCACGAGACGCACTCGGAGTCCATGAAGGGCACATCCTGGCTGGCCGCGACCTTCGAGTCAAAGCCGCGCCCGGCAATGGTCAGGGCGAACGTGCCCTGCTGCTCGTCGCAGGCGCGCACGCAGCGCGAACAGACGATGCACTTGGCCGGATCGAAGGTAAAGTAGGGGTTGCTCACGTCCTTCGCGGCACTCAAGTGATTGGCCCCGGCGTAGCCGTAGCGCACCTCGCGCAGCCCCACCACGCCTGCCATGTCCTGCAGCTCGCAGTGCCCGTTCGCCGGACAGGTCAGACAATCGAGCGGATGATCCGAGATGTACAGCTCCATCACGCCGCGGCGGATCTGGGCGAGCTGCGCACTCTGGGTGCTCACCCGCATCCCGGCCGCCACCGGCGTGGTGCACGAGGCGGGCAGCCCCTTCATGCCCTCGATCTGCACCAGGCACAGCCGGCACGAGCCGAACGCCTCCAACTGCTCGGTGGCACAGAGCTTGGGGATCTGCACCCCCGCGAGCGCCGCGGCGCGCAGCACCGAGGTGCCCGCCGGCACCGTGATGGGCGCCCCATCGATCGAGAGCGTGACCGCCGTGGCGCTGTGGCGGGCCGGGGTACCGAGATCCTCATCAACGATTGATTGCATGACTACCTCTACGCCAACGCCCGTACCGGGGGGACAAAATCTTCGGGAAAATGGTTCAACGCCGAGAGCACGGGGTAGGGGGTCAGGCCCCCCAGCGCGCATAATGAGCCGTAGGTCAAAGTCTCGCACAAATCGCGCAGCAGCGTGTGCTGCTGCGCCACGTTTTCGCCCGCCCGCAGCCGGTCAAGCACCTCCACCCCGCGGGTCGAGCCCACGCGGCACGGCGTGCACTTGCCGCACGACTCGAGCGCGCAGAACTCCATCGCATAGCGCGCCTGGGCGGCCATGTCGACCGAGTCATCGAAGGCGACCACCCCGCCGTGCCCGAGCATCGCGCCGAGCGCGGCAAAGGCCTCGTAGTCGATCGGCGTATCGAACTGCGACTCGGGCAAATATGCCCCCAAGGGCCCCCCCACCTGCACCGCGCGCAGCGGCCGCCCGCTCAAGCTGCCCCCCCCGTACTCGTACAACAGCTCGCGCAAGGTGACCCCAAAAGCCTTCTCCACCAGCCCGCCGCGCTTGAGGTTGCCGGCCAGCTGCAGCGGCAGCGTGCCGCGCGAGCGCCCCATGCCGAAGTGCTGATAATACTCGGCCCCCTGGTCCAGAATGATCGGCACCGAGGCGAAGGTGATGACGTTGTTGATCACCGTCGGGCAGCCAAATAACCCCGCAATCGCCGGCAGCGGCGGCTTGAAACGCACCTGCCCGCGCTTGCCCTCCAGGGACTCCAAGAGCGAGGTCTCCTCGCCGCAAATGTAGGCCCCCGCCCCCAAGCGCACCTCGAGCTCAAAGCTCTGCCCGCTGCCCAACAGGTCCGCCCCCAGATAGCCCGCCGCACGCGCCCCCGCGAGCGCCGCCTCGAGCGCCGCGTGGGCCTGCGGATACTCCCAGCGCAAATAGATGTAGCCGCGCTGCGCCCCGACCGCCAGCCCCGCAATGGTCATCCCCTCGATGAGCACGAACGGATCGCCCTCCATCACCATGCGGTCCGAGAACGTGCCCGAATCGCCCTCATCGGCATTGCACACCACGTACTTCGGCGCCCCGCTCGCCCCGGCCACCGTCTGCCACTTGATGCCCGCCGGAAACGCCGCCCCGCCGCGCCCGCGCAGCCCCGAGGCGCGCACCGCCTCCACAATCGCCGCAGGCCCCATCGACAGCGCCGCGCGCAGGCCCCGATAGCCCCCGTGCGCCACATACTCCTCCACCCGGCGCGGATCGATCAGCCCCACGCGCGCAAAGGTCAGCCGCTCCTGGCTCTTCAAGTACTGAAGCTCCTCGGTGCGCCCATGCGCCAGCGCATGCGGGCGCCCGTGCACAAAGCCCGCCTCGAAGAGCCCCCCCACCTCGTGCGCCGCCACCGGCCCGTACGCCACCCGCCCGGCGAGCGTCCCCACCTCCACCAGCGGCTCGAGCCACAACAGCCCGCGCGAGCCGGTGCGAATCAGCTCAATCGCCACCCCGCGCCGCTCTGCCTCCGCCGCGATCGCCTGCGCGGTCGCCTCCGCCCCCACCGACAGCGCCGCCGCATCGCGCGCCACATATACCGCCACCGCGCTCACCTGCCCACCCCCGCCCGGCACGCGCTCATCAGCGCATCAAACCGCCCGGTCGATACCCGCCCCTGCAACTGCTCGTCAATCAGCACCGAGGGTCCCAGCGCACAGTTGCCCAAACAGTACACCGGCTCCAACCGAATCGCCCCGTCCGCCGTCGTGCCGTGATACTCCACCCCCAGCACCCGCTTCGCGTGCGCCTCGAGCTCGCGCGCCCCGAGCGCCTGACAGGCCTCCGCCCGGCACACATGCACCACATGGCGCCCGCCCGGCGTGGTGCGAAAATAATGGTAAAAACTCACCACCCCATGCACCTCGGCCACCGACAGGTTCAGCTCCCGCGCCACCACCGGCACCGCCTCCGCAGGCACATACCCCAGCGCCCGCTGCAGCGCATGCAACACCGGCAACAACGCCCCCGCCATCCCCGCACACTGCGCACACGCCTGCAGCACCGCCGCCCGATGCCCCGCGCTCAATCCCCCACCCTCCACCTTCAGCGGAATTACACGGCGGGGGGTATTTTCAGTATCGTTCACAGTGGATGCCAACCTCGTGCCGCACGTAGACTACCCTAGATATATTAAATATTAACCCGAAACGGGCCCTGGTTCCACCCGGACAGCCATGAATTCAACCCTGCCCACACTCACTCAAAATGCCGATGTGCGATTTCTCGGCCGGCTGTTGGGCGACGTCATTCGCCGCTACGGAGGCGAAGCGCTTTTTCAGCGAATCGAGGCCATCCGCGCGGCCTCGGTGGACCGTTATCGCGGGGTCGCGACTCCGCGCGGTCTGGCGTCCGACCTGGAAACGCTGTCGCTGGACGAGACCGTCGAGTTCGTGCGCAGCTTCATGCTGTTCTCGATGCTCGCCAACCTGGCCGAAGACCGGCAAGTGGTGACTGCCGAAGAGGAGGGCACCCTGGCGGCCGCGCTTGCCTTCCTGAAGGCGCAGGGCGTGTCGTCCGCACAGGCAGCGGCGCTCCTGGAGCGGGCCCTGATCGTGCCGGTGTTGACGGCGCATCCCACCGAAGTGATGCGCAAAAGCATGCTGGATCACCGCAATCGCATCGCGGAGCTGATGCGGCAGCGCGACACCGGTGCGACCGAAACCGCCGAAGGCGAAGTGATCGTGGAGGTCATTGCCACGCAAATCGCCCTGGCATGGCAGACGCGCGCGCTGCGCAGGGAGCGGTTGTATGTCGCGGATGAAGTGGATGTCGCGCTGACCTACCTGCGGGACGTGTTCCTGCACGTCGTCCCCGTGCTGTACGCGCGCTGGGAGCGTCAGCTCGGCCACCGGCCCCCCAGTTTTCTGCGCCTGGGGAGCTGGATCGGCGGCGACCGCGACGGCAATCCGCATGTCACCGCGGATTCGCTGCACTGGGCGCTGCGCCGCGCGGCCGAGGCACTGCTGCTCGACTACCTGGTGCAATTGCACGCCATCGGCAAAGAGCTGTCGGTGTCGAGCGAGCTGGCCTCGGTCTCCGAGGCGGTCAATCAGTTGGCCGAGCGCAGCGGCGACGCCAATCCGGGGCGCGCCGATGAGCCGTATCGCCGCGCCATCACCGGCATTTACGCGCGGCTCGCCGCGACGTACCAGAAGTTGAGTTCGCGCGCTCCGCCGCGGCCCGCCTCGGTCGCCGCCGACCCGTACCCCGACGCGCAAAGCTTTCGCGCGGACCTGATCGTGCTCGAGCGGTCGCTCGCGGCCGAGAGCAAGCTCGATCACGGGGGAGCGAGCCGCGTCGTCGCGCTGTCGCGGCTCATTCGGGCGGTGGACACCTTCGGTTTCCATCTGGCGACGCTCGATTTGCGCCAAAACGCCGACGTGCACGAGCGCGTCGTTGCCGAGCTCCTGCTGGTTGGCGGCGTCGAGCCGTGTTATGGCGCGCTGGACGAAGCGGCGCGGGTCGCGCTGTTGCGCAAGGAGCTGTCGAGCGAACGGCTGCTGGCCAGCCCTTTCGCCAGCTACTCGAGCGAGACCCTGTCCGAACTCGCCATCGTGCGCGCGGCGGCGCAGGCCCATCGATGCTACGGCCCGGGCTGCATCACCGCCTACGTCATCTCCAAATGCGCCAGCGTCTCCGATTTATTGGAAGTGTACGTGCTGCTCAAGGAGGCCGGCCTGTACCGCGCGCAGGCGAGCCCGCCCGCCGCGATCATGGCCGTGCCCCTGTTCGAAACCATCGACGATTTGCAACGTTCGGCCGAGGTCATGACCCGGTGGTTGGCGCTGCCGGAAGCGTCCCCCATTGCCCGGGCGCACGGCTTTCAAGAGGTCATGGTCGGTTATTCGGATTCGAACAAGGATGGCGGGTACCTCACGTCGGTGTGGAGTCTGCACCAGGCCACCCGCTCGCTCGATGCGGTGTTCGAAAAAGCCGGCACCGCCATGCAGATCTTCCATGGCCGCGGCGGCGCCGTCGGCCGCGGCGGCGGGTCTTCGTTCGCGGCCATCCGCGCGCAGCCGCACGGCACGGTGCGCGGCCGCATCCGCATCACCGAACAAGGGGAAATCATCGCCGCGAAGTACGGCACGCGCGAGAGCGCCGCGGTCAACCTGGAGTCGATCTCGGCCGCCACGCTGCTGGCTTCCCTGGAGCACGCCTCGCTGTCCGACCCCGATCGGCGGCGCTTCGCCGCCGCCATGGATGCATTGTCCGCCGACGCCTGCCGAGCGTACCGCGCGCTGGTGTATGAGACGCCCGGCTTTTCGGCCTTCTTCCGGCAAATGACGCCGTTGCAGGAGATTTCGGAGCTGAAGATCGGTTCGCGCCCGGCGTCGCGGTCCCAGTCCGAGCGGATCGAAGACTTGCGCGCGATTCCGTGGGTGTTCAGCTGGGCCCAGGCGCGCGTCATGCTGCCCGGTTGGTACGGCGTCGGTCAGGCGCTGGCATCGTTCGGCGACGCGGGGCTGCTGCGCGAAATGCACGATGCATGGCCGTTCTTCCGCGCGACTCTGGACAACCTCGAGATGGTGCTGTCGAAGTCGGATATGAACATTGCCGCCCGCTACGCCACCTTGGTCCGGGAGCGCGCGCTCGCCGAGGACATATTTACCCGAATTCGCGACACCTGGTCCGTGACGCAGGAGAGCTTGCTCGCCATCACGGGCCAATCGCGTCTGCTCGAGCGGCATGCCGCGCTGGATGCGTCGATCCGGCTGCGCCTTCCGTACATCGAGCCGTTGAATCTGCTGCAGGTGGAGTTGCTCAAGCGCCATCGCGCCGGGGAATCCGACCCGCGCGTGCGCGAGGGCATACAGTTGTCGATCAACGCCATCGCCACGGCGCTGCGCAACAGCGGCTAATGCTTGCCGAGACCGAGTTTCGGGTCAATCAGGCGTACGCGCGCCTCCGAGAGTGCGCGGACGCGGACAAAATCGCCGCCGCGGCCCAGCTCATGCTGGCCATTTTCGATCACTTCTACGTCCAGCTGTGCGAGTACCCGTACCGCGCCAAGCGCGCCTTCGAGGCGATGGATCCGCACGCGTCGATCCAGATCAGCAAGGAGCGCCTCGGCCTGTACAGCCGATACATCGAGGAGCATGGACCGCGGATGTGCGCGGCCTACCCCGCGCTGTCGAGCGACACGGCGCGCTGGGATGCGATCGACCGCTTGTTCGTTTCGATGATCGTCGATCGCTACGAGGCGGACATCGCGTTCAGTTTTGCCCATTCCCTGCGGCGCAATATCGAGCATGGCCTGTGGCGGCCGGTGGCGTATTCATTTCCGCCGCCCAGCAGGTTGCGCGCGCTCTCGATGGCATCGGTGTTTCGCCGGTTTCCGATCCGCGATCGGGTCGACTTGGAGCTGCTGTGCGAAGTGCTGCAAATGCCGGGCTTCTCGGTGCCCTTCAGAAATCTGCGCGGCGACGCGCAGCGGCTGCTCGACCTGCTGGACGGCTTGCTGTACGGCGCGGACGCGGAGGTGCCGCAGCCGGTGGCGCTCGACGTGGTGGACGCCGGATTCTTCCGCGATCGATCCGCATTTCTCGTGGGGCGCTGGCTGCTGCGCGATGACAGCGTCGCGCCGTTCGTGGTTGCCTATCTGAACGACGCGGACGGCATTTACGTGGACGCCGTTTTGCATCGGGTCGCCGACATCCACAACCTGTTCTCCTCGGCGCTGGCCAATCTTCACGTGACCACGCCCCTCTACTACCAAACCTGCGTATTTCTCTTCAGCCTGATGCCGCGACGGCCCTTTGGCCACCACTACTCGACCATCGGCTACAATCATGTCGGCAAGGTCGCGATCCTGGACGAGATCGTGGACCAGATACGGCAGTCCGGACAGCGGCTGCAGCGCTCGCCCGGCGCGGCCGGCACGGTTGCGCTCGGCTTCACCTTCGAGGCCTGTTCCTATCATTTGAAGGTGATTCGGGATCACCCGACGACATCCTATAAATGGGGCGTGTTCCCCGGCGTCAAGGCGGTGGTCGACAAGTACCGCCATGTCCACGAGATCAACCGGGCCGGCAACATGCTCGACCCCGTGATGTATTTCAATCTGCGGCTCGACCGCGACTTGTTCGATCCGGCGCTGCTCGAGGAGATCTGCGCGCAGAGTGCGGAGGGCGCGCATCTCGACGGGGACAGCGTCTTGTTGCGCTCGTTGATCGTGCAGCTGAAAATCGTGCCGCTGCCGGTCTACCTGAAGTCCGCGA
Source organism: Steroidobacteraceae bacterium (assembly GCA_049510875.1). GTDB lineage: Bacteria > Pseudomonadota > Gammaproteobacteria > Steroidobacterales > Steroidobacteraceae > Bog-1198. The sequence goes on from JBEKYO010000045.1 coordinate 9,369, forward strand.
GCGACGACGAGACCAGGGCGGTGATCCGCAGCCTGGGTCATTGCATCCGAAACAATGCCGCGACCAATCTCTTCAACAAGGACCTCGATTCCCGAAATTACGGCGTCGGCCGCTACGGGCGGGTATTCCTCTTCGACTACGATGCGGTCGAAAAACTGACCGACGTCAAGATTCGCACCAACACCGATCTGGAGCCCGGCGAGGAGGGGATACCCGGCTGGTTCTTCGAGGACGGAGTGATCTTTCTTCCCGAGGAACTCGACCACGGGATGCAGTTCGTGAACGACCACGCCCGCCGCTGCTTCAGGGAGGAGAACGGCGATCTGTTGCGGGTCGCCTATTGGACCGACGTGCAGCAGAAATTGTTGCGCAACGAGGTGCCGGAGCTGCGGATCTATCCGCGCAGCGCGAAACTGACGCCGGACGATGCGGTCAGGTCGCGCGTCTATTACCCGTGATCGCGGCCGCGGGCGGCGCGCCGGGGTGTCGGGGTGCCGGGTGCGGCAGTAGGCGGCCGGGCGTTACTTGCGGACGCCGCCCGCCAGTTTGCTGTGCGTGCGTGCCGCCTCCTCGTCGTTGAACGGCGCGGTTTCCCGCGTCCGGCGCATGAGATGCTCGAAGGCGGCCGCGGGCAACGGCCGGCTGAAATGGAAGCCCTGGTATTCGTCGCAGCCGGCTGCCTTCAGGAAGTCGAGCTGCTCCAGTGTCTCGACGCCCTCGGCGACCACCTTCAGCCGCAGGCTGTGGGCCAGCGATACGATCGCGCGCACGATCGACGCATCCTCCGGCCGGCTCACGATTTCGCTGATGAAGACCCGGTCGATCTTGAGCTTGTCGATGGGGAAGCGGCGCAGATAACTCATACTCGAATAGCCGGTGCCGAAATCGTCGACCGACACGAGCACCCCCATGGCGCTCAGTTGTTCGAGAATCTGCACGGACTGCTCGGGATTGGTCATGACGGCGCTCTCGGTCAATTCCACCTCGAGGTAGTGGGCCTCGAGATCCGCCTCGTCGAGCGCGCTGCGAATCGTGTCGACCAGCCCGCTGTCGCGAAACTGGGATGCGGCCAGGTTGACCGAAACGCGCAGCCGCGGCACGCCGGCATCAGCCCACGCGCGCGCCTGCCGGCACGCCTCGCGGATGACCCATTCGCCGACGGCGCCAATCAACCCGCATTCCTCCGCGAGCGGTATGAAGTCGGCCGGGGACACCGTTCCGCGTTGCGGATGGATCCAGCGGATCAGGGCCTCGGCACTGCGTACCGCCCCCGTGCGGGCATCCACCTTCGGTTGGTAATACAGTTCGAATTGCTTCGCCGAGAGGGCGGCATGCAAATCGCTTTCCAGCTGGATGCTGTTCTCCGCGCCGCTGTGCATGCCCGTGGTGTAGCGCTGCGCGTTGCCGCGGCCCTGCTCCTTGGCCGCATACATGGCCGCGTCGGCGTGGGCGAGCAAGGAGTCGATGGAGACGCCGTCGGCGGGGTAGACGGCGATGCCGATGCTCGGCGAGGTGTGAATGTCGATGCCGGCGATGCGCACCGGTGCCGCAAGCGCGGCAATGACCGAGGACGCGAGTTGCTGCGCCTCCGCGGGCTCGCCGATGGAAGTCGCGATCAGCACGAATTCGTCGCCGCCGAAGCGCGCGACGGTGTCCGTGGCCCGCACCACGGCGGTGAGCCGGCGCGCGACCTCCTGCAGGAGTTCATCGCCCGCCCGATGTCCCAATGAATCGTTGACGAGCTTGAAGCGGTCGAGATCGCAGGCCAACAGCGCGAACGGTCGGCCGTCGCGATCCGCGTGCGCCATGGCCTGCGTCAAGCGGTCGTCCAGCAAGACCCGGTTCGGCAGGCCGGTGAGAGGGTCGTGCGTCGCGAGGTGGCGGAGCTGCCGGTTGGCGGCCTCCAAGCCCCGGGTGCGGTTGACGATGTCCTCTTCGAGGCGTCCCACCTGGTCCTTGACCAGCCGGTCGTTTTCCCACTTGCGGCTGAGCGCCGTCGCACATTGCAGAACCTCGATGGGCTCCGCGGGCTTGCGCAGCACCAAGAGCTTGTCCGAGTGGCCGAGCCGATGCACCACCTCGGTCCAGTCGTAGTCGGTGTGCGCCGAGCAGATGACGATCTGCACGTCGGGATCCACCTTCCAGAGGTTCTCGATGGTTTCGAGTCCGTCCCAACCGGGCGGCATGCGCATGTCGACGAACGCCATGGCGTAGGGGCGCCCGTCGCCGGTCGCGTGGCGCACCATCATGACGCCTTCCTGTCCTTGATATGCCGAATCGATGTCGAAGTCCGGGCGCACCGTGGGGGACGCTTCCTCGCCGAGGATGTCCGACTCGAGGATGTCGAGCGCGGCCTGCGCGCTGTGTTCGGGTTGGACACTCAACACCTTGCGAAAATCCTGATGGATGGCGGCGTTGTCGTCGATGATGAGGATCCGTCGATTGACGGGTGCGGCCGGGGAGTTACGCACGGGCGGCATCCCGGGGCATGCAGGGAAGTTCAAGAATGAAGGCTGCGCCGAGGCCGAGCCCGTCGCTTTGCGCGCGCAGGGTGCCGCCGAGATCGCAGGCCGCAAGCGCGCCGCTGTGCAGACCGAAGCCGTGCCCGGATTGCCGGGTGGTGAAGCCATGACTGAAGAGCCGGCTCATGTTTTCGGGCGCGATGCCCGCGCCATTGTCGATCACCGAGATGCGCACTCCGGCCGCGGCCGGCTCGATGCGCAGGGTCACCAGCTTGTCGGTGCGCCCCGACTCGTCGCATGCGTATTTCGCGTTGCGCACGAGATTCACCAATATCTGCAGAACCTTGTGTTTGTCGACGGTGATCCGCGGCACCTGGCCGTACTCGCGCTGCAGGGTCACGCCGTGGCGCACGAACGCGCCCGCGTTCAGGCGCAGGCTGTCCTCGACCAGGTCGGCGACCGCCACGGTTTCCGTTACGCCGCACAGTTTGGCGTAGCTCTGCTGCATGGCGATGGTGTCCTTGATGTGCTCCAGGTTGTCGCGCAGCGAGGCGAGTTCCTGCAAGGTCAAGCGCTGATCGTCGGTGAGCTGCGCGCCCAGCGAGGCGAGATACTCCGGTATGCGTATGCCGCGCGCGTCGTTGGTGACGAAGTCGCCGAGCCCCGCGCCTTGCTCGCGCAGCAGCGCGGCGACCCGGACCAGGCCGGCGGCCTTGGACTGCTTGAGGCGTTCGGCCACGAGGCTTGCCGAGATATTCACGCTGTTCAAAATATTGCCGACGTTGTGCAGCACATTGGTGGCGACCTCGGCCATGCCGGCCTGGCGCGACGCGGTCATCAATTCCTTGTGCACGCGCTCGAGATCCAACTCCGTCTGCTTGCGTTCCGTGATGTCCTGGACCACGGCCACGGCGCCGAGAATCTGCCCGGCGGGCCCGACCAGGCGGCGCGCGCTCGAGAGGGTGACGCGCCGGTCGGCGCCGGGCGGCGCGGTCACGAGTTCTAGGTTGCTGATGGTCTCGCCGCGCAACGCCCGCGCCAGCGGGCGTTCGTGGTCGTTCACCGGGGTGATGCCGTCCGCGAGGTAGGTGTGCGCGGTCGCGTGCGGCGCATCCACGCAGTGCAGTTCGACGGCCGCGCGATTGTGGTGGGTGATCCGCCCGGACGTATCGCAGGCCACGAGCGCTACCGGTAAATCGGTGATGACCGCCTCGAGCAGCGTCTGTTGCTGCAGCAGGGCCGCGGCCATTGCCTTGCGATTGCCGATATCGCGCAGAAATTCCACCGCGCAATCCGGGTTGCCGGCGGCGTCGCGAATGAGCGCGGTGGTTGCGCGCACCCAGACCGCGCTGCCATCCTTGCGCAAGTAGCGCTTTTCGATGTCCACGAAATCAACCTCGCCGCGCCACAGCTTCTCGAGCTCGGCCGCGCCGCGCGCGGCGTCCTCGGGGTGAGTCAGGTCGCCGCCGCACAGGCTCGCGAGCTCATCGGGGCGGAACAGAAGCAGCGCGCCGAAGGCCGGATTGCAGCGCAAAAAGCGTCCGTTGCGCTCTGCATAGGCGATGCCGATCGGCGCTTGGTCGAAGGTGTTGAGAAACAGCGACTCGGCCTTGCGCAGATCGCCGCGGACGGACACCAGATCGGTAAAATCGCTGATTGTGCCGACGAATCCCGGGACCCCGGTCGCGGGGACGAGTTGCTCACGGAAATAGCGCACTTCGCCGCCGACGGGCTGCACGCGGTATTCGAATTTCATGGGGCGGGGCTGCCGGCAAAAATCGCTCCACGCCTCCTCGATGCGCCGCCGGTCCGTGGCGTGAATGGCCCGCGCCCAGTCATTCGAATTCTGCTCGGCGGTCAACCCGAATACCCGCCGGTACTCCGGATTGACGTAGCTCACCTCGTTGCTGGCGTCGGTGTGGTAGATGGCCACCGGGGCGCTTTGCAGCAACGCGTGCGCCAGTACCGCATCGGCGTCGAGCGATGCGTGCGCCGAGCTCGCGGGCGAGAGCAGCGCGAGTTCCACGAGGCGTGCGCGCAGCTCCTGCTGCGCAGCGGCTTGCCGCGCCACCAGCGCCAGCGCGTCGCATTGCGCCGCAGTCAAATGGCGCGGCGCGGCTCCATACACCGCGAGCACCCCGAGCGGCTCGCCTGCCGCGCTACGCAATGCGCAGCCTGCATAGAAGCGGATCACGACGCCGTTGATGGCGAAGGCCGCGGCGCCGGCGCGTTCATCCAGCGCCGCATCCGCGATCTCGATGAGCTGCCCGGCTTGCATGGACTGCTCGAGAAAGGGATCGAAGCGCGGAGCGGCCACGGCGGCGAGCCGCGCGGCCGAATCGCACCAGGCCGCCGTTCCGTCGGCGAGCGCGATGGACGCGAACTCGGCTTCACACACCTGTGCCGCAAGGCGGGCAAGGTCGGCGTGAATTGGATCGGCGTTCGCAGGGGGTGGCGCCACGGCACGCGCAGCTGCGGCCCGGGAGGGCGCGGCCCACGCATTGATGCTATTTTCAGCGCTCATTCGGCGGCATATCCTGCGATGTCAATCGCACGAATTGAGCGCTCCCTGCGCGGTGTTGACGATTGGACGTATTGTGTTGGCATGGGCCTTGAGGGGAGCGGCGAATGCATCACAAAAATTCACCACGGAAATGTGCTACTCATCGCAGTGTCGCATCGCAGCGCGGCATTGTGGTTTTGGCGCTGTCGCAAGGGCGGCACATGAGGCGGCACATGAGGCGGAGGGCGCCTTGATGGGGAGCCACGGCGGCGCGGGGATGTATGGGCCATGGAACCCCGGCATCGAGTCCCAGGTGCCCATGGAGCTGCTGCCGCTGTCGAGCATTTTCAGGCCCGAGAACGTCTTCACCAGTGTCGCGGCGGCGGTCGAACTGCGCGGACTGACCGGCCTGCCGCTGAGCGACCTGGTGGCCTTCCGTCCGCAGCGGCTTGCGCTGCATGAGCTGCTGATCCGCGTCACCGCGGATTTCAGCGTTCCGGACGGCTCGCGCATCGAGGACCTGGGCATCAATTTTCGAACCATCGCGCGCCGCCTGATCGAGCGCGACGTCGTGCCGCACATGGAATCCCTCATGGATGTGTACGCGCAGGCGCGCGCAGCGCTGCTGCAGGCCGCCGAGGCGGCCATGGGCGCAGTCGTCCCGGCGCTGGCGGCGCCGCCCGCCCCCGCCCGCCCGGTGCTGTCCGGGTTGTTCGGACGCCTGGCCGCGGGGCGCAGAGCGCCGGCCGCGCCCGCCGTCGATCGCGGCTGGGGACCCGGGGAAATTGCCCAGTTCGAGCGCATGGCGACCGCCGCGGCCGACCCCTTGCAGGCCCTCGTGTGCCGCACGCTGGGGCGTGTCATGTCGGGGCTGTTCACCACGCAGGGGGCCGCCTGGGGGACCCGCGATCTCATCGTCGCGTTGACCACGGACATCGCCGCGAATGCCTACGGCAGCGAGGCCATCGGGCGGGCGCTCGAACCGTTGCTGCGCGCCGGCGCCGCGCGCGAGGGCTATGGCCGGCTGCCCCGGCAGGAGCGGCCGGTGGTCATCAACACCAAGGGGGCGTCGGCTTCGGGTAAGAGCACCTTGCGGCCGCTGCAAAGGAAACTCGCCGGCGATATCGGCGTGCCCTGGGGGGACATTGCGCTCATCAGCCCGGACATCTGGCGCAAACAATTGCTCGACTACACCGCGCTCGGCGCGGTGTACAAATATGCGGGCGCGTTTACCGCCGAGGAGGTGCAGATCGTCGACCAGAAACTTGACCGGCACATGGCGCAGAAGAATCTGCGCGGCGAGATGACCCACCTGCTGATCGACCGCTTCCGCTTCGACAGTTTCGCGCCGGATTCGGACGAGGCGGGAAGCAATCTATTGACGCGATTCGGCCAGACCGTCTACCTGTTCTTCGTGATCACCCCGCCGCAGCAGTTGGTCGAACGCGCGTGGAAGCGCGGCCTGGAGGTCGGGCGCTACAAGGCAGTGGACGACACGCTCGCGCACGCCGTGGAAGCGTACAGCGGCATTCCCAACGTGTTCTTCACCTGGGTCAGGCGCGGCGACAAACGGATGCGTTTCGAGTTCCTGGACAATTCGGTGCCGTTCGGGGAACGTCCGCGCACCGTGGCGTTCGGCGACAACACGACGTTCAACGTCCTGGACGTCGCGAACATGCTCAATATCGACCGGTTTGCCCGCGTCAACGTGAATGCCTCGGCGCCGGCGTCGCTGTATCCGAATTCGAACCTGCTGGCGGCCGAGCGGAACACGGCGTTCCTACGGCGCTGCATCGGCGAATTTCGAAACGTCAACTTCGTCGAGCAGGCAACCGGGCAGATTTATTTGCGCATCGAGTCGGGCGTTCCGGTCTGGAAGGACGCGGCCACGCTCGAGGCCGCGCTGCGCGATGCGGACACGCGGGTGGGGGTCCTGTCCGTGGCAGGCGGCGCGCCGTTGGCGCAAGCGACGCAGACCGGCAGGCCGCAGTACCTGTCCTCGCCCGAGAGCGATGCGCAACTATCCACGCTCGGGCAGTGGGCGCGCGCCGAAGAGCCCGCAGGCTAATCCAGGCCGCAGCCTAATCCAGGAAATCGCAATAGCGCTCGACGTGCGCCGCAAGATCCAGGGTGTGTTGGCGGGTCAGCCGCTCGGCCAACTCCGTATCACGCCGTTCCAGCGCTTCGATGATCTTCAAATGATCGATGATCGAGCGCGCCGCACGGTCGCTTTGGGTGATGGTGGCGCGGCGAATGGCGCGCACGTGAATGAGCAGGTTGCGGGTCGCATCGATGATGGCCTGCGACCCTCCGAGCGCGATGACGGCGGTATGAAATGCGATGTTCGCGTCGGAATACTCGCCCAGGTGCTCGGACGGCGGCGAGGATTGAAACTCGTCGAACAGATGCCGCAGCTTCGCAATCTCCGCGTCGGTCGCGTGCAGCGTGGCGAGCCGGGCGGCCATCGATTCGAGCGCGGCCCACATCTGCACCATCTCGATCATCGCGCGCTTCGACTTGCGCACGATATAGATGCCGCGTCGCGGAACGGTGCGGATGAACCCTTCTTGTTCGAGCAGCGACAGCGCCTCGCGGATCGGCGTACGGCTCACGCCGAGCGCCGTGGTCAATTGCCGCTCGTCGAGGCGCAATTCCTGCTTCGGGTCGTAGATGTCCGTTTCCGAGATGGCGTTCTTGAGAAGGGCGTACGCCTGGTCGCGCAAACTGGTGGCGTTCAACGGCGCCAGTGCGAGCGGCGCCGCTGCGGTGGTACGCTGCACCAGTGTGGCAATCGTGCTCATTTCCTTGGCTTCCTTGGTCAAAGCGGCACTCTTCTCGAGCGCCCTCCGGTTTTCAAGCGGCGGCAGATTCATCGCTCGCGTTCCGCCGGCCTGCGCGCTAGCGCCGCAGCCCCAGCTCTCTATTCACATTCATCGCGCCCTGACCCGGCACGCCGCTCTGCGCCTGGGTGCGCGCGCCGAGACCGGCGTAGCGGCCATGGCGCATCGCTGCTTCGAGCACGGTGCGCGGCAACAAAAAGTAAAGCATGGCCGGTACGCCCGCGACCAGTACGAGGCCCAAAATAGACAACACAACCACTGCAATGAGGTTCATAACGGTTCCTCTGCGGCCACCCAGTGACCGCAATCGGTTAAAGATAGCTGTTCGAGATATCTACCGCGCACACGCTCCGGCGTCACGCGACAGATATATTATATTGCAAGAACAAGTAGTGAAGTGAATAAATCTAAGCGGGTCTCGGGGTTTTGCTCATGCGTCGACAAGGGCGGCGCGGCTGCCCCGCATCGTGCTCGAAAAATCCTCAACTCGTTGAAAATAAATTGATTATGGGCATCTTCCGCGGGACTGTGCGAGCCCCTGCGGTGCCCTGCGGGAGATCCGGCGCGGGGCCGCGCGCTACGCTGCGCCGCCGTTGACACGTCAAAACTGCGGTATATATGATATACCAGCAAATGAATTCAGGGTTGGCGTGGGCCGGGAATGGGATATTTTCGGATCCTCGGGGGTAGGCGCGGGTGAGTCAGTGTGGGCAGACCAGGTCGGCGACATCGAGCACTGCCGTCGGGCGCTGCGCGCCGCCCATCAACAGTTTATTGTTCCCATGATATCGGTCGGCATGCGCGATCCATGAATCGCGCTCCGCCGGCGTGACAATAGAGGGAAAGTTCATGAACGCGAATTCGAATCAGTCCCCAGGCTCGGCGCTCGGCAATCCGTGGGTGCAGCTGGTCATCGGCGTCATTTGCATGGCGTGCGTCGCCAATCTGCAATACGGATGGACCTTGTTCGTCAATCCCATCGATGCCAAGTACCACTGGGGGCGCAGCGCCATTCAGGTCGCGTTCACCATCTTCGTGCTGATCGAAACCTGGCTCATTCCCATCGAGGGCTATCTGGTCGACCGCTTCGGGCCGCGCTGGGTGGTCCTGGGCGGCGCGGTTCTGGTCGCGCTGGCGTGGGTGATAAATTCGGCGGCGGCGTCGCTGCCGGTGCTCTATGCCGCCGCCGCGCTCGGCGGCATCGGCACCGGATGCGTGTACGGCACCTGCGTGGGCAATGCGCTCAAGTGGTTTCCGGGGCGGCGCGGGCTGGCCGCGGGCATCACGGCTGCCGGGTTCGGCGCCGGCGCGGCGATTACCGTCGGACCCATCGCGGCCATGATCAAGACCTCGGGTTACGAGAAGGCGTTTCTGGATTTCGGGCTGATCCAGGGCGGCATCGTGTTCGTGATGGCGTGGTTGTTGCTGGCGCCGCCGCCGCAGATGCTGGCGCTCAAGGTCAAACCGAACCAGACCGCGCACGGTTACACGCCGGTCGAAGTGCTGCGCAGCCCGGTGTTCTACGTGCTCTATCTCATGTTCTTCCTGATCGCGGCCGGCGGCCTGACCATGGTCGCGTCCACGGCGCCCATCGCGAAGGATTTCAAGATCGACACCGTGCCCGTCGATCTCATGGGCTTCACGATGCCGGCGCTGGTCTATGCGTTGTTCCTCAGCCGAATATTCGACGGTGTGGGGCGGCCGTTCTTCGGTTGGCTGTCGGATCAGATCGGCCGCGAACAGACGATGGCCCTGGCGTTCGTGATCGGCGCCGGCTGCCTGTATACGTTGAGCCAGTCAGGCTCGAATCAGATCGAGTTCGTGCTGATTACGGCGCTGTATTTTGGCGTGTACGGCGAGATCTTCAGCTTGTTCCCCGCCACCCAGGGCGACACCTTCGGGTCGAAGTTCGCCGCGGCCAATGCCGGCATGCTGTACACGGCCAAGGGAGCCGGCTCGCTGGTCGTGCCGTTCGCCGCGCTGCTCGCCAAGGCCCACGGGTGGGGCGCGGTGTTTTCGCTGGCGATGACCTTCAACGTGGTCGCGGCGCTGCTCGCGCTGTTCGTGCTCAGGCCCATGCGCGCGCGGCATTTTGCCCAAAGCCGCGAGGCGTATGCGGCCGCGTCGAGCGGCGTCGGCCGAACTCGTACGACGTGACGGTGCGGACGGTTTGACACTCCTTGGATTCGGGCCGGGACGAGGGCGCCACCGGTCCAACATCAGATTCACGAATTTGGAGGCAGCATGGCTACAGTTACTCCCACGGTTCAGCCCAAGGCAACCACCGCCGACGATACCCTGCAACGCAAGAGCCGCGACGCCGGCGTGATCTCGGGCGGCCACCTGGTCGCCAAGGCGCTGAAAAACGAAGGCGTGGACACCATCTTCACGCTGTGCGGCGGGCACATCATCGACATCTACGATGGCTGCGTGGATGAAGGCATTCGCATCATCGATGTGCGCCATGAACAGGTCGCCGCGCATGCCGCGGACGGTTACGCGCGTCAGACGGGCAAGTTGGGCTGCGTGGTCACCACGGCCGGTCCCGGCTGCACGAACGCGGTCACCGGCATCGCCACGGCGCTCCGCTCCGAGAGCCCGATTCTGCACATCGGCGGGCAGGGCGCCCTGACGCAGCACAAGATGGGCTCGCTGCAGGATCTGCCGCATGTCGACCTGATGACCCCGATCACCAAATTCGCGGCCACCGTGTCCTCGACGGAACGCGTGGCGGACATGATTTCGATGGCGTGCCGGGAAGCGTTCAACGGCGCGCCGGGACCCGCGTACCTGGAGATACCGCGAGACGTGCTCGATCGCGAAGTGGACCTCGCCAAAGCGGTGATACCGCAGCCCGGCCACTACCGCGCCTCGACCCGCTCCATCGGCGATCCGCGCGACATCGAGAAATTGGCGGATCTGCTGGTGAACGCCGAGCGGCCGGCCATTCTGTACGGCCAGCAGGTGTGGCAGGCGCGGGGCCACGCCGAGGCCGTGGCGCTGCTGCGCGGCCTGGATATTCCCGGCTACTTCAACGGCGCCAGCCGCGGCCTGTTGCCGCCCGGAGATCCGCATCACTTCGACCGCACCCGCACGCAGGCATTCGCGAACGCGGATGTCATCGTGATCGTGGGCACGCCGTTCGATTTTCGCATGGGCTACGGCAAGCGCATCAGCAAGGACCTGAAGCTGGTGCAGATCGACATGGACTATCGAACGGTCGGCAAGAACCGCGACATCAGCCTGGGATTGGTCGGCGATCCCGGCGCCATCCTGGGGGCGGTGCTGCAGGCGGCCTCGGGGCGCCTGAAGAGCGACAAGCGCCAGGCGCGCCAGCAGTGGCTGAAGACGTTGAGCGACGCCGAGAACGTCGCGACGGAGAAGCTCATGCCGCTGTTCAAATCCAACAGCGTGCCCATTCATCCGTACCGGGTGGCTTGGGAACTGAACGAATTCCTGGCGGACGACACGATCTACATCGGCGATGGCGGCGACGTCGTCACCATATCCGCTCAGGCGGTCCGGCCGCGCAATCCCGGCCAATGGATGGATCCGGGTGCGCTGGGCTCGCTGGGAGTCGGCACGGGATTCGCGATCGCCGCAGGGCTCGCGAATCCGGCCAAGGAAGTGCTGTGCTACTACGGCGACGGTTCGTTCGGCATGACCGCTTTCGACATGGAGACGGCCAATCGATTCGGCGTTCCCTATCTCGCGGTGATCGGCAACAACTCCGCGATGAATCAGATCCGCTACGGCCAGCTCGCGAAATACGGCGAACAGCGCGGCAACGTCGGCAATCTGCTCGGCGACGTGCCGTTCGGCAAATTCGCGGAAATGCTCGGTGGTTACGGCGAGGAGGTGCGGGATCCCGCGCAGATCGCGCCGGCGCTGCAGCGCGGCCGCGAATCGGTGCGCAAGCTGCGCCGCAGCGCAGTCATCAACATCTGGGTGGATCCGCGCGAGTATGCCCCGGGCACCAAGAATCAGACGATGTACAAGTGATCGAACCTCGGGAGTCATCGAGTAATGGGTATGGGTATGGGTAATGGGTAAGGCATTGGACGGAGTTCGTATCCTCGACTTCACGCACGTGCAGTCGGGGCCGACGTGCACGCAGCTGTTGGCCTGGTTCGGCGCGGACGTGATCAAGGTCGAGAGGGCGGGCGCCGGCGACGTCACCCGCGAACAGCTGCGCGACATCCCGGGCGTGGACAGTCTGTATTTCACGATGCTGAACCACAATAAGCGATCGGTCACCCTCGACACGAAGAGCGCGCAGGGCAAGGAGGTGCTCGAACGGCTGGTCAGGCACTGCGACGTGCTGGTGGAGAACTTCGCTCCGGGCGCGCTGGACCGCATGGGATTCTCCTGGGAGCGAATCCAGGCGCTGAATCCGAAGATGATCGTCGCCTCGGTCAAGGGCTTCGGACCCGGCCCCTACGAGGACTGCAAGGTGTACGAGAACGTCGCGCAGTGCGCCGGCGGCTCCGCGTCCACCACGGGATTCGACGACGGGCCGCCGCTCGTCACCGGAGCCCAGATCGGCGACAGCGGCACCGGCCTGCATTTGGCGCTCGGCATCGTCGCTGCGCTCTATCAACGCAACACGACGGGGCGCGGACAGCGGGTGCTCGCCGCCATGCAGGACGGCGTGCTCAATCTGTGCCGCGTCAAGCTGCGCGACCAGCAGCGCCTGGCGCGCTCCGGCGTCATGAAGGAGTACCCGCAATATCCGAACGGCACGTTCGGCAAGGCGGTTCCGCGCGCCGCGAACGCCTCGGGCGGCGGACAGCCGGGAACCATCGTCAAGTGCAAGGGCTGGGAAACGGATCCAAATGCGTACCTCTATTTCATCGCGCAGGCCCCGGTTTGGAAGGCCGTCTGCCAGGTGATCGGCAAGGATGACTGGACCACCGATCCGCGCTACGCCACGCCGGATGCGCGTCTGCCGCGTCTCAAGGAGGTGTTCGCGGCGGTGGAGGAATGGACCGTGACCAAGACCAAGTTCGAGGCCATGGATCTGCTGAACGAGCACGACATTCCCTGCGGCCCGATCCTGTCCATGGAAGAGCTGATGAACGAGCCGTCGCTGCGCGCCACGGGCACGGTCGTCGAAGTGGATCACCCCGCGCGCGGCAAATACCTCACGGTGGGGAACCCGATCAAACTGAGCGACAGCCCGACCGAGGTCACGCGCTCGCCGCTGCTCGGCGAACACACCGATGAGGTGCTGGCGGAACTTGGGTACGCGGCTGCGGATCTCGCGGCGCTGCGTTCGAACAAGGTCATTTAATTCACCGCGCAGACCGCGTTCCGCGCATTCGGATCCAAGGGAATGGGATTTCATTGAAAATAGCGATCATCGGCGTCGGCGCCATCGGCGGCTACGTGGGCACGCGGCTCGCGCATGCCGGCCACGAGGTGACTTTCATCGCGCGCGGGGCGAATCTCGAGGCGCTGCGCACCCGCGGCATTCGTCTCATCATGGACGACGGCAGCGAGCAGGCCGTGGCCCACGTCCGGGCGACCGACGATTACGCGCAAGGCGGCGCGCAGGACATCGTCATTCTCGCGATGAAGGCGCATCAGGTCGAAGCGGTCGCGCCGCAAGTCCCCAAACTGTTCGGGCCCGACACCGTGGTGGTGCCGATGCAGAACGGGATTCCCTATTGGTATTTTCATCGGTATCCGGGCGACTTGGCGGACTCCCGCGTGAAGAGCGCCGATCCGAACGGGCTGATCTGGCAACACATTCCCTGCGAGCGGGTCATCGGCTGCGTCGTGTATCCGGCCGCCGAGCTGCTGGCGCCCGCGGTCATCAAACACGTCGAGGGGAACCGGTTTCCGGTGGGCGAGCCGGACGGCAGCAGCAGCGAGCGCGTCGCCCGCGTGTCGCAGTGTTTCATCGACGGAGGGCTGCAGGCGCCGGTGCTCGCGGACATCCGCGCCGAGATCTGGTTGAAACTGTGGGGCAACCTCACCTTCAATCCGATCAGCGCCTTGTCGCGCGCGACGCTCGCGAGCATCTGCCAGTACCCCTTGAGCCGCACGCTGGCGCGGGACATGATGACCGAAGCGCAGGCCATCGCCAACAAGCTGGGCGTCACGTTCCGCGTGCCGCTCGAGAAGCGCATAGCCGGCGCCGAGCGCGTGGGTCACCACAAGACCTCGATGCTGCAGGACGTCGAGGCCGGCCGGGAACTCGAGGTCGACGCGCTGCTCGGTTCGGTGATCGAGCTCGCGCGATTGACCGCAACGCCGACCCCGCACTTGGACACGGTATACGCGTTGACCAAACTGCTGGCGAAGAGCCTCGCGGACCGCAAGCCGCTGCTGGGCGGACCCCGATAACGCGCCGCGCCCGGGGGTAAGCGCCGGCGCCGCGCATTGTAGTAGCCTGCTAACATTCGGCGACGGTGCTCCCGCGCAGCGCACCAGCAAACGACACACGAGGCCAACGGGTTATGAATGTTCACGAGTATCAGGGCAAAGAGATCCTGCGCCGGTTTGGCGTCGCCACTCCGCGCGGCGTTCCTTGTTTTTCGGTGGCCGACGCGGATGCTGCGGCGCGCGAGTTGGGGGGCAAGGTGTGGGTGGTCAAAGCCCAGATTCACGCCGGCGGCCGCGGCAAAGGCGGCGGCGTCAAGGTGGCCAAGTCGCTCGAGGAGGTGCATCGGTTCGCCGCCGCGATCCTCGGGATGACGCTGATAACCCACCAGACCGGGCCCGAGGGCCGCGTAGTGCGGCGCTTGCTGGTGGAGGAGGGCGCCGACATCGCCAAGGAACTCTACGTCGGCATGGTGGTGGACCGCTCGACGCAACGCGTCACGCTGATGGCGAGTTCCGAAGGCGGCATGGAAGTCGAGGAGGTCGCCGCGCGCTCGCCCGAGAAGATTCACAAGGTGGCCATCAATCCGGCGGCCGGCCTGACCGACGCGCAAGCGGACGACATCGCGCGCAAGATCGGCGTGCCCGCGGGCTCGTCCGCCGAAGCGCGCAAGTTCATGCACGGCCTGTACGCGGCCTTCGTGGAATGCGACGCGTCGCTTGCCGAGATCAACCCCTTGATCATCACCGGCGACGGCAGGGTGCTGGCGCTGGATGCGAAGCTCAACTTCGATTCCAACGCGCTGTTCCGCCACCCGGAAATCGTCGCCATGCGCGATCTCGACGAGGAGGATCCGGCCGAAATCGAGGCCTCCAAGTTCGATCTGTCGTACATCTCGCTCGCGGGCAACATCGGTTGTCTGGTGAACGGCGCGGGCCTGGCGATGGCGACCATGGACACGATCAAGCTGTTCGGCGCCGAACCGGCCAACTTTCTCGATGTGGGCGGAGGAGCCACCGCCGAGAAGGTGACGGAGGCGTTCAAGCTGATGCTGAAGAACCCGGCGGTCGAGGGAATCCTGGTCAACATATTCGGCGGCATCATGCGCTGCGACACCATAGCCTCGGGAGTGATCGCGGCGGCCAGAGAGGTCAAGCTCGGCGTGCCCCTGGTGGTTCGCATGAAGGGCACGAACGAGGATCTGGGCAAGCAGCTGCTGCAGGCGTCGGGTCTGCCGATCATCTCCGCCGACAACATGGCGGATGCGGCGCAGAAGATCGTCGCGGCCATCGCCGCAAAGCCGGGAGCGGCATCATGAGCATCTTGATCGACAAGAACACCCGGGTGATGACCCAGGGCATCACCGGCAAGACCGGCGCTTTTCATACGCGGCTATGCCGCGACTATGCCAACGGCAAGGCGTGTTATGTGGCCGGCGTGAATCCGAACAAGGCCGGCGAGAATTTCGAGGGCATACCGATCTTCGGCAGCGTCAAGGAGGCGAAGGAGCGCACCGGAGCGACCGTCTCGGTGATCTACGTGCCGCCGCCCTTCGCCGCGGGCGCAATCGACGAAGCGGTGGACGCGGACCTGGATTTGGCCATTTGCATCACCGAAGGGGTTCCGGTCCGCGACATGATCGCGACGCGCTATCGCATGGCCGGCAGGAAGACCCTGCTCATCGGCCCGAATTGTCCGGGGGTCATCACCCCGGATGAGCTCAAGATCGGCATCATGCCGGGGCACATTCACAAGAAGGGGCGCATCGGGGTGGTGTCACGGTCGGGGACGCTCACCTACGAGGCGGTCGGTCAATTGATGGAGCTGGGGCTGGGCCAATCGACCTGCGTCGGAATCGGCGGCGACCCGGTGAACGGGATGAAGCACATCGATGTCATGAAACTGTTCAATGCGGATGCCGGCACCGATGCGGTGATCATGGTGGGGGAAATCGGCGGCGACGACGAGGAGACGTGCGCGCGCTGGATCAAGGACCATATGGTCAAACCCGTGGTCGGATTCATCGCCGGGGTGACCGCGCCGCCGGGCAAGCGCATGGGTCACGCCGGTGCGATCATCTCCGGGGGCAAGGGAACGGCGCAGGAGAAGCTTGCCGTGATGGAAGAATGCGGCATCAAGGTCACGCGCAATCCGGCCGAAATGGGCAGATTGCTGAAATCGGTCCTTTAGCATGACCCTCCCGACCCGCTGGGCGCGTTTTCGGTCGCGGGAGGGGCGCGTGGGATTCGGCCAATTCGCGGACGATCGCATCGTCGAATACGCGGGCGATGTGTTCGATGCGCCGCACCCGACGGGAGCCACGCTGGAGCGCGGCTCATTCAAGTTGCTGGCGCCGTGTACGCCGTCCAAGATGGTCGCGTTGTGGAACAACTTCCGCGCGCTGGCCGCGAAGCTCGGCAAAGAGGCGCCCGCGCATCCCTTGTTCCTCATCAAACCCGCGACGTCCATCATCGGCCCGGACGAGGAGATACGCCGGCCCACGGGCTATGCCGGCAAGATCGCCTACGAGGGCGAACTGGGCATCGTCATCGGCCGGCGCTGCAAGGACGTGCCGGTCGGCGAGGCGTCGCGCCACATCTTCGGGTACACCTGCGTCAACGATGTGACGGCCGCCGACGTGCTCAACGAAACTCCGGACTTCGCGCAGTGGTGCCGATCCAAGGGCTACGATACGTTCGGCTGCATCGGCCCGGTCATCGCAACCGGCATCGATCCGGCGCGGGCGCGCATCGTCACGCGGCTCGGCGGCGTCGAGCGCCAAAACTACCTGCTGTCGGACATGATCATGTCGCCGCCGGAGCTGGTGAGCCGCCTCTCGCACGACATGACCCTCCTGCCCGGAGACGTGATCGCGTGCGGGACGTCGCTCGGAGTCGGATCGATACGCGACGGCGCCGCCGTCGAGATCACGATCGACGGCATCGGTTCGCTGACCAACGTGTTGGCGCCGGCGCCGGGCGGCAGCGCGCCGGCCGTATGACCGACGCCGCGCGGTCTGCGATTCCACGTACGCTGCTGCGGCGGATGTTCGACGCCGCCATCGCATCGGCGCAGCCGTCGCTCTCAATTCCGCCGCATCTCCCGGAGGCGCCGCGCGGCCGGCTGATAGTCATCGGGGCGGGCAAGGCTTCCGCGGCCATGGCGCGATCCGTGGAAGATCATTGGCCCGGCCCGCTGTCGGGATTGGTGGTGACACGCTACGGCTACGCGGTTCCGTGCCGGCAGATCGAGATCGCCGAATCGGCGCACCCGGTTCCCGATGCCGCCGGCCTCAGGTCCGCGCAACGTATGCTCGAGTTGGTCGGGAATCTGCGTGAAGACGACCTGGTGCTGTGCCTGATCTCGGGCGGCGGCTCGGCGTTGTTGCCGCTGCCGGCGCCCGGGCTCACGCTCGACACCAAGCAAACCGTGAACCGTCTGTTGCTCGCGAGCGGCGCCACGATCAGCGAGGTCAACTGCGTGCGGCGGCATCTGTCGGCCATCAAGGGCGGCCGATTGGCTGCCGCCTGTCATCCGGCCCAGGTGCTCACGCTGCTGATCTCCGATGTGCCCGGCGACCGGCCCATCGACATCGCCTCGGGCCCTACGGTGGCGGACCCGACCACCTGCGCCGATGCGCTCGGCATCGTGCGGCGCTACGGCATCGAGTTACCGGCCGCCGCGCGCGGCGTGCTGGAGAGCGGGAGCGGCGAATCGGTGAAGCCCGGCGACCCGCGGCTCGCACGCGCCACGGTGCGCATCATCGCCACGCCGCAAATGGCGCTGGAAGCCGCGGCGGGCGTGGCGCGCGCCGCCGGGT
Source organism: Steroidobacteraceae bacterium (assembly GCA_049510875.1). Classification (GTDB taxonomy): domain Bacteria; phylum Pseudomonadota; class Gammaproteobacteria; order Steroidobacterales; family Steroidobacteraceae; genus Bog-1198. The sequence continues at coordinate 27,322 of JBEKYO010000045.1, forward strand.
TCGAGACGCACATCCTGAGCGATGCCATCGAAGGCGAGGCGCGCGACGTGGGCAAGGTGCTGGCGGCGATTGCCCTGCAGGTCGCCGAGCGCGGTCAACCCGTGAAGGCGCCCTGCGTGCTGCTGTCCGGCGGGGAGACCACGGTGACGGTGCGCGGCGCCGGCCGCGGCGGGCGCAACGTGGAATACTTGCTGTCGCTGGCCATCGCGCTCGACGCGCACCCGCGCATTTACGCGCTGGCGGGCGACACGGACGGCGTCGACGGGCTGGAGGAGATCGCCGGCGCCCACATCTCCCCGGATTCGATGGCGCGCGCCTGGGCCCGCGGATTGCGTCCCAGGGATGCGCTGGCCAATAACGATGCCCACAGCCTGTTCTCCGCTCTCGGCGATTCGGTCATCACCGGGCCCACTCTCACCAATGTGAACGACTTCCGCGCCATACTCATCGAGGACGGTCCCAGCCTATGAACTTACGCAGAACCCGCAACGCCAAGATCGTCGCGACGCTGGGTCCGGCCAGCTCCGCGCCCGACATGGTGCATCGATTGTTCCTGGCCGGCGTGGACGTGTTTCGGCTCAATTTCAGCCACGGCACCGCGGAGGATCACCGCGCCCGCTTCGCCACGCTGCGCGATCTGGAGCGCGACACGGGCAGACCGGTCGGCATTCTCGCCGACCTCCAGGGCCCCAAGCTGCGCGTGGGTGTATTCGCCGACGGACCCGTCCAACTGACCCGTGACCAGGCGTTTCGCCTCGACATCGAAGCGGCGCCCGGCGATGCGCGGCGGGTCGGCATGCCGCATCCGGAAATATTTGCCGTGTTGATGCCCGGATCGGAGCTGCTGCTCGACGACGGCCGGTTGCGCCTGGTGGTGGAGCGTTGCGGGCCCGACTTCGCCGACACCCGAGTTGCGGTCGGCGGCAAACTCTCCGCGAACAAGGGCGTTAACGTGCCGGACGTGGTGTTGCCGCTGACGGCACTCACCGCCAAGGACCATCGCGACCTCGATCTCGCACTGGAGCTCGGCGCCGATTGGATCGCCCTGTCCTTCGTGCAGCGGCCCGAGGACATTCACCAGGCGCGCGCCATCATCGGCGACCGGGCGGCCATCCTGTCCAAGCTCGAAAAGCCGGCGGCGGTGCTGCGCCTCAATGAGATCGTGGCCGCCTCCGACGCGGTGATGGTGGCGCGCGGCGACCTCGGCGTCGAAATGCCGGCCGAGCGGGTGCCGGCCATTCAAAAGCGCATCGTGCGCGCCTGCCGGGAGATGGGCAAACCGGTGATCGTGGCCACGCAGATGCTCGAATCGATGGTGGACAGCCCGGTGCCGACGCGCGCCGAAGCCTCGGACGTCGCCACGGCGATTTACGACGGGGCCGACGCGGTCATGCTGTCGGCTGAATCGGCCTCCGGGAAATATCCGCTCGACGCCTCGCACCCGCCCGAGCGGCAAGCGGACGTGGCGGACGCGGTCTGCAGCGCCATGCGCTGCGCCGTGTCGATGCTGCACGCCGCGGCCATCATTTGCTACACCCGTTCCGGGCACACCAGTTTGCGCGCCGCCCGGGAACGTCCGGAATGCCCCGTGTTGAGCCTGACTCCCATCGTCTCGACGGCGCGCCGGCTCACTTTGGTGTGGGGCATCCATTCGGTGCAGATCGACGGCGTGACCGACGTCAATGAAATGACCTCGGTGGCGTGCGAGGTCGCGCGGCGCGAGGGCTTCGCGCAAAGCGGCCAGATCATCGTCGCCATCGCCGGTATGCCGTTTGGACATGCCGGCACGACCAATCTGATGCGCATCGCCAGGGTATAAGGATAGGGGGCGCGGCTTACAACCGGCTGCGCACCAGCGCGTACGCGGCTTCGCTCTCCGCGGCGGCGGCTGCGCCCAGCGCATCGATGTCGCGCAGGCAGCGCTCGGCGGCCGCGCGATCGGCGAGCGCGGGCGCGTTGATATAGACGTTCAACGCGGCGCTGCGCAGCGCACCGTAGGCCGCCAGCGCGCCGACGCCGGCGTCGCTGATCACCCCCTTGTAGCCGTGTTCCGCCGCGCGTCGCGCCAGTGCGATCACGGCGGCGCAGGCGCGCGCGCAATCGAGCGGCACCTGGGTGGCGAGCATCAGGCTGCTTTGGATCGCGGCGGCGCGGCGCGCCTTGTCGTCGTCGGTTGCCTTGGGCAGCTTGTAGGCCGCCATCAGCCCGTCGAACGCCGCCACGTCCTCTCCCACCATGGCCGCCAGGCGCAGCCGCCATTGTTCGGATTCCCCGCGCACGGCCGCCAAGTCGGCCTCGACGGCTTCACAGCCCTTCTTGCCGATGCTGACGTTGCAGGTCATGCAAACCAGCGCCGCGCCCATCGCGCCCATGACGGCCGCGGCGCTGCCGCCGCCGGGGGTCGGGGCGCTGCTCGCCAAGCGCTCCAAAAATTCGTCGACGGAATCTTGCAGGATGGTCACAGTGAGCCGCCTCGCCGCCTACGGCTGTTGCGCGTTCGAGCCGACCATGGTCTTGGCAATCGCATAAATTTCCTCGGCGTCCAGCAGCAGGTCGTTGCGCTCGAACAAGCGCGCGATGCACGCCCGGTGCAACGAGAGCTTCAAGGCCCCGAACCCCAAGGGTCCGAACAACACCTTGCCGTGGCTCGCGAGGCCGCGGTCGGCGATTCCCACGCCTTCGATGCCGGCCGGCGGCGATGCGTTGGCGTCGGCCACCAATTCGAGCGTCTTGCTGTTCTGCCAGGTCCCGGCATCCAACAGCGTGATGCCGGCCGCGCCCGTGGCCAGCACGATCTGCGCGCCCTCGAGGGCCGCGGCGCGCTCGGCGGTGGAGGGGGCCTCGACGGCCGCAACGTCGACGCCAAAACGCGCCTTGAGGGACGCGCATGCGGCCTGCACGGGCCCGAGTTTGCGGCCCGTCATGCGCACGCTCGCGCCTTCGCGCGCCAGCAGCACGGCCGCCCGTTGCCCGACCGGGCCCGAACCGCCGAGCACGACCGCGCGCTTGCCGGCCAACGAGCGGCCGTGGGACAGCCAGGCGACGGCGGCCGCGGCGGTGGTATTCGACCCGTTGCAATCGAACATGATCGAGACGCGGAAATTGCCGAAGAACCTGGCGCGCACGGCGGCCAGCACGCTCTCGCCTGCGGACATGTTGCCGCCGCCGACGAAGATGGCCGTGTTGCGCTTGTCCTTGGGACCCCGGGTGAAAATGGCGCCCTCCACGAGTGCGCCGACATTCGCGGCGTTGATCGCGCCGTAGGCGCACACGTGATCGGCGCCGCCGTCGTACGCGACGACGTTGTCGAACACGGCGGGCAGCGGATCCGTATCAAACTGATAGAGCAGCTTTTTCATGATGTGGGTCGCGGGGGCCGGGCCCGCTCAGGTGACGAGGTGTTGCGGCTTGCCGGCGGCCCACAAATCGATGTTGTCGATCAATTGGTCGGCGAGGAACTGCATGGCTCCGTCCGACGCCCAGGCCACATGCGGGGTGAGAATGAAATTCGGACGGCGCACGTCGAGCAGCGGATGGCCGTTGCGCGGCGGCTCGACCGTGAGCACATCGAAGCCGGCGCCGGCGATCAGACCTTGGTCGAGCGCCTGGATCAACGCGGCCTCGTCGACCAGCCCGCCGCGCGCCGTGTTGATGAGCAGCGCATTGCGCTTCATCTTGCGAAACGCCGCGATGTCGATGAGATTGCGGGTGGCCGGCACGAGCGGGCAGTGCAGGGAAATCACGTCGGATTCCGCCAGTACTTGCTCATGCGGCGTGAACGTCACGCCCTCCATCTTCGGCGGCGCATGATCGGCGAACAGCACCCGCATGCCGAATGCGCGGCCGATGGCGGCGGTGCTTTGGCCGATCGCGCCCTCGCCGATGATGCCGAGCGTGGCGCCGTGCAAGTCGCCGATGTCGTGCGTGAAGAAGCAAAACTGCTCGGACTTGTTCCAGACGCCGTTTTCCACATCCTGCCGGTAGGCGAGAATGTTGCGCCGCAGAGCAAGAATCAGCGCGAACGCGTGCTCGGGAACCGTGTGCACCGCGTAGTTGCGGATATTGGCGACCGCGATGCCGTGTTCCTTGCAGTAGGCGACGTCCACCACGTCATAGCCCGTGGCCGCCACCGCGATCATTTTCAGATCCGGCAGCAAGCTCAAGGTTTGCGCGCGCATCGGAACCTTGTTGACGATGGCCACGCCGGCTCCCGCGAGCCGCGCAGCGATTTCATCCACGGCAGTCTTTTCGTGCTCCACGTAGACCGAGGCGCACTCGGGCTTGCGCACCTTGGCCTTGAGGGAGGCGCGGTCCAAGAAGACGACGCGATGGGTCATGCGGCCTTGCCCGCTTTCGCGCTGGGGACCTCCCGGGTGCCGGCGGCCGGCGCATTGGCGCGCCAGAAGCCGCTGGCCGCGGCGACGCCGCTGCCCGCCTCGATCTTCACGCCCATATCGAGCATGGCCATCTCCGCGCCGGCGATGGCGCCCATCAGCATGAGTTCGTTCAAGTCGCCCAAATGACCGATGCGGAACAACTTGCCGGCCACCTTGGACAGGCCGGCGCCAAGGGCGAGATTGTAGCGCTTGAACGCGCGCGCAATGACCTCGGCGCCGTTGATGCCCTCGGGCACCATGATGGCGGAGACGGTATCCGAGTGCCACTTGGGGCCGACCGCGCACAGCTTGAGCTTCCAACCGTCCAGGACGGCGGCGCGCACCCCGCCGGCGAGGTAGGTATGCCGCTGGAACACGTTGTCCAGGCCTTCCTCCGCGAGCATCGCCAGCGATTCGCGCAGGCCGTACATCATCGGCAGGGACGGGGTATAGGGGAAGTACCCCGACGCATTGGCGTTCACCATGTCGGCGTAATCGAAATAGCAGCGTTTGCAGGTTGCGGTCCTGGCGGCCTCGAGCGCCTTTTGGCTCACGCAGGTGACGCCCAGGCCCGCGGGCAGCATCAGGCCCTTTTGGGAGCCGCTCACGCAGACGTCGACGCCCCACTCGTCCATGCGAAAGTCGATGCTGGCGAGCGCGCTCACCGAATCGACGAACAGCAGCGCCGGGTGCTTGATGCTGTCCATCGCCTGGCGCACGGCGGGGACGTTGCTGGTCACGCCGGTCGCGGTCTCGTTTTGGCACACCAGCACGGCTTTGATCTTGTGCTGCTTGTCGGCGGCGAGGGAGGCCAGGTAGCGCTCCACCGGCGCGCCCTCACCCCAGGGTGTTTCCAGAATTTCCGTCTCGAAGCCCAAGCGCAGGCACATATCTGCCCAGAGATGGCTGAACTGTCCGAAGCGGGCAATCAGCACCTTGTCGCCGGGATTCAGGCAATTGGTCAACGCGGCTTCCCAGCATCCGGTGCCGCTGGACGGATAGATGATCGGCGCACCGCTGGTGGTTTTGAAGATGGGCTTCAGGCCGTTCAGACAAGCGCGCGTCAGCTCAGGAAAGACGGGCGAACGGTGATCCTCCATGGATACCACCATGGCGCGCAGAACCCGGTCAGGGACATTGGTGGGTCCTGGGACGAATAGGAAATTACGACCAGCCATGAAGATCTCCTTTAGTGGTGGCTGCCTGAAGCCTGTGCGGACAACACGCACGGCGTTGCCGCGGTGCGCCAAACCCTGACGATATCCAATGATATATGAGATATCATTTGGTTGCCTACATGGATACACTGCAGTATAGATAAGTTCGCGAATCGAGGTTTCGGCTTCCTATGCGAATCGCTTTATTGGGACAGCAAAAATTCGGGAAGGCCGCGTTAGATGCGTTCATCGAGCGGGGCCATCTCATCGCCGGGGTTTTCTGCGCGCCCGACAAACCGGGAGCGGCCCCCGATCCGGTCAAGACGGCGGCGCAGTCGCGGGGCGTGCCGGTGCATCAGTTGCCCTCGCTGAGATCCGAGAGCGCGCGCGAGATCCTGCGCAGCCTCGATGCCGATCTCGCGGTCATGGCCTATGTGCTCCAGTTCGTCCCGCAGGAGTTCACCGCCGTTCCGGTCCACGGGACGATTCAGTTTCATCCGTCGTTGCTGCCGCGATATCGAGGCCCCAGCGCCATCAACTGGCCCATCATCCACGGCGATACGGTCACGGGACTTACCATATTTCGCCCCACCGACGGCCTCGATGAGGGACCGGTCATTCTGCAAAAGGAAACTCCGATCGGTCCCGACGATACCCTGGGTGGAGTCTATTTCGAGCGCCTGTTTCCCATGGGGGTCGCTGCGCTGCTCGAAGCCGCCGACCTGGTCGCGCAAGGCGCGGGCTCGGGGGTCGTGCAGGATGAGTCGCTCGCAAGCTACGAGGGTTGGTGCCGTGCCCCCGAATCACGCATCAACTGGCACAATCACGTCGACATCATCTACAACCTCGTGCGTGGCTGCGACCCCTCGCCCGGCGCGTGGACCACGTGGAACGGCAAGAAGCTGCAGCTGTTCGAGGCGCGCAAGCATCCGTTGCGCCGGTTCTCGCAGATGACGGCCGAGGTCGGGGCCGTGTCCAAACTCGGCGAGCGAAGCCTGCGCATCGGTGCGCACGGCGGCGAAATCGAAGTGCTCAAGGTCAAGTACGGCGACGGCGACAAGCAGCCGGCGGCGCAGTTCTGCGCCGATCAGGGCATTGCCGTGGGCGCGTTGCTGGGCGCGTAGCACGCGCCGGCACCCAACGCCGACAAACCCGGGCTCATGCACAAAGTTGCCGCGGCATTGATGGCCGGTTCCCTGCTCACGTCGGCGGCCCTCGGACGGCCCGAAGGCCCCCTCGATCCCGCGGCCGGCGCGCCGCCTCAATCCGCGGACCACGATCCCATCAAAGTCTTGGTGGAACGCCTCGATCTCGAGACCTACAAGGCGACGATCAAGGGGCTGACCCGATTCGGCGACCGGCGCCAGGGCACCGATCGCAATCGTGCCGCCGTCGATTGGATCGAGGCTCGCCTCAGAAGCTACGGCTGCAGCAATACTGCACGGCTCAAGTACAGCTACTCTCCCGACGTTCCGCGGTTGCCGAGCGGGCCGCCGACCGCGCGCGGCGCGGATGCCGCGGCGGGGGGCGCGCGCTATCGGGGCGCGCGCAATCACACCGGCGTCAACACCGATCCGCTGCTCCAGCCGGACGAGAAGCTTCGCGCGCTCGATTCCCAGCCGAGCGAGGCGGGGCCGCGCGAGGAGGTGTATTGCACAAAAATCGGCAGCGCGCATCCCGACGAGATGTACATCGTGGGCGCACACATGGACGGCATCGGCTGGGGCGAAGCTGCCAACGACGACGGCTCGGGAACCGCGTTGGTCATGGAACTCGCGCGCGTCTTGTCCGCGCCGGATGTGAAGACCGAGCGGTCGATTCGTTTCGTGCTGTGGAACAACGAGGAGACAGGGCTCAATGGGTCGCGGGCCTATGTCGAGCAGCGCGCCGCTCTGCAGGGCAGGGAGGATCCCAGCGGCTCCGGCCGATACCCGGAGCCCAAATGGCTCGGCATGATTCAGCACGACATGGTGCTGTTCGATCATGGGATGCCCCGGGCAGACGGGAGCGTTGCGAACCAACAGCGGCCGGAGGCGGACGTGAATGTCGAATTTCAGTCCACGGCGACGCTGGCGGACGGCGCAGAACGGCTGGCGTGGGCGCTCTACGCCGCCAACGAGTCCTATGCCTCCGACTACCCGGCGGCGGTGGGGCCGCACATGACCAATACCGACAGCACTCCGTTCATGGATCTGGTACCCGCCGTCAGCGTGCGCGAGAACGAGCGCGGCCGGGAGATCGGCGCCGGCTGGGACCCGCATTGGCACCAACCCTCGGATCTCTACGCCACGTTCACCGAGCAGGATTTCCGGCTCGGGCTGAACGCCGCACAAACCACCCTCGGGGCGATCGGACGACTGAGCGGCGCGAGCTTGATGCCGGCGGGGCGCAGCGCCGCGCACTGACGGGCTCAAAAAAGCGTCAATAATTTGTCACCGCGCGCGCTGCGGCTGCCGCCATGTCCACCCCGGCCGCACGGCGGAGCGTTTCATCGTTTTTGATGGACGGTGAGGGTTTTCGCCGCGCAATGTCGCTTTGAATAGCGAGTACCAGTACTTCCCTCACCCAAGGACTGTCCGCGATGCCAATCGATGCAGAGATCTCTTCCACGCCGCCTCGTCCGAATTTCGCCGGCGGCAATCTCACGCCACGGAGAGTTCTCATTATCGACAGCCACCCGATCGTGCGCGAGGGGTTACGGCGCATCATCGAGAACGAAGGCGATCTCGTCGTATGTGCGGAAGCGGACACCGCCGGAGATGCCCGCCGCGCCATCAAGGAAAGCAACCCCGACGTGATCGTCGCCGACATCGGGCTGAACCAGGGCGACGGCATCGAGCTGGTGCGCGATGTGCGCGCTCACCACACGAATCTGCCCATCCTCGTGCTCTCCAGCCACGATGAGACCATCTACGCGGAACGCATGCTGTCCGTGGGCGCCACCGGCTACATCATGAAGCAGGCGACGAGCGAACAGATCCTGCTGTCGCTGCGGCGGGTGCTCGACGGCAACATCTACGTGTCGGAGGGCGTCGGATGCAACATGGTGCGCAAGTCCGCAGCGCGCGGCGCCCACGTGTCGTCCAACCCCATTGATCGGCTCACCGACCGCGAGCTGCAGATTCTGCACCTGGTCGGCAAGGGCATGAGCACCCGCGACACGGCGCGCACTCTCAACTTGAGCGTCAAAACCATCGAATCGCACCGGCACCGGATCAAATACAAACTCAATCTGGCGACGGGGTCGCAACTGGTGCAGTACGCGATCAACTGGTTCACCGGCCGGGAGGCGGGCGCCAGCATCTGAGGAGCGCCTGCGTCGCCCTGCGCCCCCGGCGGCAGGGGGCCCGGGCCACGGTCAACGCGGTCAACACGGCCAACGCGGCCAACGCGGGCAACCCAGTCAATCAACGCGGTCATCGCGGTCAACGCCGGCCGGGCGCGCCCGTTACCTCGAGGGGGGGCCGATCCCGTGTATCCTCGAGGTCAAATGCGGATGGGAGCTGTCGGCCGGTGGCGAGCTGAAGGCAGGCGGGTGCCGCCGCGGTTGAGTGCCGTGATGGTGGGATTGTCCGCGGCGCTGGCACTCGCGGGTTGCGCGACGCGTGCGGGGCCGGATGCCGATGGTAGGCACGCGGCGGCAGGCCCCTTGCCGGTCATGCATCGCGAGGACATGCTCTGGCTCGAGCGGGTGTCCTTCGGTCTCGACTCGGCGAGCGTGGCGGAGTATCGGCGCATGGGGCGTGAAGCCTACCTCGAGCGCCAATTACACCCGCACGAGGCGGCCCTGCCGGCGCCGATCGCCGCGCAGATCGACGCTTTGCAGGTAAGTCACGAGGATCCGGTGCGGCTGCTCGCCGATGTCAACGCCGCGTACAAGACCATCAACGCCATGCCGGACGGACCGGACAAGGAACAGGCGCGCAGGGCGCTCACCGATCAGGGCAACAAACTCGCCTATGAGGCCGTGCGCCGCGACCTGCTGCGCGCCGTGTATTCACCCGCGCAGCTTCAGGAACAAATGGTGTGGTTCTGGCTGAATCATTTCAGCGTGTTCAAGGACAAGGCCAATCTGCGCTGGCTGGTCGGCGATTACGAGGAGCGCGCGATTCGACCGCATGTCTTCGGGCGGTTCAGGGATTTGGTGCTGGCGACGCTCGAACACCCGGCGATGCTGCAGTATTTGGACAACAACCAGAACGCCTCCGGACACATCAACGAGAACTACGCCCGCGAGCTCATGGAACTGCATACGCTCGGCGTGAACGGCGGCTACTCCCAGCAGGACGTCCAGAACCTCGCGCGCGTGCTGACCGGCGTGGGTGTGAACGCCGGCAATGCGCCGCGGCTCAAACCGGAGCTCGAGCGCCTGTATCGCCGCAGCGGCGCCTTCGAATTCAATCCCGCCCGGCACGACTTCGGCGGCAAGTCGTTGCTCGGCCATGACATCGAGGGCAGTGGTCTCGGCGAGGTGGAATACGCCGTCAACCTCATCGTCGGTCAGCCCGCCTGCGCCCGGTTCATTTCGCGCAAGCTTGCAATCTACTTCGTCGGCGACGATCCGCCCCCCGCATTGGTCGAGCGCATGGCGCAAACCTTCCTGCATGGCGACGGCGACATCGCCGCGGTGCTGCGCACCATGTTTCTGTCGCGTGAATTCAAGGCCGCACTCGGCGGCAAGTTCAAGGATCCCATGCGCTTCGTGGTCTCCGCGGTACGGTTCGCGTACGACGGCAGGCCGATCAACAATACCCGGCCCCTGTTCAATTGGCTGAACGGACTGGGCGAGGCGTCCTACGGCCATCAAACCCCCGACGGCTATTCCTTGGCCGAAAGCAACTGGGCCAGTTCCGGTCAAATGAGCCGGCGGTTCGAGACGGCGCGCTTGATCGGTTCCGGCAATGCCGGACTGTTCGACCCCGAGGACGGCAGCGCGGCCGCTGCCGCCGGGTTCCCGCAACTCGCCAATCGACTGTACTTCGAGGCAGTCGAGCCGCTTCTCGGTGCGCGCACCAAGGACGCCCTCGAGCGTGCGAATTCGCAGCAGGAGTGGAATACTTTCCTGCTGTCGTCCCCGGACTTTGCCTATGAGTGAGCCAAGGAGCCTGTCTGAGTAATCTTCGTGGCCGCGAGCGCGGCAGATTTCCCTAAGGAGCGCGTATGAACCGGCGCCAATTAATCAAACTCGGCGGCGCGGCGCTGGCAAGCGCCGGCATCGGCGGCCGTCTGTACGCCGCACCTTCCGCCGGACCGCGGTTTCTGCTGGTGTTTTTGCGCGGCGGCTACGATTCGACCAGTCTGCTGATCCCGTACTCGAGCAGCTACTACTACGAAGCCCGGCCGAGCATCGCCATCGCCAGGCCCGATGCCGCCTCGAACGCCGGCGCGCTGGCGCTTGACGCCGACTGGGCGCTCGCCCCCGCGGTACGCGACACCGTCGGCGCCCTGTACCTGCGGCGCCAAGCGGCCTTCGTGCCGTTCGCCGGCACGGATGATTTGTCGCGCAGCCACTTCGAGACCCAGGACAGCATCGAACTCGGGCAACCCGCCGGCAGCATGCGCAATTATCGCTCGGGATTTCTCGCGCGCCTCTCCGCCGCGCTGGTGGGCGCCCCGAACGGCAATGCGTCGATCGCCTTCACCGACGCCTTGCCCCTGGCGTTCGAGGGCACCGAATCCGTCCCCAATCTGTCGCTCAAGAACGTCGCCAAGCCGGCGTTCGACAGCCGTCAGGCGGGAATCTTGAGCGACATGTATGCCGGCCATCATCTCGAGGCCGCGGTCAGCGGCGGACTCGAATTGCGCCGGGAGGTGGCGCAGGAGATGGCCACCGACATGACTGCGGCCAACCGCAATGCGATCAACACCAAGGGTTTCGAACTCGAGGCCGAACGCGTGGGCCGCCTGATGCGGGACAAGTATCGGATCGGCTTCATCGATGTCGGCGGGTGGGACACGCACGTGGGTGAAGGCGCGGCTCAAGGAACGCTGGCGAGCAATCTGGGCAGTCTGGGGCGGGGCCTGCAAGCGTTGTCGCAATCGCTCGGCGCCGAATGGAACAACACGGTGGTCGTGGTGCTTTCGGAGTTCGGGCGAACCTTCCGCGAGAACGGCAGCCGCGGCACCGATCACGGCCATGGCACGGTGTACTGGGTGCTCGGCGGCTCGATCAACGGCGGGGCCATCGTGGGCGAACAGCAACGCGTGGAGCGCGATACACTGTTCCAGGATCGGGACTATCCGGTGCTCAACGATTATCGGGCCATGCTGGGCGGGGTGTTCCGATCGATGTGGGGGCTTTCGGCCGAGCAGTGCGCCGCCATTTTTCAACAAACCGCGCCGCTCGATCTGAGGCTGGTTTAGCGGTGGGAAGAGTCGATGCCCGGTAGTCAAAGCTTTGCGGTTGATCCGCGCAACGAGCGGGTGCTGGTCAGCCTGAACGGCCAGCTCATGCCCCGGGACGCGGCCAAGGTGTCGATTTTCGACGGCGGATTCGTGGTCGGCGACGGCGTTTGGGAGGGATTGCGCTTGCATAAGGGGGTGCTGCTCTTCGCCGAGCAGCATCTGGACCGGCTGTACCGGGGCGCGGAGAAGATCCGGCTCGACGTCGGCCTCGAGCGCGGCGATCTCGCCGCCGAGATACGGCGTACGCTCGCCGCCAACGGCATGCGCGACGGCGTGCACATTCGCCTCATGGTGACCCGCGGCGAGAAATCCGCGCCCAATCAGGATCCGCGCAATGCGCTGGGGCGCCCGACCGTCGTCATCGTCGCCGAATACAAGGCGCCGGATCCGGATCTGGCGACGCGCGGACTGACGCTGCGCACCGCATCGATCCGCTGCACGCCCGCGCACATGTTCGACATGCGGCTGAACTCTCACAGCCGCCTCAATCTCATCATGGCGCTGCTGGAGGCCATCGACGCCGGCGCGGACGAGGCCCTGATGCTCGATCCCCAGGGGCTGGTGTCGAGCTGCAACGCCACGAATTTCTTCTGTGTTCGAAACGGCGAGGTGCTGACCTCCTCCGGAGAGTACTGCTTCAACGGCATCACGCGCGCCAACGTGATCCGCCTGTGCGAGCAACACGGCATCGCGCTGCGGGTCGGCGATTGTACGCTGCAAGAGGCGTACGCGGCGGAGGAGGCGTTCGTCACCGGGACGTTCGGTGGACTGACCCCGGTGTGCGCAATCGACGGGCGGCGGCTGCCGGCGGCGCTGCCGGGCCCCGTGACGCAGCGGCTGCGCGCGCTGTATGAGTCCCTGAAGGATGCGCAGGCGGCGCCGCGCTGATGGACGAGCCGCCCATACGCATCGCGATGTGGTCGGGGCCGCGCAACATCTCGACGGCCATGATGCGCTCCTTCGAGGCGCGCGGGGATTGCGCGGTGAGCGACGAGCCCTTCTATGCGGCGTATCTGTGCCGCACCGGCGCCGATCATCCCATGCGCGAGGCGGTGCTCGCGTCCCAAGCCCGCGACCCAGGCATCGTCGCATCGATGCTGGTCGGGCCCGCGCCGGGCGGCAAGCCGGTCTGGTATCAGAAGCACATGACCCTGCATCTGCTGGAGGAGTTCGACCGGGACTGGTTATCTGAGGTACGGCATGCCTTTCTCATCCGCGAACCCAGGGCCGTGCTCGCCTCGTATGCCAGGAAGCGGGCGCAGGTGACCCTGGCGGACATCGGCTTCGTGCAGCAGCGCGAGCTGTTCGAGGCGGTGGCGGACCGGCTCGGGAGGGCACCGCCGGTGGTGGACGCGGCGGATGTGCTGGCGAATCCGGAACGCACCCTCGGCGAGCTATGCGCTGCGCTCGGCACGGCGTACACCCCGGCCATGCTGCGCTGGCCGCCCGGGCGCCGGCCGGCCGACGGCGTTTGGGCGCCGGCCTGGTATCAATCCGTGGAGCGTTCGACGGGCTTCGCGGCGCCCCGGGACGGCAACGCGGCCGCCTTGAGCGCGCAGTTGCAAGAACTCGCCGATCAGGCGCGGCCGCATTACGATGCGCTATGGCGTCACCGCCTGTAGCGGCGCCGCGCCCAAGGAGTCCGCCGTCATGTCCCATCACATCGGTATCGTCGCCTGTTCCGCCGAAGGCGCCGCGCTTTGCTACCGTACGATCTGCACGGAAGGAGCGCCATTGTTCGGCCCGCACGCGCACCCCGAGATCTCGATGCACACGCATTCATTCGCCGACTATGTGGCCCGACTCGAGCGCGGCGACTGGCAGGGCGTCGGCGATCTCATGCTGAGTTCCGCGCACAAGCTCGCGGGCGCCGGGGCCGAGTTCCTGATCTGCCCGGACAACACCCTGCATGCGGCGCTGCCCTATGTGCAAGCACGCTCGCCGCTGCCCTGGCTGCACATCGCCGAGGTGGTCGCGGCACAGGCGCTCGAGCGGGAATTTCGCTGTCTCGGGCTGACGGGAACGCGCTGGCTCGTCGACAGCAGCGTCTATCCCGAGCAGCTCTCGGCGCGCGGCCTGCGCTGCGTGCGCCCGAGCGCGGCGGAGCGGGATGAGATGAACCGCATCATCATGGACGAATTGGTGTGCGGCGTGTTCAGGCCCGAGGCGGCCGCCTACTTTGCCGGGGTCATCGGCCGCATGAAGGAGCAGGGCTGCGACGCGGTCGTGCTCGGCTGCACGGAGATTCCCTTGCTGATGAACGATGCGAACTCTCCGCTGCCCACGCTCGACTCCACGCGTTCCCTCGCGCGCGCGGCGCTGCGCCGGGCCCTATAGGCCGCCCGGCACGTCATTGCGGATGCTGCTAGTATTTGCCGTGAGTCGGAGCGTGCGGCCTGATGCATGACGGCGCGCGCGGGGCGGGGCGGCGTCCCGGCGCGCTGCGGGAACTACACCATGGAAAAACTGGCGGGTTTGTTCGAGCGTCTGGCGGTCAATGCCCTGATGCTGCTGCTCATGTTGACCATCCTGTTCGGCACGGTGCTGGTGGCGTGGTCGCTGGCGGACGATCTGCTGCATGCGCGGGTGCTGGCCGCGGAGCCGAAGGTGCTGTTCGACGTATTCGGCCTGTTCGTGGCCGTGCTCGTGGGCGTGGAGCTCCTCAAGATCCTGCGGCACCTGGCGCTGGCGCACGAGGTCGACACCGATCTGGTCGTGCAGACGGCGCTCATGGCGCTGTGTAACAAGGTCATCACCTTGAACCTTGCCGACGCGCCGTGGACCACGCTGATCGCCGTGGCCGGGCTCATCCTCTCGCTGGCCGCAGCAACCTACGCGTTGCAATGCGCGCGCCGGCGGGTGTCCTGAGGCGGGCCCTGCCCGGCGCTGGCCGGGAAGCAGCCTGGTCCGAAGCGCGATCGGCGGGTGAAGCTAGCGCCGTTCAACCGGATTCACGAGCTCGCCGAGGCCCTCGATGCGGGCGACGATTACGTCGCCATCGTTCAAGAACCGCGGAGGATTGAAGCCGAACCCGACGCCCGCGGGCGTTCCGGTGGCGATGATGTCCGCGGCGTCGAGCGTGAGTCCCACGGACAACGACGCGATGATGGCGGGAACGTCGAAGATCATCTGGCTGCAACAGGCAGTTCGACGTCCCCGATGGGCAGCAATTCGGCCCGGCGGCGCCGCGCAACCCGCCGCCGACTCACATCCGACAGCACAATGCGCGCCTAATATTGTGACGGCATCGACAGAATTTGCTTTCCGCGTGTCGCCATTTAAGTACAGATGTTCAATTGAATTGCGTCCCGTAAGCTCCCCCGCGTTCATGGATTCGGACAATCACGCCTTTGGGGACACATATTGCGATCATCAGCTCACCGGCATTGCTCCGGGAATCAAGCCGTCTCATCGACCCGTCTTGCCGCCACCTCGGGCGCGAAGCCCTGGCCTGACGTGGTGCGCGCGGGCGCGCCGTGGACCGTTCCCCTCACGCTTGCGCTTGCGCTCGCCGCCTGCGGCGGGAGTTCGAGCGACAGCCCGGCATCCGCCACTTCGGCGGCGGCGGCCGGCAAGCCGAGCACGGTGACCGGCGCATCG
>JBEKYO010000046.1:0-28492 GCA_049510875.1 Steroidobacteraceae bacterium
CACGCACGCCGGGGCGATGCCGATCTGCGGACGAAGTTCAGCGAACACGGCCATCAGTCCGTCAACTCCTGGTCTTCGGCCGTCGGCAGTCCGAGCAAGGTGCATAGTTTTTTTTGGGCATCGATGATCGCCGTCGCCCGCACCAATTGTCGAGTGAGTCGCGCGATCTCGCGGTTCAGTCGCTCGTCGCGCCGCTTTTGTGCCGTCGCCGGATTGACCTTCGGACCACGGCGCACTGCGCCGAGCGACGCCTCGTCGGCTCGAGCCAACTGCTTGCGCCAGCCGGTGAGCATCGAGGAATATATCCGCTCATGGCGCATCAAGGCGCCGCGCTCACCCGGCTTCTTGCATCGATCGTACTCGCGCAAGATCCGGCGTTTGTCGGATCGAGAAATAACACGCCTGCGCTTGACAGCCACGACCTCCGGGTTGGAAGCGTTGGAGGCAGATCTCTGCCCTGCCTCGGATCCATTGATAGATGAATTGATCGGATCTGCGGAAGGCTCGGACCTTCCATTCAGCGTAGATGATTGAACTATTGAATTCATGGGACAGTGTACCTGTATGCTCTCTAATTAGAGGGTTCTCAGGTGTCTCACGTCACATTGGCACAGGGGGGAGAGTCTCAATTCGGTCACGTCTCGCTTGATCTAAACGGGGTGAATTACTCTTGGGCGCCCTCCCGGTCAGTGGGACTCCATGTACCCCAGCGCTAGTGATTACATCATGCGGAATATGCAGTTCCGAGATGGTAACGGAGTTATCCTGGGCCTAACTCCTGATCAGGAAACGGAGTTGGCTCAGTGCCTGGGCACTGCCGGCGGGAAATACAACTGGCTTCACAACAACTGCGGCACATCAATTCAAAATTGCCTACAAAAGGTGGGGGTGGTGTTCAACCCCGCGTTAAGGCCCAGTAGTATTCTCGACAACATGGAAGATTCTCCTCAAGCAATTGGTACGACGTTTTATCCCGGTCCGATAAAGGACCTCGCGCCTCTCAGTGATCCAGGGTTTTGGGGATTTTGATGGCAACCGCCTACAAAGTGGGTTTCGGAGTATTGTGCGTACTAGCTCTGCTCTGCGCACTGATAGCCGCATGTGTCGCGCATCGCACCCTGCTGGTTGCGCAAGGGGAGATTGTCGTAGATCACTACCCGGTTCCTGACAGGAACAGGTTTCCGGCTGTCGCACGCATCGCTAATGGCGAGCGGGTGCCTGTACTCGGATGTGACGAACTGAAATCCGATCGCGGCGTTCATATTCGCCTGAAAAACGGAGAGGAGGGCTACGTGATGCAAGGAAAGTATTATCTCGAACGATCTTCGATCTGGTCGAAGGCGGCAAGCCCGATAACATTTTGTCCGTCGGAATGGCCCTAGGAGTGTGTCCGGGTAATAGATCCGCTAAGCTTCTGAAAGGGAAATTGTCGAGGATTAGCGGGCATGTCTAAGACCTTTCGTGAGTGGAACGTCGAGCAACACTGGCTGCTGCCACCGTCGGTGATGGATTTCGTGCCGGCCGATCATATTGCGCATTTTATTCGGGACACGGTGCGCGAGCAGCTGGATCTGTCCGAGGTTCTCGCCCCGTACGAGAAAGAGGAGCGGGGTTACCCGCCGTACAACCCGGTGATGATGACGGCGCTGCTGCTGTACGCGTATTGCCAAGGGGTGTATTCCTCGCGGCGCATCGCCCGTGGATGCGAGGAGCGGATGGACTTTATGGCGGTGACGGGGCTGAACCGACCAGACTTTCGCACCGTGAGTGATTTTCGCAAGCGCCACTTGGAGGCTCTGCAGGGCTTGTTCGAGCAGGTCTTGACGCTGTGTCAGCAGGCCGGGCTGGTCAAGCTCGGGCACGTATCGCTGGACGGCACAAAGATCAAAGCCAATGCGAGCAAGCACAAAGCGATGAGCTATGACCGGATGCGGGAGACGGAGAAGCGTTTGAAGCACCAAGTGCGGGAGTGGTTTCGCCAGGCGAAGTCGGCCGACGAGGCGGAGGATCGGCTGCACGGCAGTACCCGGCGCGGGGATGAGATGCCGAGCTGGGTGGCGGACAAACAGCAGCGGATCACGAAGATCCGTGAAGCGCGCGAAGCCTTGGAAGCTGAGGCGCGCGCGGCCGGTCAAGCGGCACCGGAACCGAAAGCGCAGCGTAATTTTACCGATCCGGAGAGCCGCATCATGCGCAAGAGCGGTAAAGAATACGTGCAGGCCTACAACGCCCAAGCGGCGGTGGACTCCGGCGCCCAGGTCATCGTGGCGCAGAGCCTGAGCAACAGCGCCACCGACGTGCAGCAGCTCGCCCCGACATTGAAGCAAATCAAACACAACACCGGGCGGCAAGCGCAGGAGTTCTCGGCAGACGCCGGCTACTGCTCCGAGGGCAATCTGGCCGTGCTTGCTCGCCATCATGTGGATAGTTACATCGCCACGGGACGCCAGCGCCATCATGAAGCGAGCGCCACCGGCCGTCCTCGCACCCAAGGTACCCGGGTAGCAGCGATGCAGACCAAGTTGGTGTGCCAACGACCTCCGCCGGGTGACTCGACATCACGCTCGTTTAGCGATTTCGCGGCCTTATGCGTAACCGGCGATGGCATCTTGACGAAATTTCTTAGCATTGTGGTCAGTGTCTGCCAATGTTTGCGCGTCGGCCAAGCGCGGCTGCTGTGTACCGCGAAGGCGGCGCGCTCAAATGTGAGTTTTGGGATCGGCGGTTTCCCCCAATGATAAATACACCTGCGATATTAATGGCATTTGCGATCTTTCGGCACCCGGTAGCAGAGAATCAGAATCTGCGGTGCAATGGCGTACAGAGCGTCACGATGGGGGACCAATCAAGCCGTTTGCCCGTCCAGTTCACAGTGTTTACCGACACCGACGGCGATTACGTGAGTTTTCAGCTGGCGGGCGAGGATACACACTTCAATATATCGACTAGGCCGCAAAACGACGGGACTCTTAAGACCAGGAAGATTCAAAACGACAGCGATGCTAGTAGGTGGGATGTGTATGTTCAATACGCCTCCTCATGGGCGGAGTCGGTACATTTGATGATCGACACCGCTTCTGGGCAACTCAAATTCACGGAGCAGCGAGCTTTTAGTCCCGTCAAAACGACCCGTATAAATGCGACTTGCGAACCTTTTACCTACCCGAGCCACTGAGCCCCGTTCTTGTTGGACCGAGCCGCCCCTTTGACACTTAGGATACGACCAGGCACAGCGGCTGCTGAACTGGGCGGTCCACGTGACCGAATTGGGTGATCTTCGCAATCCACTCGAGCATGGTGTCGACAAACAGGCGCGTGAGGTCGACGCCGGCGGCCAGCTGGGGCGCTTCGAGAACCGGGACAGTCATGTTGGCTCGAGGGGGCTGTACTTGGCGCGACGGCGAGACATGTTGCAACTTAACGCGCGCCTCTGCAGCCATCTATTCAGGGGTCCGCAGCGCAGCAAGCTGTATGAAGGCCCAGACTCACGGGGCCGGAGCCCCGGTCTTTCACCTCGGCATTTCGCTCCAGTCGACTTGCCGGGATCCCAATCCACAGCCAGCAACGCTGGGACCTCTGCGAGTGGTTACCCCAACCAGCTGGCCGCCGTGGAATCTGCCCGCTCCTCGCACCCCCCATCGTAAAGCCATCCTCCGCCCCCTCCTTTTCAGAGGGTCCAGGTATGGGTCGACCTGCTCAGGTTATTGACGAACTGTGGATCGACGAATCCCCGTGCGAGCTATGTTCGTACGCATCCCAGTGCCGCACCCGGCTCGAAGCGTGCGAGGCGTTCGCCACCTTCGCCCGTTCGGGCGGCCGTCGCTGGCGCAGTCAACCCCGCATCCCTTCTCAGCGAATCTACGAGGAGGTATTCCAGGCCGACGCGCCCGGGTAAACTTCAGGGGAGGGAACCTTCGACCGAAAACAAAAGGCGTAGTAGTCGGCTCGTTTTGAAAACTAATATGAGGCGTGTCTACTCGACATCGGCAGGACGAGCGCGGCTTCCGAAGGCGTCGACCGGGATTGTTACGATCTCGCATATCCGCCCGAGACGGACAGACCGGCTACAGCCAAACGTGCTCGGCGGCCTCGGTCGGAAAAGGGAACAGTCCGGTGAACAAGGTTGAAGCGTGGTCGATCACCATCGGGCTGCTGCTCGTAGTGCTGGCGATCCCGGCCAGCGTAATCCGGCTGGCGATCTATGTGTTCATCCTGCTGCCGGTCCTGCTGCTGGTGCTGCTGGCCGTTTAACGGCGCGGTGTTTGGGGTCGCGGTGAACGAGGGTAGCGTCCGCCAGCGGCTCCACGCGGACCCGACGCCGCCGTCCGCCAACGAGCGCTTCCGAGCAGTTGGATTCCGGGCAAGTCTCGCAATGACACTATCCAGCACAGCGACGAGCGAGACGTTCATCAGCGATCGAGCCAAGGCGATGTGGCAAGGTTCTCGTAGCCCCAGACCTCAACCAGTCCCAGCAGCGCGGCGCGGCATGAGCAATGCCAGAACAACGCCGACGATAAAGAGCGCCGGGACGTCTCCCAACAGATGTCCACGATGTTCGGGAAATACGATTGACTGCACGGCCATAATTCCGCCGTGCACGATGCTCGACCATACCGTAAACCAGATAAGGCTCCGATTGGCGAGTGGGTCGCGCGATGCAAGGAGGAGAAATACTCCCAGTGTCGCGTAAATCCCAAGGATCATTTGCAGATACATGGATTGTCCGGTGGGATGCCACGCCCAGCCCGCTGGCCATACGATCGTGAGCGGATATACGCCCACCAGAAATATGAGGCCCACCACGATTAGCGCAACACGCAAGAATTTCAGGCGATCCGCGATATTCATAACACACCCCCATTATTAGTTGGCAGAACCAAGTCGGCTGGAATCGTTCGTGACTGTCGTAGCAGCGATTATGCGGGCCCGGATTCAAGAAACCCACGAACGATTGGATTAATGAGATCCGGGCGAGTAAGCGGTGCCATATGGCCGCCCTCGGCGATTGAACGAAAGGACCAGTGAGGGCAGGCTTCTGCGAAGATATCAACGATCTCCCGAATTGGAGCTCGGGTCGCGCTATCGCTCACGACCAGTGTTCTCGCAGTCAAGGCGTTGCACGCTCTAACCGTGGTCTGCTCGTCCATCACAGCATCCCACTCATGTAGGTTGGGCGGGAGAGATTCGGAAAACGCGGCCCGTCGCTTTTCCGGCATCGCGTCCCAGGAACCGTCACCGAGCCAATAATCAGCAAACCGCTCGGCAACCCGTGGCCAATCGCCGAGCGGGCCGAAGCATTTCACGTGGTCGCGCAATGCTCGTGACTCGAGGAATGACTCGGTCCGGCCGCTTTGCTTGAGTAAATAAAACGGGTTCGGTTCTAAGAGTATTAGAGTCCCGACCTGTGGCCCAAGCAGCATCGCAGCTTTTAGTGCAACCGAAGCACCAAAGGAGTGCCCCACAATGTGTACTCGTCCGCGCAATTCCTCCCACAAGGCCACGACGAGTTGGGCCTGTGCGTAGAGCGATTGCGGTGAGGTTCCCGGCCACGGCGTCGTTTCTCCATAGCCAAAGAGATTTACTGCCAAGACGCGGTAGCGATCCCGCAGGGTTTCAGTGAGCGCCCGCCATTGTCGGTTACCGCTTACGGAACTGTGAAGTACTATGACCGGCTGACCCTTCCCCTCGTCGGTGTAGTCGATCCTTATAGTACCCCTCGAAAGAACCGGCATTGCGTTCTCCTTTCGATGATCTCAGCTTGCTGATGGCGATTAAAGGGCGGCACACGGCACTTTGGGCGCAAGCAAGGGCTTCATGGACCCAATACCATTGCAAGCCGTGTGCGACCACTTTACGGCAGCGACTCCAACAGAACGAGTGCCCAGCTCTGGCCGGGAGTGAAGTCGAACGGTCGGTCCGGAGCAGGCATTGCGGTCATTCTGAATTTTACCCGATTGGCTCATGTTCCGCTGACAGATGAAGTCGTGGCATTCACGAAGGAGCGTCGGTCACGGCTTCCCTCCGTGCCGATACCGTGCCTTTGCGCTTTCAACGATTTTCAGTCCGTCTTTTCGTAGCATGCCGTTCGGCGCGACGTGCCGGTAGAGAGTCTGCCGGGTAATAGCCAGTTCGCTGCATAGATCGGCAACCTTCGTTTCCTTTTGCCCCATGGCGGCCATGGCCACGCGCAGTTTCGCGGCCATCATCTTGAAGGGGGCTCCGCCCTTTCGTCCGCGAGCGCGCGTTACCGGGCAACGCTAGTCATCTGGACCGTGCCACGGACGCTTCCGCGTTCCGCCCGGACACGACTTGCAGACAACCTGCTGCGTCTGTGCCGCCCCCGGTCATATCGAACGTTGTTTCAACGCGCGGGGGATGAACCAGCGTCTGCTGCACGACACAGCTACGCTCCGAAGCGATCCGGAGTTTTTCCAGCAGCCGAGGATCTGTGCCCTCCCTCGCCTTGAGCCGCACCGCACATCGGATCGCCCGGAAACCCACCGGCACATCCGCATTCATCGCTAACGTTCCCCGGACATCGACATCCCCGGTGACTTCCACCTCGAGGGACTCGAGCGTGATGCCGAGGATGTTCGCCACCATGCGCACCGCTGAGTCCTGACACGCGGCGAGTGCCGCGCAAAGTATATCGCCGGGCGTGGGCGCATCATGCAGGCCGCCGATGGCCCGGTGGACGCCCACCGGAACCGCAATACCACATTGCGGCATCGGCATCACGATGGAATGAAAGGGATCGTCGGGATCGTTTCCGAGGGCGCGGCCGTGACGCACAGGCAAACGCTACGGGAGGCCGGGATCGAATCGAGGAATACGTAGCGCAGCAGAAGCGACTCCGGAGCCATCTGCTAACGACGGCTTTCAGAAGGTCGGCTTTTTATGGCATACGGCAGCTTCTGGCCCAATATCGGCAGTCGGCGCGGTGTCGACCATCCTCCAGAGCGCTACGACATTATCGCCTGCCCCCTGAAAAATGGCACGGCTCCCAGTCCCGGCGTAGGCTCGGGATTTTCAATCTGGAGTTCGCCATGAAGAAGGTCAGACATTCACAAGCTCAGCGTTCGCCCATTGCAGCCCTTCTCCTACGCCTGTGATGTAGATTTTGAATTCTTCCCATCGATGTCCGCCACCGGCTGGCTCACGGGTTCCAGTAGTCGAACCAGTAGTTGATGCCAACCCTAAAAAGATTGGCGGTGAATCCATTGCTCATGGTGTCGAGTGTGACGCCGGAGAATGCTGCGCATGCAGATGCGGCGCCGCTGCAAGCGGAAATGGAATTGGAGCCTTTGCCGAGATTCACGTGAAGATAATCGGCTTTTATCGACCAGGCGCCGTTCAATCCAATTTCGATACCGCCGCCTGCCACCCAACCGGCGGAAGCGACATTACTTCCGCCGCTGAACGACGCCGCACCTTTGGCGGCTCCTATGGGGGTGTAACTGAGGGTGCTGTTACGTGCTCCGGCCGTGATGATCGTACCCACCGTCAAGTAAGGCAGCATCAGATCGCCCGCGTAACCAATGTGGGGACCAAGCACGGCAAAGTCACTTGGGCCGACCTTGCCGGAGATCGCGTAGGTGCCCGGCGGCGGCACCGCACCCAAATATTTCAGGGATGGATTCCTGTTCTTATCGCTCCAGACGTCGAGATCCGCCCCCAGGCCCCACACGAAGCGCCTGGTTTGGAAATTATCGCCCGCTTGCAGCCCACCGACCAAGCCGTCGCCGGCACAGCTTTGATAGGAAAACGCGCTTCCGGCGGACACGTTGGTCGCCCCGGCCGACGCCCAATTCCGGCAGGCACGGTTCGAGGCTCCGCCCGCACTGACACCCACATAGGCCCCATCCCAGGGTATTGGGCTCTGCGCCATCGCCACACCGGCCATCGAGGCCAGGCCGAACAACATCGCGATGGCTAGCACCGCATTCGGAAGCGCTCTCGGTAGCGCAGTCATCCTGCGCCCGCCGAGCATCGGCATCCCTCGCTCACCCGAAGAACGCTTTTCGGTTCCAGGTCGCATCGGCTGATCAATGCACGAATGCTCTGCTTGAGCCTGTCGGTCGAATGCACTGAACAGGGTGGGATTCTGGTGGGCTCATCGCCTTCAATGAGACAGGTTTGATCTCCATGCCGTTGCAGGTGGTAACATCCCGCATAGACGCAATTCCCTTGGATCATGATCCCCCTGAACTGATGTTTGATATGCCGGAGCCAAGGGTCGATCGACCCGAAGAGGATGATCGCCGGCTTGCCTAACGTGGCCGCGATATGTGCAGGCCCGGAATCGGGCCCGATGAAGAAGCAACACTGGTTGATGAGTACCATCAAGTTTCTGATGCTGGCGTTCACGAAGTCGACGCCGTCGATCTGGTTTTCGCGCTTGCCTATCTGCACGACATCCAGGCCCAGCGCGCGCAGGTCGCACACGATTCTCGGCCAATCGATCCCGACCACGTTGCGGAACCTAAAATCATGAACATACCGTTCGACATGCAGCACGACGTACCGGGAGTATTTGACGATCCGCCGCCGTTTCTCATCGTCGCTCAAATACAGTGACGGATAGGTCAATCTTGCTCGCTGCTTCGCTTTCATGAAGTACGCAAGTACCAGATGAACGCCAGGATTGACCTCATAGGCATCTTTCAAGTTAATGAAGCGATATTGGATCTTCAGCAATTTTCCGAGCCAGTAGAGAACCTTTTCGAGGGGCGGCAGTTTGGCGGCGAACGAGACATTCTTTAACGGATAGTGGTTGAACAATTCCCCGTACTGGGAAACGACGACTACCTTTTTATGTGTCGCTGCCAAGGACCGGATGACAGGTTCCATCCACAACACGTCGCCCATGGCGCCCTTGCGTAGCACATAGGTGACCGGCGAACGCATGGTTCACGCCCCGGCCCGATCGACACCCGGCGGTGCAATCATGGGGATGCTTCACCATGGGAGTCGACGGCAGTCGTTGGCAACTGGGAAATCGGTTTCACCACACGAAGACGCACGAGCGCGGCGATTTGGTACATTCCGGAAGCCACGGATGGCATCGACCTCGAGCGCTCCCCTTACCGCGTTGATGCAATTCGCGGCGCCGGGGCGCCGGTGCACCCGACGCTTTTGTTGCGACGCAGTAATTCTGAGAGTACAAAATAACGACGCATGTTCGTCCTAGGATCAATGCTCATCCCTTGCCTCAGAAACGGCTTACGACCATGACGGCGCCCGTGGCTCCGCCGGACGAAGGGCGGCCGTCCTCGTCCCGCGCGGCAGAAATGTCTCAGCTGTTTCGAGAACACAACCGGTCGCTGGTGCTCTTCCTGGCATCCCGCCTGAAAGACAGGCAGGCGGCCCACGAGGTCGCGCAAGAGGCCTATGTCCGGGTGCTCCAGCTGCAGAGCCCCGGAGCGGTCAGTTTCCTGCGCGCGTACCTGTTCAAAGTCGCATCCAATCTGGCGATCGACCGGCTGCGGCGCCAGCAGTCTCGCGCCCGGCTCGATACGATCGACGCCTTCGAGGAATTTCTCGATCAGGCAACACCGGAACGAACGGCCATCGCGCACGAGGAACTCGCATTCCTTGGCCGCGTCATCGCCGAACTCCCCGTGAAATACCAGGAAGCCTTTCGACTTCACCGCGTGGAAGACGAATCCTTCGAAGAGATCGCGCGGCGGATGCGCCTGAAGGAGCGAATGGTGCGCCGGTACGTGACCAATGCGCTCCTCTACCTTCGCCTGCGCCGCGAGGGCGTGACGGCCGAGGAGGCCTGGCGGCAGGTGCAGTCATGACGCAAAATGCAGCCTCCGCATCGAAGATACAGCGATACCGCGAAGCGGCGCAGTGGCTCGTGCGGCTCCATGCGCGAGCCGCCACCGACAACGAAGTCGATGAATGGCTTCGCTGGTGCGAAGCGGATGATGAGAACCTGGCCGCGTTCGACAAATTGCAGCAGGATTGGCAAGACACCGAGGCCCTCAAGGGCGCTCCGGAACTCTTGAATGTACCGACGCTGCCACGCAGTGTCGGCAATCCGCCGGGTGCGCGAAGCCGATCCGGGTGGCGTTCGACCCGCGTACGATGGGCGGTGGCGGCCAGCATCGTGTTCACGATGCTGATAGCGTATGGGGAGTGGGCCCGCCGGCCGATCCACGAAGTCATCGCGGTGTCACATCACGAGCCGGCAACCCTGCCCGATGGGTCGTCTTTGCTGTTGAGCGCCAAGGCCACGGCCGATGTGGATTTCACCAGCGAATCGCGCCAGATCACGTTGAGTCCCGGCGCCGAGGCCTATATGAGGGTTCGTCATGACACGGCGCGGCCCTTCATCGTGCGCGCGGGCGCCATGACCGTCACGGCGGTGGGAACGGCATTCGACGTGCGACGCGACGCCGACCACGTGATCGTCACGGTGGAGGAGGGAACGATCCTGGCCACGGCTGTGGGTCCCAATGGCCCGGCCCAGTGGCGCGTCGGCCCAGACTACCAGGTCGACTATTCGGACGATGCGCGAAACGCGGCGGTCTCGAGGGTCGATACTCAAGCCGCCCTGCGCTGGCGAGACGGAGAACTCGCCTACGACGAAGCACCCCTCGACACCGTCATAGCCGACATCAACCGCTACTCGACGGTCCACATCGTCGCGCGCGATCCCGCCATTGGCCGGTTGCGCTACACGGGTACCGTGTTCGTCGCCTCCGTCAAGGACTGGGTGAAGGCACTCGAGGCCCAGTATCCGATACATGCCAGTTTCGCTTCCGACGGCGAGATAGAGCTCGATTCTCCGGCGGCCGCCGCCGGAGCTGCACTTCACTAGTTGGCACACCAGGCTCATCGGTCGTCTGAAGACGTGCGCGCCCGCATTTCCCGACTTGCACAACGGCTGCCGGTCTCGGCCCTTGCGGTCATCATCATGACGTTCACCGCCCATGCCGTGTGGGCTGTCGATCTCAACCGGCAACTCAATTTCCGGATTGGTCCGCAGCGCCTGGCGACCGCGCTGATCGAGTACTCCCACCAAGCCCACGTGCAAATCATCATCGGACCGGAGGCGGGGGAACGGCGCACTGCCGGCATCTCCGGTGTCCATGCAATCGGCGACGCACTGGCCACACTGTTGGCGGGTTCATCGCTCGGCTACCGTGTCATCAATGACACCTCCATCACCGTTGCCAGCGCCGCCGCGTTGCAGCTGCAGTCGGCGACAGCGGCTCCGCCGTCTGCCGCCACCACTCAAGCGGACCGTGGCGCAGCAACGACAACGACGCGCTCGCGGGCGTTGTTGACCTCCATTCCTGCCGAGAACGACAAGACCACACTCGATGATATTATCGTCACGGGCACTCATATCGCCGGGGTGTCGCCGGTCGGATCGGCGGTCGCAGTCTACTCGCGCGAGGACATCGCTCAGTCGGGCGCCGCTACGCTCGATCAGTTCGCACGCAGCATGCCGGACAACGTCGCCAGCGTCGACGCCATCTCCAACCCCTCCTCCAACATCCGTTTTTCGCCGTCCAGTTCATCGAACGGCAACAACGCGTTTGAAGGCGCCTCTTTCAACCTGCACGGCCTTGGACCCACGGCAACGCTCACGTTGCTCAACGGCCAGCGTCTGGCGCCAGGCGGCCTCGATGGGTCCCTCACGGATATTTCACAAATTCCCTTGAGCGCCATTGATCGAATCGAGGTTCTACCGGACGGCGCCTCGGCCATCTATGGCTCCGACGCGGTGGGCGGCGTCGTCAACCTGATTACTCGCAAGGATTTCGATGGGGCCGAGACTTCGCTGCGCTACGGCGCCTCGACCGAAGGCGGCGCCGACGAAGTCACCGCCTCGCAACTGGTTGGCCATTCGTGGAGCACAGGAAACGTTCTTCTCGATTATGAATTCGACGATCAAAATGGCTTGAGCGCATCGCAGAGAGCCTACATCCCAGACCTTGGTGGCCCGGTGTCACTCATTCCACAAAATCGACGTAACAGTCTATACGTCAGTGGTAGTCAGGAGTTGGACGCGAAGACGACGATCTTCGGTGACGTTCTCTACAGCGATCGGGATTTTTCGGCTGCGAATACCTTCTCGAGTCCGCCCTCCTCCTTCAGTCAAACCACATTCGCATCGGGGGCCGCCAGACAATTGAGCGTCACGGCGTCGCTCGATCATGACTTAGTCGGCGACTGGCATGTCCAGATCACCGGCAACTATTCGCGAAATCAACAAACCAGCGACATGACGACGAACGTGATCCAGGGCTCATCTCCCATGAGCACCGCGTCCGTCGAAACCTCTACACCCAGCCTCGTCGATGTTGACGCGATAGCCCAGGGATCCCTCTTGACGCTGCCGGGCGGTCCGCTGAGGGCAGCATTGGGGGTCAGTTACCGGCGCGAACAATATGAGTTCACCGACTTGGTAACCACCTTGGATCAAACGGCTGCCACCGGTGAGCCAACCTCAAAACGACAGGTGTTCAGTGTGTACGGCGAATTCGTCGCGCCCGTCGTTCTCGACCCGGACGCTATTCCTGGCTTCCGACGGATCGACATCTCCCTGGCGGGCCGCTTCGACTACTACAGCGACTTTAACTCCACACTAAACCCCAAACTGGGAGTGTCGTGGGAAGTAGTCTCGGGCCTGTCCCTGAAGGGCACGTTCGGCACCTCGTTTCAAGCGCCGCTGCTCAGTCAACTCCATGCCCCGTTGTATATCGAAACAGAGTTGCTACCCAACACCGCCTCTGCCACCGGTTCGACCGACACCCTGATCATTCAAGGCGGCAATCTCGATCTCCATCCAGAAACCTCCAAATCCTACACCGGCGGCTTTGATTTCAAGCCGCCGGCCGTGACGGGGTTTTCATTGAGCATGAATTTTTTCTATGTCGATTTCACCAACAAGATCTCCACCCCGCCGACCTCCTCCGGCGGCATTTATTCATTGAACGATCCCGCACTGAGGCAATATCTCAGTGAAGCACCGTTCGCGCCGGGCACCATGCAATCGTATTTCAATAATCCGGCATTCTCGGGTGATTTGGCCCGACTGGGTCCCTCGGCGGTGCAAGTCATCTTTGACGATCAATTGACCAATCTCGCCAGCACCATCGAATCCGGCATTGATCTCACGACACAGTACGCGTTGACGCTCGGTCCCGGGAGGTTGAGGCTGTCCGTGAATGTTGAAAGACTCATGGAAGATAACAACCGAGCCGTTGCCGGTGGAACCGAAATTTCGCTGCTCAATGCGTTCGCGGAACCCCCCAAATGGAAGGGCCGTGCCGCTGCGGTCTGGACTCAAGGCCCCGTGACGGCCTCCGCATCGCTCGACTATGTGAACGCCTATCGAAATTCACTGTACACGCCAGAGCCGCCGATCGACTCCTGGACAACGGCCGACCTGTATCTCGGCTACAGAACGGGCGATGCCGTGCCCTCCCTCCTGCGACAATTGACGGTCGCATTGAGCATCACCAATGTTGCCGATGTGCGTCCTCCGCGCATACAGATACCGGCGAGCTTTCTCTTGCCCGGCGAGAGCGTAATCCCGTTCGATCCCGTCAATGCTTCGCCGGTCGGACGGGAGATTTCTCTGATGCTCGAGAAAGGATGGTAATAGCGAGATTCAGCAACTGGCCGGATGACTCTCGATGTCACTCCTGCCGAAATCGGTGCCCTTGTATAGAAGTGCCTCGGCAAGAGAACGTGCAAGTGCGTACGAGAAACAATCGCCCAAGTTGAGGCCCGCAGCGTGGCGCCCCTTGCCGAAATTTCGAAAAGCCTGCCGCGCAAGATGGGCCTGTTCCCCATCGACGCCGACGAGTTCGAGTTGGGCTTTGGCGATGAAAAGATCGAGATCGCGTATGCCGTCGGCTCCATAGCGTGACTCGACGAGCATCGAACTCTCGACGAAGGACACCGCTGACAGTAAGCGGGTTTCGGCTGCCTCGATCGCCTCGTTGAGTGCGCGGCGTTCGGGTTCATTTGTGAGTATGGCAAGTAACGCCGAGGTATCGATCACCATCAGCGTGGAATTCCGCACTCGTCGTAGCCAAGGATCTCATCGGCGCCGCGCGGATCCTGCACCCGAAGAGCCGCGCAGTGCACGGCGATACTGTCCAGTTCGTCGGCTAGTCTGCGCTTCGCGCGGGCCCGACGGACGCGATCGATACGCTCGCGAAGTGCTTGAGTAACTGCCTCGGTCTTGGTCTCTCCGGTGAGCTTTGCCAGCGCGCCAGCAAGCTCTTCCGCCTGTTTATTGCGGATGTTGAGCGGCATGAATCACCACGTGTAGATGTTTAGCTACACAGTACTACAGTGAACGCGCGCTGGTCAACGGCGGGGCTCCAGCGAGCACGCCGCGCGATCCCCACGTAGAATTTACAATCTGCGCCCAGTGGATAGTCGAGGCGGGTTACGTTTGGCGAATCCGTCCCTTGTCAGACACGCCGTATTTTCTCCCCCGGAAGGCGCGTCGCCCGAGATCGGTGATAGCATCATCACGGACGTCCGCTCCGCGCGGAAGTCACGCTGATTTCTTGTAATTGTCCACTCGGCATAAAAGCAAACGGGGGCAATCCATGGATAATTTTGTTGGCCACGATCCGGATGGCGCTCTCACGGCGCGCGAGCCTTGGGACGGCGTTCTGGCCGCCGCCGGGCCCCGCGATCACATCGTGCAACTTTATCAGGATGAGCAGTTTCTCAATCGCGCCGTTTGTCGCTTCGCGGCTGGCGCCATTGCCAACGGCGAGGGTGTCATCCTCGTGCCGACCGCCGCCCACTGGGAAGCCTTCCGTCCCCGCCTGCAGGCTGAGGGAGTGGACGTAAAAGGCGCGCAAGCGTGTGGACAGCTGACCGTTGTTGACGCGGACGAGCTGCTGCCTCGTTTCATGCGTGACGCCATGCCCGATGCACCGGTGTTTCTCGGGCTGGCCGCGGACGTGATTGCCAACGCCCACGCGCAAGACCGCTATCCCAAGGTGCGCTGGTGGGGCGAGATGGTCAATGTTCTTTGGGAACAGGGGAACGTGGCGGCCAGCATGAGTCTCGAGGATCAGTTCGACCGCCTCGCCAAGCATCATGAGATCGCAATCTTTTGCTCGTTCGTCATGGACAATTTCAACAGCGAAGTGCACTCGCGGCTCCTGCCGCGGTTGGGCCAAAATCATTCTCACCTGATTCCGGTGGAGGACTATGCTCGGCTCGAACGTGCGGTGGGCGACGCGCTCCGACAAACCGTTGGTGCGAACGACGCCCGGGTCCTCGAACAGCAGCTTCTCGCGAATTATTCCCGGGCATTTCAAATGCCGCGATCTCAGGCATTGCTGCTGGCATTGCGCGAGAGTCTTCCGGATGTCGCGGATTCGGTGCTGGCGCGCAGCCGCAAGCTTTACCATGGTTCGAAGCTGTCGGCGGAGTGACCAAAAAACGCAAAGCTGAGAGCGCGATTCACGAGGTCGGCGGGAAGCAAGGCTGCGTTGCGACCACAAATTGCCCGGGCGAGGATGTGGCAGGCGTCCTTGATTCTCTGGATATTCCGATCGTGGTGGTCGACCGCGACTGCAACGTGACCAGCTTCAATCGAGCTGCGTCGGAAGTGCTCGGCGTCGCCCCATCGGATATAGGCCGCCGGCCGTGCTGCATGCAAGCGCTGGCGGATGTTCCGGAAATCGAGCAAGTGTGCATCCAGGTGATGGCCGACGGCGTCCTTTCCCTGCATGACTTGCGCAACGGCGACCGATGGTTTCTTGTTCGCATCTCCCCCTACGCTGGAACCGACCGGCAGATCAGCGGCGCGGTGCTCGTATTCACGAACGTCACTGCTTTCCGCGCAAGTCTGGGTCAGGCCATTTACGAGCGGGAATACACGAAAACGATCCTCAATGCGGTAATCGATCCTCTGGTGGTCGTCGGGGACGGCCTGCAAGTACAAACCGCCAATCGCGCCTTCTACGACTGGTTCGGTGCTTCGCGCGAGGAAATTCAAGGAGTTCCCTTGAGCGACCTGGGAGACCAGGACTGGAGGGCATGCGGCTTATGGTCATCGCTGGAGGCGACCCTTTCGCACAACCGTGAATTCGAGACCATTGCGTACGAGGGCGCCTTTCCAAAGGCCGGGCGCCGCACCGTCCTGCTCGATGCTCGCCGCTTGGCTCGCGATGGAACTGCACTTGTCTTGCTGGCATTTCGTGACATCACCGAACGCAGGCAGGCCGAGCAGGCGCAAAGGGAAAGCGACACCCGATTCCGCACTCTTTTTGAGTCGATGGATGAGGGTTACTGCGTCGTCGAAATGATTTTCGATAAAGAGAACAGACCGGTCGATTACCGCTTCCTGGAAGTCAATCCGGTATTCGAAAGGCAGACGGGCATCAAGAATGCCCGCGGCCGCCTCATGCGCGAGATTGCGCCTGACCATGAGCAACACTGGTTCGACATGTATGGCCGCATCGCACTCACCGGCGAAACTCTGCGTTTTGAGAAGCCGGCCGTTGCTCTGCAGCGCTATTTCGATGTCTGCGCCTTCCGGGTGGGGGCCCCGGAACTGAGGCGCGTCGGCGTTGTTTTCAACGATATTACGGAGCGCAATAATCTCGATCGCCAGCGCGAGCTGATGCTTGCGCAGGAGGCAGCATTGCGCAAGGATGCGGAGACCGCCGCACGCGCGCTCGCCCAAACCCAGGAAGCGTTGCACCAGCGGGTGGCGGAATTGGCCGCCGCCGACCGGCATAAGAACGAGTTCTTGGCCATTTTGGCGCACGAACTGCGTAATCCTCTCGCTCCTTTAAAAAATGCCGTGCAAATCCTTCGTCATTCCCCGGGCGATGTGATGGTGGTCGCAAAGGCGCGGGATTTGATCGACCGACAGGTGCACCACATGTCACGCCTGGTGAGCGACCTACTCGAGGCGGCACGGGCGCAGCACGGGCAGATCAAGCTGCAAAGGGCCTCCTTGGATCTTCGGTCCACCATCGAGCACGTTGTCGATCTGATGCGCCCGGCGTTTGAAGGCAGGCACCAGAGCCTTCGCATGATCCTTCCACAAGCGCCCGTCTGGGTGGAGGGTGATATGACACGACTCGAGCAGGTGATTACAAACCTTCTAAGCAATGCGAATAAGTACACCCAGGAGCGAGGCCACATTGAGATCAAATTGGCTGTCGGCCTCATCGATGAGGCGGCGCGCTGTGCGGTCGTGCAGGTGGTCGACAATGGAGAGGGAATCGAAGCGGAACTCCTGCCCCGGCTGTTCGAATTATTCGCTCAGGCTGATCGCTCTCTGGCGCACTCTCAAGGCGGCTTGGGTATCGGCTTGAGCCTCGTCCGCACGCTCGTTGAATTACACGGTGGCCGTGTCAGCATGCGAAGCGAAGGGCGAGGTAGCGGCAGCACTTTTGAAGTACGCATTCCGCTCGCGCCGACGCCCCTCGATCGGGAGACATCGGACACACCGATCCCATCTCTCCAATCCGTTGCACGCCAGCGCCGTGTGCTGGTGGCTGAGGACAACCAGGACATCCGTGAAAGCAGCTGTGAACTGCTCTCGATGGCGGGATTTGAAGTGACGGGCGTCTCGACCGGCACTGAAGCGTTGGAGAAGGCGCCAGCCTTTGGTCCAAATGTAGTGTTGCTCGATGTGGGCCTCCCGGGCTTGAGCGGCTACGACGTAGCTCGGCGTCTAAGAGAGATGCCGCAGTTTGCGAGCACGGTGCTGATTGCCATAACGGGTTACGACACCCCGGAGGCGCGTGCGCTATCGGTGGCCGCGGGATTCAATCATCATATTTGCAAACCGGTCAATTTCGATGAGTTGGCAAGGCTGCTGAGCTGAAAATAACGCGCGCGTATCACACACACCACGAAGAGGCCGCCGCCTTCATGGCCTCTGGGTATGAGCAACACACGGGCAACTCGGCGTTTGCCCGGCTACCACCGGACCGGGCGTCGTGCATCTGATGAACGGGCGGCCCCGAGTAGAGGAATAGCCACGCGCTGTGTGCCGCCTCGGACGATCACGTCGCCCCCGCTGTTCGCATTTCGCGTCCTCGACCGAGTGACGGCAGGGGAATATTGCGCGCCCAACCTCGGTGTCAGTCGACGCGGGACATACGTGCGGGAATGGGCGTATCGGGCCACGCGCCACTTGTCATAACATTGGCTGTCCGGTCGCCCGCGCCTGCTGATCGGCCGGATTTTCTTTCGCTGTACCCGCTTTTAATATCCTACTAGCTCAGTTAGGATTTATGCTGTGAGTCGCGGACCGAGATACGGCCCGGCGGGTTGCCGCCTCATTGCAACGAATCGCGCCGAATCAATCTGGAGAATCAAATGGCGAAAGTGCTCGTAGTCTATTACTCAGCCTTCGGTTACGTAGCCGTCGTGGCGAAGGCGATCGCCGAAGGCGCCCGCTCGGTCGGCGCCGAAGCGGACATCAAGCGCATTCCGGACTTCGCGACCGCCAGCGCCGACCAGGGAGCGCTGTTCAATTCCCTGCAGGATGTTCCCGTCGCCACGATCGAGGATCTCGCGGACTACGACGCCATCATCGTCGGCAGCCCTACTCGCTTCGGCCGCTTGTCCGCCCCGATGGCCACGTTTCTCGAGCAAGCGGGCGAGCTGTCCAACCAGGGCGTCTTGAAAGGCAAGGTGGGCGGCGCATTCACCTCGCCCAGCAGCCTGAACGGCGGCCATGAGACCGCCTCGATGTCGATCCTCACCAATTTGCTGTATCTCGGCATGATCGTGGTGGGACCTCCCTACAGCGCGACCACCATTGCCAACTCGACCGGTCAGCGTCACCCCAGCGCGCTCGACCTGGAAGGCGCCCTGCAGCAAGGCCAGCTGATCGCGCAAACGGCCGAACGGCTGTTCGCCGGAGGGGGAGCGGGCGCGGCGAAACGCAGGTCGCGCAGCCGCAAAGCCTGACCGTCTGCGCTGCAGCGCCCGCAGTTGCGAATCGTCCGGTTGCCGGGCTACCCTCCGGCAGCTCATCCAGGGGGGACTCAATGGCTGATCAGGCGCAGAACGCCGCTCTACTGGTGGCGGGAATCGCCACCGACATCGGCAGACTCGCCGTCGAAATGGCCGATGTTGCCGGGGATGTGCAGCGGGTCAATCAGCTGGTCGACGGACAATCTCGGCTGTTCGGCGAACTGCGGCAATCGACCGACACCATAGTCGCCAGCAATCAGCACATCGCCGAAAATGCCGCGCTCACCCTGGCGAAGGCCGCGACCGCGCAGCAGGAAGTCGCGACCTCGAGCGGCGAGGTTGAAACGGCGCTGACGACGATCAACTGCCTGGTCGAATCGGTGCGTGCGATCGGCGCGCAGTTGGGCGTTTTCGAAGCGGCGATCAAGCGGATCAGCAATGTTGCCGGCAATATCAGCGGCATCGCACGGCACACAAACCTGTTGGCCCTGAACGCAACGATCGAAGCGGCCCGTGCCGGCGAAGCGGGACGCGGATTTGCGGTGGTCGCCGGCGAGGTCAAGAACCTCGCCAAGCAAACCCGGGACGCGACGGCTGAAATCGATGCGACCGTGGCGGAATTGAGCGGTGAGCTGCGGCGCCTTCTGACGCACAGCAACGAGGGCGCATCGCGCACCGAGATCGTCGTGCGCAGCGCCACCTCGATCGGCCGCGCCATGCGCGTGGTGGGTCAGGCTGTCGCGGATGTGAACGAAAATGTCAGCCAAATCGCCGGCGAGACGCGCGATATCGCCGATCGCTGCGACCGCTTCGCCGGTATCGTGACCGGGCTCGTCGAGTCGGTCGAGGAATCGAGCGCGGCATTGCAATCCGCTGCGGAGCGCACCGACACGACTCTCGGACTCGGCGAAAGCATCATGATGATGACGGCAAGCTCCGGCTTCGAGACGATCGACACCAAGTTCATCAACCAGGCGATCGACCTCGCCGCCGAGATCGAGGCGCGCTTCGCGGCGGCGATTGCCGCCGGTGAGATCACCGCCGCCGATCTTTTCGACCGCAACCTCGTGCCGGTCCCCGGTTCCGATCCGCAGCAATACATGACTCGCTATATCGAATTTCTCGACCGTGCGCTGCCGCCGCTATGCGATCCGGTGCTGCGGCTCGATGAGCGCACGGTCTTCTGTGCCTGCACCGACCATAATCTCCTGATCCCGACTCACAACCCGCAGTTCTGCAAGCCGCACGGCGCCGACCCCATCTGGAACGCCGCCAACGGCCGCAACCGGCGGATCTACAAGGACAAGACGGCGTTGGCCGTGAGCAAGAGCACCAAGCCCTTCCTGCTGCAGACCTATCGGCGCGACATGGGCGGCGGCGCCTTCGTGCTGATGAAGGACGCCTCGGCCCCGATCACCGTCCAGGGTCGGCTGTGGGGCGGCTTGCGCGTTTGCTATCGGGCGTGAGAGCGGCGCTGATAACGCCAGAGGAAGCCTGTGCAACTGACGGCCCGGTATCCGCATCTTGCGCTGCGCGGGATCGGGCGGAGCTGGCGCGGCGCGACCTGTCGGCCAAAACCTGCGCACGGCTGTTTCCCGACCAAGAGGTCATGAAAACCGCTTGCGTGTCGAGCTGCCGCAGCTACACCTCCGGCGACGGACAGGACTGCGCCTTCAATTACTCGCGGTCGTTGCATGCGGTTGCGGCCGAAGGACCGGGTGCCAGCAGCTTCGTCGGCTACCTCGTGCTCATCAGCGCGCTGGTGTGTGGTGCATGCTGGGCGCTGCTGCGCGCGCGCCGCAAGGCGCGCCGCTAGCGCGAAGACGCCGTTCGCGCACCGCCCCATTCAGGGCGTAATCAGCCGCCCGATCCCGCGGCCGATGCCGTTCCGCGCAAAGACCACACCCAAGGCGGGGCCGTTCCGCGCATGGACCACACTCAAGGCGGGCCGTTGCGCCCATACAGGCGAAACGCGGAACGCGTGCTGAGCAGTTCGTAGTAGGCGTAGACCGCGGGCAGATTGAATCGTGCGATGGGCGTCGAGAACCAGCGATTCACCGACAGGCCGATGACGATGTCCGCGAGCGTGAAGGTATCCCCCGCGACATAGGCCTTGGTCCTCGTCAACTGTCCGTCCAAAATTTGCATGTTGCGGTTCCAGCTGCGCACGCTGTCGTCGGTCGCCCGCGAGTTGTCGTGCAGAGGGCTCTTGCGAACCAGCGACATGAACGCGTACCGCCACGAATCATTCAGCTCGGTGGCCTGCCAATCCATCCACTGTTCGACGCGCGCCCGGCCGCGCGCATCGGTGGGCAGCAAATCCGGGCGAAGATAGCGGTGCGCCAGATACCGGCAGATCGTGTTGGACTCCCACAGCACCAGCGCTCCGTCGCGAAGCACCGGCACGAGCGCGTTCGGATTCAGCGCCTTGAACTCGAGCGTATCGGTGGTCCTGAAGCCCTCGCCCCACGGTTCCTGGTCGAACTCGAGGGCCATTTCGGTGCACAGCCACAGCACTTTGCGCACGTTGATGGAGGTCGTTGTCCCGAGGATCTTGAGCATGGCGGGTCGCTGCTCAGCTCGCCCGCTGCAGCAGCGCAGTGGCGACCGAGGTCATGAGATCCGCAGGCGCGCCCGCGATCCCGCGATCCAAATCTTGCGCCACCGCAGGGGCCGCGAGCACGCGCGCCAGCGTCCAAGTCCATGCGATCTGCTTCATGAGAACTCCCGTGCTTGCGGAACAATGAATTGCCGGCGGCCATCCTATGGTTACCTTCGCGCAGCCGGCCGGGCTGTCTGCGATTCGCGACGCTCGGCAGCGTCAACGCAGACGCTCCCCGACCGTTGCTGCGTACAGTGAAAGCGCACGCGAGTGTGCCCTTCGGTTCGCACAGCCAATTATCGTTAAGTATGGGAGTTGAACGCAATGATGACCACACCGTGTCGATTGTTATCCGTGAGCATCGCAGCGGCACTGCTCGCGGCCTGCGGCGGCGGCAGCAGCGCCGGCAGCGCGAGCGGCACCAGCGGCGCGACGCCGCCGCCCGCGACCACGCCGCAAAGCGTGAACGTGCCGCTGCTCGTCAGCGATGCGTCCACCGAGGACTGGGCCACCATTGGCGTCAAGGTGCTCTCCATCGCCTTGGTGCCGCAAGGCGGCGGCGGCAACGTCGTGGTGTACACGGCGCCCACGCCGGCCCCCACGGTCAATCTCGTGCAGCTCGATCAGCTCGCCGAAATCCTGGGCAACGTCAGCATCCCGGTGGGAACGTACACCGCCGCCGTGCTCACCGTGAGCGGCAATGCCGGCGATATGGTGCTCACGGCCGCGGCAAACCCGGAGCCCGGCTTCGCCGCCCCGGCGGGTTCGACAATTCAGACCTCGCAGATTCAGGTTCAGCATACCCAGGGCAGCGGCTCCAATCTGACGGTGCCCGTCGACCTGACGTTCGCCTCGCCGCTGGTGGTCAGCGCCACGCAAAGCAACGCGCTCGACATTGAATTCGATCTTGGGCATCCCGCGTTCTTGATCGGCCACGTGCCGCCGGGATCGGGCGGCACGGTTTGGGCGGTCAACTTCAACGGCCCCGTGTACTGTCACCCGGTCTTTGACTTGGCCCGGCTGGTTTTGCGTCATACCTATGGCGACGTCACGGCGATTGCCGCGGACGCCAGCTCGATCACCATCACCAAGGAGTTCCCGGCGGTGCCCGCGCGCAATCCGGAGACCGCGCTCGCGGGGACGCAGTCGTTGCAAATCCTGGCCGACGCCGCCAACGGCACGTTGTTCTACGACGTCGATGCCAAGACCAAGACCGTAATCACGAATTTTTCCGCCGAGTCGTCGTTGGTCGGCAAGTATGTGCGCATCGCGGCCCGCTACCAGCAGGACGGTTCGCTGGTCGCCGCGCGAATTTGGGCCAGTGCGAGCTTCGACAATGTATGGGTCAGTCCGGAAGGACACGTGCTGCACGTCGATGCCGCCAACGAGGTCATCGATGTGACCACCGAGTCCGGAGGTTTGGTCGCGCTCACCATCGACGCCAATACCCAGTTCTACTTTCGCCAGCCGCAAAGCGCGATCGCCGACGCGACGCCCATCGGCACGGGCGCGGGATTCCTGGCCATCCAGGATCTCGTGCGCGGCTTCAAGGTTCACGCCAGTGTCGTCGATCCGCTCGCGGTACCCCTGGTCGCGCAAAGCATCGACATCGAAACCGCAAGATTCGACGGCGTGATTTCGGCGCCCACCGCCACGGACTTCACCTACTCGCGCAACTTCGCCACGGCTTCGGATGACTATGTCCGCGCCCTCAACTACATTGCCGCGGCGACGCCGAATGGCACCGATGATGCGGGCAATGCGATCACGGGCTACAAATGGTGGAACTTCGCCTACCCCACCTTGCTCACCAGCGGTCCGAGCGCCATCGGCGAGTTCATCGCCGCGACGGACGGCAGCGTGAACTTCGGCGGCACCGTGGGCGCCGTGCCCACGCGCGGCACGAGTTTCGCGATTTGGGCCGATCCGGCCAACCCCGCCGGCTGGGCGGCCGCGGCGAGCATCGTGTCGCCCTCCTTGCTGCCGTTGGGCACGGTGGCCACGGGTCTGGTCGACTCCGCGTTCACCATGACCGTGCCCGGCGCCGCCGCCGCGATCACCGTGGATGTCGGCACCGCCTCGGGCTCGGCGACGCTGGTCTATCAAGTGGATCGCACCAACGGCTTCGTCACGGTAAGCGCCACGGATATAACCACCGGCGCCGGGCTCACTGCGCTGACCACCGGCCTCGCCGCCGGCGCGCCGGTGAGGGTGTATGGCGTACCCCAGGGCAACGGCGCGTTGCGCGCCTATGTGCTCATCTACTTCACGGGAGAAATGCCCGTTCAATAGTGGATGGAACGGGTAGCGAGCATGGCGCCGTGAAGCCCTGCGGGGGCTTCACGGCGCGTCTCTTCGGGGCCGTCGGACGCGCGACTAGCCTTGCTTGTCCCACACCTCGCTGAAAGGCTCCTTGCCCGCGCCGTTGGTGCCCTTCACCGTCAGGCTCTTACCGTCGGCCGCAAGATGGTAGTGCGCGATTTCGATGGTCTTGCCCTTGGCTTTCTCCACCAGCACGAAGCCATGGGTGCCGGATTTCCTGAGCGCGAGCGTGATGCCGTCCGAGACGGTCGGGCCGGTGGCCGGATAATCATGACCGTCCCATTTTCCCTGGCAGGTGGCTTTGATGGCCGAGATTGTCAGCGTGACGCCGTTCGCGCCGTCGCTTTGAATGGTGAGCGAATTGGGCGTACTGAGCTTCACCTTCGTGGCCTTCCAGGCGCCGATGAGGCCGGTGCCCTCGTTCGTGCGCACGTAGGTGGTCCAATCATCGAAGCTGTCGCCGTTCGGCTTGGTACCCTTGGACTCGACCATGAGCTTTTTCCCGTTCGACGATGCCTTCCAGGTGCTGGTACGCACCAACAGACCTTTCATCGTGACGGTCGAGGTATAGCTGCCATCGGCGTTCTTGAGGAAGGTGCGATCCGCGCCCATCGGCGTCGTGAACGAGCTGCCGTCCGGCTTGAACGTATAGGTCTGCACCGAA
The DNA here is from genome assembly GCA_049510875.1 of Steroidobacteraceae bacterium. Classification (GTDB taxonomy): domain Bacteria; phylum Pseudomonadota; class Gammaproteobacteria; order Steroidobacterales; family Steroidobacteraceae; genus Bog-1198. The sequence goes on from JBEKYO010000046.1 coordinate 24,531, forward strand.
TCGGTGAATTTGATGGCGCCGCCGCCGGCGTCCTCGAACATCATGGTCTCGCCCGCCAGATTGCTCTTGGCGGTATTGAGTGCCCACGACCCGTCGAATGGGCTTTGGGCCAGGCTTGCCGAGCACAGGCCAAGCGCCAGGATCCCAAATACCAGGTTGCCGATCTTCATGGAAGCTCCTTTAGTGGGTGGAATTATTTGGAACTGCAGCCGGCATTATCGATCCACGGCCCGCGCATCGCAACGCTTCGCATCGACCGCCCGCCGCAACGCGTTGCGCCAGCCGTCCGCCGCATGCCTTCGCATCAACCGGCCGCCGGGTCGGCGGCGCTCGGGGGGTTGGCGCGCCACCAGGCAATGGTGTCCGCGATCCCCTCGGGAAGCCCGAATCGCGCTCGCCAGCCCACTTCCCGGCATAAGCGCCCCACTCCCGCGACCAGCATCGGCGGCTCAGACGGCGCTGCGTCGCGCGCACCCAGCCGCACCCGCCCCGGCCCGCCGATCTGCCGCTCGATCTCCTCGAGGAGCTGCGCGATGGACACGTGCTCGCCGCAGCCGATATTCACCGGCCCCTCGACGGCGCTGCCCAGCAGCGCGGCAAACGCGGCGCCCACATCGGCGACGTGCAGAAAGCTGCGTATCTGGCGCCCGTGCGTGCACGGCGCGTCGCGCCCGGCCAGCAGGTGAATGATGACGGAAGCGACCAGCCGGTCGGGGTGCTCGTTGGGCCCGTATGCAAAGAAAATCCGTCCCCACGCCGTCGAGATGCGCTGCGCGCTGCCGAAGCGCGCCAGCGTCGCCTGCATGGCGAGCTTGCATTGCGCATACGGCGTGATTGCGCCGCGCGCGGCATCGGCGAGCGGCGTGGTGCGCTCGTCGCACACGTCCGCGCGCGACCAATCGTACTCCGCGCAGCTGCCTGCCATGACCGCGCGCATGCCGCCCGCGGCATGAAAACTCTGCAGCAACTGCCCGCCGGCGGCGGCCCAGCGGTAGTTCTCGGGGCTGGTCCAATACACGCCGGGCGCGGCCGTCCACGCGAAGTGCAGCCAGTGGCTCGGCCGCACGCTCATCATCAGAGCGCCGGCCGACGCGGCGTCGAGCAGATCGGCCGTGTGCAGCTGCGCGCCGCGAAGCTGCACCGGCACCTCGCGGCCGGCCGTGCGTCCGACTACGGCGTGAACCTGGTAGCCCTCGGCGATCAGGCAGGGCACGCTCCACCGGCCGATGAATCCGCCGGCCCCGGTGACCAGCGCCACGCGCTCGGTCACAAGACGGCGCCGGGCGCATCGAGCAGCGGGTAGCCGGCGTCGCGCGCGGAGATCACCGCCGGCTCGATGGGCCAGCGAATGCCGAGCGCCGGATCGTTCCAGCGCAACCCGCGCGCGAACCCCGCCGCGTACGGGACCGAGATCATGTACAGCAGCTCGGCATGATCCACCAGGCTGATGAAGCCATGCGCGAACCCCTTCGGAATGTACAGGGCGCGGTGGTTGTCCGCCGACAGGTGAGTGCCGAACCAGCCCCGCAGGGTGGGAGAGTCAGGCCGGATGTCGACGATCACATCGAAGACCGCCCCGCTCGTGCAGCGCACCAATTTGTCCTCCTCATGCGGCGCGGCCTGAAAATGCAGGCCGCGCAGCGTGGCGCGCCGTGCGTTGAAGGACACGCTGCATTGATCGAGCGGCGCCGCCAGGCCCCGCGCCGCGAATTCCGCGGCGCAAAATGAACGCGCGAAAAAGCCGCGCTCGTCCTCGGCGCGATTCATGTCGACGAGATAGGCGCCGCCGAGGGGCGTTTCCGTGAAGGTCACGGATGCACGCGCACCAGCGGCACCGGCGTCACGAACTTGCCGCCCCACGCCTCGATGCCGTGAACCTGGCCGCGAATCTCCTCCTGCAGATTCCACGGCAGGATCAGCACGTAGTCGGGCCTCGCGCGAATCAACTCCTCGGGCGAGACCACCGGAATATGCGTGCCCGGCAATAACTTGCCCTGCTTGTGCGGATTCCTGTCCGCGACCATCGAGATGTCCGCCGGCGTCACGCCGCAAAAATTCAGCAGCGTGTTGCCCTTCGCCGCGGCCCCGTACCCCGCAACGCTCTTGCCCTCGCGTTTCGCCGCGGCAAAGAACGCGAGCAGCGAGCGCCGGCAATCGTCGACGCGCTCGGCGAAACGCGAGTAGGTGCGCAGGTCCGGCAGGCCGGCGGCGGATTCCTGGCGCCGAACGGCGGCGAGCGCGGCGCTGTCGGCCGGGTGCGCACGGCCGGCATGCGCTGCGAAGATGCGCAGCGAGCCGCCGTGCGTCGGCAGCTCCTCCACGTCGTAGATGCGCAGGCCGTGCCGGGCGAACACCTGCTCGATCGCGAACAGCGAAATGTAGGAATAATGTTCGTGATAGATGGTGTCGAACTCGACATGTTCGATGAGCGTGAGCAGATGCGGAAATTCGATCGTCGCGGTGCCCTCGGGCTTCAACAGCACGGCAATGCCGGCGATGAAGTCGTTCAACTGCGGCACGTGGGCCATGACGTTGTTGCCGACGATCAGATCGGCCCGGCCGCTGTCCGCCGCCAGTTGCCTGGCGAGCGCCTCGCCGAAGAATTTCACGAGCGTGGGCACGCCGACTTTGCTCGCCGCCAACGCAACGGTGTCCGACGGATCGATGCCGAGCACCGGGATGCCCATTTGCAGGAAATTCTTCAGCAGGTAGCCGTCGTTGCTCGCCAATTCGACCACCAAGCTGGTCCCGTCGAGCGCGAAGCGCCGCCGCGCCATCTCGCAGTAGGCCTTCGCATGCGCGAGCCACGCGTCCGAATACGACGAGAAGTACACGTAGTTATCGAACAGCTCCTCGGGCGCCACGTCGTAATCCACCTGCACCAATTTGCAGGACTCGCACACCTTCGCGCGCAGCGGATAGCGCTTCTCGTGGGCCGCATCGCTCGCGTCCGCGAGAAACGCGTTCGACGGCGGCTGTAGCCCCAAGTCGGCCATCGTGACGGACAGCCGTCCGCCGCAGGCGCGGCAGGCGGTGACGATCCCTACCATCGCGGCATCACCCTTCCCATGTTTTCCAGGGCGCGTTGCCGCCCTCCCACAGGGCGCTCAAATGCTGCTTGTCGCGCAGCGTGTCCATGGGCTGCCAAAACCCGCGGTGAATCCACGCGGCCAGCTGACCGCTCGCCGCCAGTTGCTCCATGGGCTCATTTTCCCAGACCGTGTCCAGCCCGTCGATCAGTTCGAGCACGCTCGGTTCGAGCACGAAAAAGCCGCCGTTGATGAGACCGCCCTCGGTATGCGGCTTTTCCTCGAATGAAATGGCCCGGGCGCCGTCGATCACGATGCGGCCGAATCGCGCCGGCGGCCGCACGCAGGCCACGGTGGCCTTGCAGCCGCGCTCACGATGAAAGGCGATCTCCGCGCCGATGTCGATATTCGACAGCCCGTCGCCGTAGGTCATGCAAAACGACTCGCCCGGGGTCAGATACTTGCCCACCTGCAGCAGGCGGCCGCCGGTCATGGTTTCCTCGCCGGTGTCCACCAGCGTGACCTTCCAGGGTTCGCTGCGCACATCGTGGTATTCGATGAGGTTGCCGGCCATGTCGAAGGTCACGTCGGCCTCGTGCAGAAAGTAGTTGGCGAAATACTCCTTCACCATATACCCCTTGTAGCCGAGGCAGACGATGAACTCGCGCACGCCGAAGCCCGCGTACGACTTCATGATGTGCCACAGGATGGGCCGCGCGCCGATTTCCACCATGGGCTTCGGGCGGGTGTTCGACTCCTCGGCGATGCGCGTGCCTTTGCCGCCGGCGAGAATGACGCACTTCATCGGCCGGACTCCGTAGGGCGCATGGACAGTTCCCGGAATTTCGCAATCTGTGTTTCAGTGACGTCGAGCATGTTTCTCCCCGCTGCATGGGCCTGATACCAATCCACCGTCAACCCTACGGATTCCTC
>JBEKYO010000047.1:0-28454 GCA_049510875.1 Steroidobacteraceae bacterium
GTCGGGCTACGCCGCCGCGCTGTGCTACGTGGCGAATCGATTTTGGCGCACACCCGGGGCCGCGCGCGATTGGCTGGTGCTGCCGTGCCTGTGGGTGTTGCTCGAATGGCTGCGGGGATGGGCGTTGAGCGGCTTTCCCTGGCTGTCATTGGGCTATGCGTTCATCGACACGCCGCTCGCGGCGTGGGCGCCGATGCTCGGCGTCTACGCGGTGACCTGGGCCGCCGCGCTGGCCGCCGCCGGCGTCAACGTCGTGTTCATGCCCGGGACCCGCGCGCCACGGCGCGCGCTGGCGCTGGCCGCGATCGGCGCCCTGTTCCTCGTGCCGGCGCTCGGCGCACAGCATGCGTGGACGCGGCCCTCGGGCGCGCCGATCCGGGTCGCGGCCGTGCAAGGCGCGGTGTCTCAGGATCAGAAGTGGCAGTACGACAATCGCGATGCCACCATGGACCGCTACGCGAAGCTCACCGCGCGCGCCTGGGGCGCCCAGCTCATCGTGTGGCCGGAATCCGCATTGCCGGTGCTGGCCGGCGATATTCCCGAATACTTGGACGATTTGCGCAGCGAGGCGCGCGCCCACGGCGCCGACTTCGCCATCGGGCTGGTCAATTATCTGCCGGCCACCATGCAATACTTCAACGGCCTGCTGGTGTTGAGCGATGCCGGCGGAGGCTGGTACTACAAACGGCATCTGGTGCCCTTCGGGGAGTACTTCCCCGTGCCCAAGTTCATCCGCTCCTGGATGCGTCTGATGAGCTTGCCCTACGAGGACATCTCCGCGGGCCCGGCGCAGCAGCCGACCCTGGTCGCGGCGGGACAGAAGCTCGGGCTCACGATCTGTTACGAGGATGCCTTCGGCAGCAGCCAACTCGGCATCCTGCGCGAGGCCACCTTGCTCATCAATGTCACCAACAACGCATGGTTCGGCGATTCCACGGCGCCGCATCAGCATCTGCAGATCGCGCGCATGCGCGCGCTCGAAGCCGGCCGGTACTTGATACGCGCGACCAACGACGGGGTAACCGCCGTCATAGGACCGCACGGCGAAATCGTGGGCCGCTTGCCGCAGTTCCAAGAGGCGGTGCTGCGCGCAGATGTGCGGCCGATGACGGGACTCACGCCCTATGCGCGGCTCGGCAATTATCCCGTGGTCGCCGGCGCGGCCGGCCTGTTGGCGGTGGCGGGGTGGCGGCGCCGGCGCAGCGCGCGCGCGCTCAATGGGAAGCTTTCGACTTGCGGGAACTGTTGAGGGCGATCGCTTGGCGAATGAGCGTCTTGAAGGCGGCTCCGTCCACTTTTTCTCCCTCGTGGATGTCGATCGCGCGGCGTACGTTTCCGTCGAGACTCGAGTTGAACAGACGGGCGGGATCCTTGAGAGACGCCCCCCTGGCAAAGGTAAGCTTCACGACATTCTTGTAGGATTCGCCGGTGCAGATGATGCCGTCGTGCGACCAAATCGGAGTGCCCATCCACTTCCACTCCTCGAGGACGTCCGGGTCCGCTTCCTTGATGAGCTCGCGCATTCGGCCGAGGGTCTCCCCGCGCCAGTCGCCAAGTTCGGCGATTCTCTTCGAGATGAGCTCCGATGCCGGCTGGCCCGGGCTTGCGCCGGAATTTTTCGCACCTGCCAGGGTTTTCTTCTTCATTGGGGCGCTCCCGATGCCGACGTTGGGCACGAGCATACCGATCGTCCAAAGAAAATTCCGGCTAGGTCAATTCGACGTCCGCGTCATGGCCCCAAAGCTTGGTCCCCTTGGCGCGCATCGGTGCGATCTCCTTCTCCTCAGCCCGCCGCTCATCGAGAGGCCTGCCATACACGTGCTGGTACACGGCGGCATAGGTGAATTGCGTATCGCGCCAACGCCTGTCGTGCTTGGCCTCGCGCAGGATCGCAGTGCGGATCCGCTCGCGCCGCTCCTCTCGCGAGACGTTCGCGCCGAGCTGCAGGCCGGAGTGGGAAAACTCCCGGACGCATTCGAATTCAAACTCGTTTCTCGCGATGGCGCTGGGCGCCGGCGCATGGACTCCACTCATCGCTCGCCATACCTCCGGCGGTATCCGGTCGACGCATCCGTCGGCATCCGCCCGCCCACCAAACCTCTGATGGATCTCTTTCGCAAATTCACGCGATCATCGATCGCTGAGGGTCCGGTTCGAGGCGATGGATGTCAAGGTTATGTCGTGCGGATGCGCGACTGCATGCCGACTGGCGTTCAATTCTGTGACTGTGTCGTCAGTATGCGGCCCGGCCAATCGGCGTCACGAGCCGGACTTGGGTCCGGCCGCGCGCATGGCCGATGCCTCCTCGATCCACGCCCGGTAATCTTCCAGAAGCGGGGTGACGAGGCCGGCTATCTTGCCTTGATCGTCCCATTGCCGGACCTTGACCGCATCGGCGTGATAGAGCTCGGTCTCGAATTGCGCGACCTCGGCCGCCGACATCGGGCCGCCCTGCAGTTTCAGAGTCACGACGGAAGCGGGACTCAATCTGGAACAATAATCCGAGTCCGTCGCGCACAGATAGCGTTTGGCCGGGACGTGCAAGCGCACGGGCTCGGCCACCGCCGGCGCAAATCGTCCGGCCAGCCACGCGCCGCCGATCTGCTCGTGTCGGGCGTCTTCGCGCCAGTCGGCGAGGTCCTCGGGAACCGGCACCACCAGGTGCCCGATGTCGTGCAGCAGGGCGGCGATGACCAGCGCGCGCGGCGCGCCCGCGGCCTGTGCGAAATACGCCGCCTGCAGTGCATGTTCGGTCATCGACACGCGCTCGCCAAAATAGGCGCCGTCGCCGCGCCGCCCGAAGACCGCGATGATTTCATCCGCAACGCTCATGTCGCCACCCTTCCCGAAGCGCGGCGCAGCAGGGCCGCCTGTGAATACACGCTGTCGCGCGTGAGATAGCATCCGCGTAAGTGGCGCGCGTGGGACGCCGACGAAAACGCGGTGCGGCCATGCAGAATCCGCTGATTGTCGAACAGCACCAGATCGCCGTTGCGCAGACGGTACCAGAGCTGATATCGGGGATTGCGCAGCAGTTCGGCGAAACGGCGGTAGGCCTCGTAGAATCCCGCGGCGGCGGCGCCGCAGGCCCGCAACGGAGCGATCGACCGGCTGTTGTAATGCACGGCAGTGATCTCACCGCGGCAGGACAGCTGGATCAGCGGACGCTCGGCGTACAGGTCGGCGTTGTCCGACCGATAGTGAAACGGCACCGGGGTTTGGGTCAGCGTGTCGAAGGCCGGCGGGTCGATGCTGCGCAAGTGATTGCCAAGCGCGAACCCATCGGCGAACAAACTCGCGCCGCCGTCGGGCGACACGAGTAGCGCATGCAACGCCTGAAATCCCGGTACGGGCTCGCGGTAGGGATTGTCGGTGTGCAGGCCGAGCCCAAGGTCGGAATAAGCGAGGTTTTCCGGCTGGGGCACGGCGCGCACGTCGAAGACCTGACCATAGTTGGTCTCGCAGATTCGTCCCACCCAGGCCATGGCATCGAGGAGGGCGCCTTCCTCGGCGGGCAGCCCGCTCAGGAATGCGATTCCCGATTGCAGCAGCCGGGTGAGCCAGTCGAGCCGCAGCGCCGGATCGCTCTTGAGCTCGGCGCAGGTGGCCCAGGCGAAATCGCGCGCAGCCTGCATCCCGCCGCCGTCGAGCCACGGGCTCGCGACGCGCTCCGGCCGCTCGCATGGATCATGCGCGGCATGGCACGCCAGCCAGTCGAGATCGAAGAAGCACGGGTCGGCTTCATCCTCCCAGTCGATGCGCAGCGTCCCGTCGGCGGCGAGTGCGGCGCGGATGCGCGGCTGCGGTGGAAGGTCGGCGATGTCGGTCAGCCGCTGGCCGCTGTGAGGGTCGCGATGCTCGCGCACATTGTCGCGCAGCCAGATGCCGGCAAACTCGCTGACGTCGCCGTTGGCCCAGGCGACGGTGAGCAGCTGCGGCGTGAATGCGATGCGCGCGACCGACTGTGGGCCGGTCATGACAAACGGCCTCGCGCCGCTGCCGCGCGCGCGTTCAGCCTGTGAAGGAACCCCGCGCCGAGGGCGGCGGCGGCGCTCACCACCGACAGCGACGCGAACACGCCGGCCCAGCCGAAGGCCACCGAGACGCGGGCCACGCTGTCTCCCGCGACCACGGCGCCCAGATAGCCGACGCCGTCGATGATGCCCGACGATACGGCCGAGGCCTGTTTGCCGCCGAAGTCGGCTGCAAATGCGCCGCCGAGATAAGAATAAGGTCCCAGCAGGCAGAACGCGATGGTGCCGATGGCGAACAGCGGCAACAGCGCACCCGTGGAACTCGCACGCACCGCCGTCAGTGCCGCGAGCGCGGCGGCGGTGGCGCTCAAGCCGAGCAGCAGCAGCAGCGACCTGCCGTTCGCGCCGATGCGGTCGCTGAGCCATCCCGTGGCGACCACCGAGACGGCGCCGACCGCGGGAAACACCGCGCTCATGCCGGCGGCGCTGGCCGTGCTGTAACCCAAATGGTCGCGCAAGTACACCGGTGTCCAGGTATTGAAGGTTTCGCGGATTATCGTGCAGCCGAGCGACAACAGGCAAACCAGCACGAAAGCGCGGCTGCGCAGCAGCGGCAGCAGCAGGTCGCGCAGGCTGCCGGGCGGCGACTCGGTCGCGGCGAACAGGTTGAGCGGATTGGGCTGCGCTTCCGCGTAGCCCGCATCGGCGCGCGACTCGCGCAGGAAGCTCAAGTTGGCGACGAGCATCGCGCCGGCCACGGCCGCCGCCAGATAAAACAAGGGACGCCAGCCCACACCGCGCTCGAGCATCAACCCCATCCACTGCCGCGCGGCCGCGTCGCCCACGAGATAGCTGACACTCAAGATTCCGATGACGGTTCCATAGGATGAGAAGTCGAACCACTTCGAAGTCACCTTGATGAGTCCGGCCCATGCGATCGACTGCGTGAGGCGGTTCGCGATCCACGCGATGGTGAACACCGGCAGGAACGACCCCGTCGCGAACATCAGCGTGAACAGGGTGGCGCCCGAGAGGCCGATCAAGAAACTCACCCGGCCGCCCCAGAAATCACCCAAGCCGCCCAGCAACAGCTTGCCGAGCGCGTACGCGAGCACGCCGAGAGAGGTCATGGCGCCCATGCGTATCACCGCATCGCCATGGCTCAAACCATGCGCGTGCCATTCGTCGATGAGCAGCGGACTCGCGACCGACAGATCGGCGCGGCAGAAGTACAGGGATCCGTAGCCTCCGAATAGCAGCAAGATCGTCGTCACTTGACGTTGGCGCAGCGAGCGCATGGGGGCATCACGGACGGCCGTCATGACTGATCCTGGCACGAAAGCTGCAAATTGCCCAGGGAGGGCAGCGATGCACGCTGTCCAGGCCGGTTGGATTTCGGCGCATCGAGGCCATGAATGCTGAATTTAAATGGAAAACGTGACAATTCAGGCAGCTCGTACGCGAACGGGCGGCAAGCGGCGGCCAACGCGGCGGCGAACGGCGGCAAAACATTGCCGCTGGCCGCGCCCGCGCTCGCCGGCGCACGCCCCGGAGAAAGAATCGGACCATTCACCAATGAGGATCCATCATGTCCATGATCGCAACCGCGGCCGCATCGGCGGCATCACCCATCGTCAATATGTTCGGCAGCGGCCACAAAAAGGGCGTGCATGCTGCCATCAGCGATACCAGCAGCACCGGCTCGTCAGCCAGCCCCACCTCGACCCAGGGTCTGTTCAGTTCGTTGCTGCAGTCCATCGAACAGGTGGTCGGCATCCCGACCAGCGCCACGAGCAGCCCGACTGCGAGCACGGCTGCCTCCGGGATCACCGGTACCGCCGCGGCCTCCGCCGGGACCACGACCGCGGCCACGGGCGCGAGCGCCTCGACGGCATCGGCGCCGGTGCAGGAACTTCAAAGTTTCATGCACATGCTCTTTCAAGCGCTGAAGGCCGACGGTTTGGGCAGCAGCACCAGCGCGGCGGGCGCCGTCACGGCGAGCACCACGGGATCGGCCGCGGCATCGGCCTCGGCCTCGAGCACGGGCGGCAGCGCGGGTCAGTATGAAGGCAGCCTCGTGTCATCGCTGCAATCGCTCATCCAGCAACTCGGATCGAGCGGCGCTTCGACGGCCGCGACGTCCAATCTCAGCACAGCGTTCAACAGTCTCGTTCAAGGAGTGACCGGCAGCTCCGCGGCGACGGGCACGAGCACGGCGTCGACCGCGACGTCGAACGCGTCGCTGCAGAATTTCCTGAGCAATCTGCTGCAGAACGTGCAGAGCACCGGGGTGCACTCCTTGAGTGCGCTTGGCGCCAACGTCAATGCGAATGTCTGAGCGCGGCGGCGCGCTCGATTGACGTTCACCGCCGGTGCGGCTAGGCTGAGTTTAGCCGGGAAATCGTCGCCGTGAACGCCGCTAAAAGACTTCCAACGTTGTTCATCCCGCACGGCGGTGGCCCATGCTTCTTCATGGACCCGCCGGCGGCGAATCCGCATATGTGGGACGGACTGGCGTCCTACCTGCGCGGAATCGATGCGGCGTTAAGCGTGCGGCCCAAAGCGGTGCTGGTGATTTCCGGGCATTGGGAGGCGCCGGTGCCGACGTTGAACGTCGCCGAGAAGCCCAATCTGCTGTTCGACTATTACGGGTTCCCGGAGCATACGTATCGGCTGAGATACCCGGTATCCGGCGCGCCCGAGCTCGCGAAGCGCGTGCGCGATTTATTGTCCGATGCGGGGTTCGACTCCGCGGTCGACGCCAAGCGCGGACTCGACCACGGCGTCTTCGTGCCGTTTTTGCTGATCTACCCGCGCGCCGACGTTCCCATGCTGCAGCTGTCGCTGCAGAAGAGCCTCGATCCGGCCCTGCATCTCAAGATCGGGCGGGCTCTGGCGCCGTTGCGGCAACAGGGGGTGCTCATCGTCGGCAGCGGAATGAGCTACCACAATCTCGCCGCCATGTTCTCCGGAGGCGGCGCCGTTGCGGCCGCCGCGTTCGATGCGTGGCTGAACGAGGCCGTTTCCGATCCGGCGACGCGCGCCGAGAAGCTCGCTGCCTGGCGCAGTGCGCCGGGTGGCCGGGAATCGCATCCGCGCGAGGAGCACCTGTTGCCCTTGATGGTCGCGGCCGGTGCGGCCGGCGGTGATTCGGCCGTGCGCACCTTCAGCGAGGCGATTGCCGGCAACGCGATTTCAGGCTTTCAATTCGGATAGCGCCACTTACCGCCCGCTCCCTGGCTCGACGGGCGCGCAGTTGGTGCGGCCCTGCATGACGCAATCCTGGACGCGCGCCATGTCGCGCAGCGCATGCGTGAGGTAGATCCCGGCGATCACCAGCAGCACGATCACGATGAGTCCGATTACCGCCGTGCGGCGCGGATCCCGCGGGCGCGGGTCCTCGGGCTTTTTGATGGGTACGAAGTATTGAACCACGTCGGACTCGTTGCCACCTGCGGCGGTGAATCTCGGGCCGTTTCTACCATTGTTCGGCCGCGCGATGCCAGCGCGGGCTTCAGCGCCGTGCGACTCGTGGTGGCGCGATTTCTGTAGACTACGAGCACTTTGACGCAACGACCGTTAATGAGCTCAGGCACCGGCCCGCACGACCCGCCGGATGCGCCGCCGCCGGCCGCCGACCCGGGGCCGACCGAGGAACGTACCGAACGCTTGAATACCAAGGCCGCCGGCGTCATCGGCTTGGCGGTGATGTGCAGCCGGCTGCTTGGCCTCGCGCGCGAGCAGATCTGCGCGGCATTGTTCGGCGGCGGCGGCGCGATGGATGCCTTCACCGCGGCGTTCCGCATTCCGAATCTGCTGCGCGATCTGTTCGCGGAGGGCGCGCTCTCCACGGCCTTCGTGACGACGTTCAGCAAGACCATCGCGCGCAGCGGCGATGCGGCCGCTTGGCGGCTCGCGAACAAGGTGGCCACGCTGACGCTGGTCGTGTTGGGCTCGATCTGCGTCGCCGGCATCGTGTTTTCCTCGCAACTGGTCGGCGTGATCGCGCCCGGCTTCGGCCCGGAGAAGGCGGCGTTGACCGCGCAGCTCACCCGCATCATGTTTCCCTTCATCCTGATGGTCTCGATGGCTGCCTTGGTGATGGGCATGCTGAATGCGAAGAACGTGTTCGGCGTGCCCGCCATGGCCTCGAGCTTCTTCAACATCGGCTCCATCGTCGGCGGCGTGACGCTGGGTGCATGGATCGATCCCGCATTCGGTCCGCGCGCGCTGGTCGGACTCGCCATTGGCACGCTACTCGGCGGCGCGCTGCAATTTGCCGTGCAGTTGCCGCCACTGTCGCGGCTCGGCTACCGCTATGGACCGGACTTTCGCTGGCGCGACCAAGGGGTGGGGGCGATCTTGCGGCTGATGGGGCCGTCGGTGATCGCGGCCAGCACCACGCAGTTCAACGTCCTGGTCAACTCCATGTTCGCCTCGACGCTCGGTGACGGGGCGATATTCTGGCTCGCGATCGCATTCCGCCTGATGCAGTTGCCGCTCGGCCTGTTTGGCGTGGCGCTCGGCACCGTCACCCTGCCGTTGTTGTCGCGCCTGGTCGTCGCCGGCCATATGAGCGGCTTTCGCGCGGAGCTGGCGCGCGCCATGCGGCTGATGTTCTTGTTGACCGTGCCCTCGACCATCGGGCTCATGATGCTGGCGGAGCCGATCATATCCGTGCTGTATCAGCACGGAAAATTCGACGCCTATGAGGCGGCGCAAGCGGGCGGGGCGCTGCGTTTCTATGCCGTCGGGCTCGCGGGTTACGCGGCCCTCAAGGTGCTCGTGAACGCCTTCTACGCGCTCGACCGGCGCAAAACTCCCATGCTGGTGAGTTTTCTCGCCGTCGCCCTCAATCTGGTGTTCAACTGGGTATTCACGTTCAAGCTGCATTGGGGCCACGTCGGCCTCGCCTTCTCCACCGGGTGCGTGGCGACGTGCAACTTCCTCGTGCTCTATGTGCTCATGTATCGGCAGCTGTCCGGTCTCGAGACGCGCCGCATGTTCATCCTCTTGGGCAAGGCCGCGGTCGCGGGCGCGGCCTTGGCCGGTGTGTGTGCGGCGTCCTCCCACTGGTTGTTGTCCGATTGGGCGACGCAGGCGCTGCTGCGCAAAACCTGCGCGCTGCTCGGCACCGTGGCGGTGGCTGGCCTCGTGTTCTTGGGGGTGGGGGCGGCGCTCAAGATCGAGGAGCTGAACGGCCTGCTGGGCGCGGTGCACCGGCGCCTGCGGCGGCGGAGCTAAGCCAGTGGAGCCCGTCGAACCCAGGTCTAACGCAGGTCTAACCCAGGGTCCAACCCAGGTCTAAGCCAGGGTCTAAGCCAGGGTCTAACACAGGTCTAACCCAGGTCTAAGCCAGCGTCTAACCCAGGTCCAAGCCCTGCTTTGCATAACTTTACCTCGTTTTTGGTTGCATTCGACGCACCCGCCGAAGATCATGCAGCCTAAGATAGAGAAGGAACGTTTTATGGTAAACCGTTGGTTTATTGGGATTTTGTTCGCAGCATCCGGATTCTCGGTCGCGCAGGCGGAAACCTTCGTGATCCAGGACGAGAAGCCGGGGCACGAAGCCACGGTCACGATACCGGTCGGGGCGGTCACGAAGCTGTCGGCCAACTTCGCGCAATCGCTGGTCAATTACGCCGATCCCCAGTTCGAGGCGATGCGCCTGAGCGGCGACGTCCTCATCAGCATCGCGGGCAGCACCCAGCCGATCCAAATCAGGGCGGACAACATCGTGCTCGAGTTGACGCCGGACACGGCGCGGGATCCCCTGAAAGTCAGCCGCTCCGACGCGGCGTCGAACAAACTGCTGCGTTCGACCGTGACGCTTCCCGGCGACGACGACTCGCAGGTATTCCTCGGCAACGTGGTTTTCGACCTCCAAACCCCGGCGGGCCCGATGCAAATCAAGGCGGACCGCGTCGAGCATCAGTTGACGCCGGGCGAGCGCAGACCCAAAGCCGGGGCCTAAAGGCGCCTAAAGGCGGCGCCTCGCCCTCTACAGCGGCGCGCCCTTGGCGCCGGGTACCTCGATCTCCACATGCGAGGGCACCGCCACCGGTTTTTTCGGATCGACCTGCGGCTCGACGCCGAGCAGGTAGGCATCCAGCACTTTGCGCGCGATGGGCGCCGCCACCGAGGCTCCGAAACCGCCGTTCTCCACCAGAACGGCAACGGCGATCTTCGGATCATCGGCCGGCGCGTAGGCGATGAACCAGGAATGGTCGCGCTTGCGTTCGTCCTTGATCTTGGTCTTGGTGTTGTCGGTCTGTTTGATGGTGAACACCTGGGCCGTGCCGGTCTTGCCGGCAATCAGATACTTGGCTCCCAGGCCGGCGGCGTGGGCGGTCCCGATGGCCGACGTGGCGCCCACCATGCCGTCGTAGATGACGTCCCATTGATCCTTGGTCGCGATATCGATGGGTTTCAACAGTTGCGGGTGGCGCGGCACGATGGTGTTCGAACCCGCCGCGCGGATGGCCGACACCATGCGCGGCGTGGCGATGATTTGGCCGCGTTCGGCGATCTCGGCCGCGAAGTGCGCCTGCTGCAGGGGAGTCACGGTGATCGCGCCCTGCCCGATGCCCATGCTGATGGTCTCGCCGGCGAACCACGCCTGGTCGGCGGGGCGCTTGAACGCGTGCCGCTTCCACTCCGGCGACGCGTACAGCCCGGGTTTCTCGCCCGGAATGTCGATGCCGGTCAAATCGCCGTAGCCGAACACCTTCATGAACTCGGCCATGCGGTCGATGCCGAGCCGCTCGGCAACGCGGTAGAAATACACGTCGCAGGAGCGGGCGATGGCATGGCGCATGTCGAGGGCGCCGTGTTTCTCATCGTCGCGGTACTGGTGGCTGCTGCCCGGCAGGGTGAACACGCCGTTGCAATACTCGATCTGGAGCGGCGTGAGAATGTTGTATTTCTGCGCGGCCAGCGCGTAAAGCGGTTTTACCGTCGAGCCCGGCGGGTAGGCGCCACGCAAGGCCCGATTCAGCAGCGGGATGTCGATGTCGTCGCGCAGCGCGGTGTATTCGGCGACCGTCAAGCCTCTGACGAAGGCGTTGGGGTCGAAGCCCGGCATGCTCGCCAGGGCAATCACGTCGCCCGTCTTCGGGTCAAGCGCCACCACCGAGCCGCGCTTGCCGGCGAGCGAGTCTTCGGCCACCTTCTGTACGCGAATATCCAACCCTAGGATCAAATCGTCGCCGGCAATGGGCGGGCGGACCTCGAGATGGGGCGTGTAGTCGCCCTGCTTGTCGACCGGCCGGCCGGCGGCATTCACGAGAATTTCCCGGGAACCGCGCTTGCCGTGCAGCTGTTGTTCGTACGCGGCCTCCACCCCGAGTTTGCCGATGAGACTGGTGCCGGCGTAGGCATCGCTGTCGATCTGCTTCAGGTCTTGTTCATTGATGGCGCTCACATATCCGATCGCGTGCACGGCCGATTCGCCGAGCGGGTAATGCCGCGCGAGGCGGGTGCGGATGTCCACCCCCGAGAACTGGTAGCGGTGCACGGCAAACAGCGCCATCTCTTCTTCCGTGAGCTGCAGCTTGATGGGCACGCTCTCGTACACCTTGTGCAGCAGCACCGTGCGCCTGATGTTGCTGATTTCCTCGGGACGCAGCAGCCCGATGCCGACCAGCATGCTCAAGGTCGTGTCCAGAGATTTCGTGTCTCCGACCAGTTCGCGCACCAGTTCGATTTGAAACGCCGGCAGGTTGTCGGCGAGCACGACGCCGTGACGATCCAGAATCAGTCCGCGGCTCGGCGGAATGGGCTCGGTGCGAATCCGGTTGCCCTGGGACAGCGTGGAATAGTAGTCGTACCGCAAGACCTGCAAATAGAACAGGCGCGCCCCGACCACCACCAGCAAGGCGCCCGCTATCAGCCCCGCGATGATGCTCCGCAGCGCGAATAGACGGTTTTCGGCAAAATAATTTTTGATCCGGCTCTGGCGGCTTCTCACCATGGCGGGCGCACGTTGCTCAAGGACATAGACGCATCAATCGGGGCGGTTTGAATCTAACCAATGGCCACTCCACCGGGACGTGAACCCATGGTCGCACGCCGCGCGCTTGCGGGCGGCCGCGCAGCTCTCAATTTTACCTATTAATCCGCCACGCTGCGAACGGGCGGCTTCGTGCGCGGCGCAGCCGCGGCGGCGGGGTCGGGTTCCGGGGTCCGGGGTGCGTCCGGGGTGGAGGTGGGGTCGGGGCCTGGGAGCCGGAATTGGGTGGGACCAGCCGGTGAGAAATCGTAAGCGATTGTTATTTATTGCGTTTGTCTCGACGGGCCGCGCGCCAGGCCTGGAGTTCTGGCGCGTAGCTCCATCCCGCCAAGAGCAGCGTCCCGGCCGCGCACAGGTAGAAGAACCAGTCGCCCCAGGCCACGAACAGCGTGTGTCCGCCCTCGAGCTTCGGCGCCACCACGAGCTTGCTGTCGGACGCTCTCGGGTCCCGATACGGGTCGTCCGCATAGGTCATCTCGAGCAATCGGCCGTTGGGGTCGATCAGGGCGGAAATGCCGGAATTGACCGCCCGGACCAGCGCGACCCGCAACTCGATGGTGGAGAACACCGACAGCGCGAGATGTTCCCAGGGTTCCGTTCGGGCGCCGAACCACTGGTCGCTGGTGAGGTTCACCAGCAGGTCAGGATGCAACTCACCGACCCGCCGGATGAAATCGGGCAGCAGATCCTCATAGCAAATCAGGGGCCCGAGGCGCCAGTTCCCGCCCTGAGCCGTGTGCAGCGGCATGATGACGGGTCCCGCGCCGGCTTGAAACCGGCCGGTGCCGAGCGGCAGCAGGTCTTGCAGCCAGGGGAAGAGGGCGACTCCGGGAATGTATTCGCCGAACGCCAGCAGTTCCACCTTGTCGTAGCGAGCCACCGCCCGGCCGTCTTGATCGAGCAGCAGAGCGGAATTGTAGGCGTCGCTCAAATCCGCTCCGACGGTGTTGGCTCCGAGCACGAGGGGGGTGGTGAAGCCGCGGCGAATCATCGCCAGGGAGTCGGGGTCGAAATCGGCGCTGAAATCGCGCGACAGCGCCACCGGATAGCTGCCCTCGCTCCAGACGATGAGCTGCGCGCCGGCGTGCTCCAGACGTTGCGACTGTTCCTGCAGCGCGGCCAACTCGCGCAGCGCTTCCTCGCGCGAAAAATCCGCATCGGCCGAGTACGCGAAATTAGGCTGCACCAGGCCGATTTTGAGCTGCGGCGCGGCTGCGACGCGTGCATCCACCTGCCGCATGCGAACGGCGCCGAAGACGAGCGCGGCTCCGAGCAGCGCGGCTGCGGCGAGCGCGCCGGCACGCGCCGCGCGATGTCTCGACACAAGATCATACAGCGCACCGTTGACCAGCATGAGCAGGGCCGTGACGCCGAGCGGGCCGGTCAGTTCGGTGATCTGGATCACGAGGGGGTGCCAGGCCTGGGTGATCCACTGACCGCAGGGAAACAGCTGCGGCACGGTGAATTCGCAGATCACCAGGGCCGGCGGTGCAAGCAGGACCATGGGCACCGCCCGCCGGCGGCGTATTGCGCAGACGATGCCGGTGAAGCCCAGGAAAATGATCGCGCGGGTCGCGCAGAACAGGAAAAACACCAACGCGGCCGCTGCCCAGGGGAGGCTGGTGAAGCGCTGCGTCGTGTCGATCAGCCAGTAGAACCCGCCGGCCGTCTCCACGACGCCGGCCCACCACCCCAGGAACAGCGCGGCCTTCAGACTGGGTGCCCGGTCGATGGCGAGCAGCATGGGTACGGCAGCGACCCACGCGAGAAACGACAGGTCGAAGGGTGTGCAGGCGAGAAACCACAGACAGCCGCTGACGGTGACCAGCAAGAAGGCGAAACGAGTGGAGACCTGCATGTGGGCGGCAAGCTTACGGTAGTTCACGGCCGCTCGGCATCTCGGGTATTCTGCCGCGCATCTATGCAAGAAAGATACGAGCCCGCGGCCGTCGAGGCGGATGCACAGCAATACTGGGAAAATCAGCGCTGCTTCGAGGCCAGAGAGGACCCCGCGCGCGACAAATATTACTGCCTGTCGATGTTTCCCTACCCCAGCGGCCGCCTGCACATGGGGCACGTGCGCAATTACACCATCGGGGACGTGTTGAGCCGGTTCATGCGCATGAACGGGAAGAACGTGCTGCAGCCCATGGGCTGGGACGCATTTGGCCTTCCGGCGGAGAACGCCGCGATGGCGAACGGCGTTCCCCCGGCGAAATGGACCTTCGAGAACATTGCGCACATGAAGAAGCAGCTCAAATCCCTGGGGTTCGCCGTGGATTGGCGCCGGGAACTCGCGACCTGCCGGCCCGACTACTACCGCTGGAATCAGTGGTTGTTCCTGCGCATGCTGGAACGAGGCATCGCGTATCAAAAGACCGGCGTCGTCAATTGGGATCCGGTCGACAAGACGGTGCTCGCCAATGAGCAGGTGATCGACGGCCGCGGCTGGCGCACCGGCGCGGTGGTCGAGCGGCGCGAGATTCCCATGTATTACCTCAAGATCACGGACTACGCCGATGATCTGCTCGAGTCCCTGAACGCGATGCCGGGGTGGCCGGAGCGCGTGCGCGCCATGCAGGCCAATTGGATCGGCAAGAGCCAGGGCGTGCGCATCGGATTCCCGTACGACATCGGCGGCGAGCAAGGCGTGATGCATGCCTTCACGACCCGCGCCGACACCATCATGGGCGTCACGTTCTGTGCCGTGGCGGCCGAGCATCCGCTCGCCGCTTATGCGGCAGCCGGCAACCCCGCGCTGGCGGCGTTCATCGAGGAGTGCAGGCGCGGACCCGCGGTCGAAGCGGAACTCGCGACCCAGGAGAAGAAGGGCATGCCCACGGGGTTGGTGGTGCGCCATCCGCTGTCCGGGGAATCGGTGCCCGTGTGGGTCGGCAACTACGTGCTCATGAGCTACGGCGAAGGCGCCGTCATGGGCGTGCCCGCGCATGATGAGCGCGATTTCGAGTTCGCGAAGAAATACGCACTGCCGATCAAACCCGTCATCGACGTGCGGGCGCAGCCCTATTCCTTGGAGGCGTATGCGCCGTGGTACAGCGAGCATGGCCGCTGCATCAATTCCGGGGTCTACGACGGGCTGGAATTCCAAGCCGCCATCGATGCGGTTTCCGCCGATTTGGCCAGGCTGGGACTGGGAGAGAAGCAGACCACTTGGCGCCTGCGGGACTGGGGGATTTCCCGGCAGCGCTACTGGGGCTGCCCGATTCCGGTGATTCACTGCGCCGCCTGCGGCACCGTGGCGGTACCCGACACCGCGTTGCCGGTGCTGCTGCCCGAGGATCTGGTACCGGACGGCAGCGGCAACCCGTTGCTCAAGGATGAGCGATTCCTGCACACCGAGTGTCCCCGCTGCGGCGGCGCGGCGCGGCGCGAAACCGACACCATGGACACGTTCGTGGATTCCTCGTGGTATTTCCTGCGCTACGCGTGCAGCGACAACCACGAAGCAATGCTCGATGCACGGGTGCATTACTGGCTGCCGGTCGATCAATATATCGGCGGCATCGAGCACGCGATCCTGCATCTGCTCTATGCCCGCTTCTGGACGCGCGTGCTCAACGAACTCGGCGCGGTGACCTTCAAGGAACCGTTCGCGAACCTGTTCACCCAGGGCATGGTGCTCAACGAGGTTTACTTCCGCAAACCGGAGTCCGGGCGCGTCGAGTATTTCAATCCGGCGGACGTCCTGAAGGTGAGCGCCGACAGCGCCAAATCGGCCGCGGATGGCGATCTTGCCGTCGATGCCCAGGTCGCGGCACCCGCGGGCGCGGGTCGGCGCGTTGCGGCCACGCGGGCGATCCTTCGCGCCGACGGGCTGCCGGTCGAGTCGGGCGGCGTGGTGACGATGTCCAAGTCGAAGAACAACGGCGTGGATCCGCAGCAATTGGTCGACGAATTCGGCGCGGATACGGCGCGATTGTTCACGATGTTCGCCGCCCCGCCGGAGCAAACGCTCGAGTGGTCGGATGAGGGCGTGCAGGGCGCGTTTCGTTTCATCAAGCGTTTGTGGAAGGCCGTGCACGAGCACGTGGTGCAGGGCGCGGCCGCGCCGCTCGACACGAGCGGCTTGAACGAGGCGCAGCGGTCCATGCGCCGCCAGGCGCACCACACCCTCGCAAAAGTCACCGACGACATCGCGCGCCGCCGCACGTTCAACACGGCGATCGCCGCGGTCATGGAGCTGCTGAACGCGTTGGCGAAATTTCCTCAGAACACCGCGCCCGAGCGCAGCGTGATGCAGGAGGCCCTCGACATCGCCGTCTTGTCGCTCTCGCCCATCATCCCGCACGTCACTCACGCCCTGTGGCGCGAGTTGGGACATCGTCGCGCGCTGATCGACGAGCCCTGGCCGGCGGCCGATGCGGCGGCGCTCGAGCAATCCGTGATCGAACTCGTCGTGCAAGTGAACGGCAGGCTGCGGGCGCGAGTCTCGGTGCCCGCGGACGCGGACGAGAAAACCGTGCGCAGCGCCGCACTGGCGGATCCGAACGTGCAAAAATTCGTCGGGGCTGGCGCGGTCCGTAAGGTGATCGTGGTGCCGGGAAAACTGGTCAACGTCGTCGTCTAGCAGCGCGGCAGTCGCCCAGCGCCGCGACAGTCGTACAGTATCGCGGCAGTCGTATAGTATCGCGACATGAGATGCGTCACTTTGTCAGGCGTGCTCGCCTGCGCGGGGCTTGCCGCCTGCGGATTCCGGCTGGCGGGCGATGACCCGCTGCCGGGAATTCTGGCGCGGCCGTATTTGTCGGTGAAGGATCCCTACACCGATTTTGCGCGCGAGTTCGAGCACGAGCTCAAGAACTCGGGTGCGCTGGTCCAGGAGGTGCGCGAGAAGTCGACGGCAACCATCGAAGTGACCAAGGACCTGGTCGAGCAGCGCACGCTGTCGGTCTCGGAGCGCAACATACCGACCGAATACGAGTTGACCTATACGGTGACCTTTGCCGTGCGCGGCCCCGACCAGGAGCTGCTGAAGCCGCAAACCATCAATGTGTCGAAGGACTACAGCTTCGTCGAACAGGAACAGCTCGCGAAGGAACACGAGGCGGACATCCTGCGCCGCCAGATGGCGCGCGATCTCGTGGCCATCGCCATGCGGCGCTTGACGAGCTTGAAATAGGCCGTCGCTGGGCCCGGACTGGCAGCGTGCTGCTCATCAATTCCGTCGATCGACTGCCGCTGGAGATGCTGCTCGACCGCTATGGGCTCGAGGTGACGCTGGTGGCGCCTGAGCAACGCATACCGGGTTCATTCTGGGGCGACCGGGAGGCCGGATTGGTCGGTTCGAAGATTTACGTGCGGCTCGATACGCCGCTCCATTCGGTGCTGCATGAGGGAGCGCATTTCATTTGCATGACCCCGGAGCGGCGCGCCGGATTGGATCGGGATGCGGGCGGGGACGACAGCGAGGAAAGCGCCGTGTGCTATCTGCAGATCCTGCTGGCCACGGTGCTGCCGAACGTGGGGCAGGAGCGCATGTGCCGCGATATGGACGCGTGGGGCTATAGCTTTCGCCTCGGCAGCGCCGCAACGTGGTTCGCCGAGGATGCCGAGGATGCCCGGCTGTGGCTGCTCGGCCATGGGCTCGTGGACGCGCAGAACCGGATCACCTACGCGTGCCGCGCGCCGGAATGAGGATTACCCGGCCGCCGTCTTCTTGAGGATACCCTGCGTGGCGTTGTTGCCGAAGCGCAGATCCATGCGCCGACGGCCATCCGAGCCCGGCACTACGTCCCGGGAGATGAATTCGTAGTACGACCCAGCCACGGTCACTTCAATGTCCGAGCCGTCCTCGGCGCGGAACGAGCGCTTGACGGGATCGGGCCTGAATGCCGTCTGGCGCACCGAACCCGAGGCCGACGTCTCGATGGTGTCCCTGACAGGCCTTCCGAGCGAGCGTTGCGCGCAAGCCGTCATTGCGACATCCGAGACCCGTTCGGTCGCGTGGCTGAATGCCGAGCCCTCGGTGGCGATCCACGCGCCCTCCGGAGATTCCGCCAACAGAACCCGGTAGTCGGCCAACGCCGGCGTGCGATGCCAGCGGCCGAAAGCGCCGACGATTTCCTTCAGCGCCGGCACGGCGAGCTTCATCTCGCAGCGGCCGTGCTCGGCGAACTCCCCCAGCGCCGCGTGCGCGCTGATCGTGAGCGGGTCGCGGCTCGCGCCGAATACCCGCTCGGCCGCGGCTTGAAACTCCTTCGAGAACCGCTCGACGTGCAACTCGCTCACGAAGAACTGCGGCAGGGTCTCCGGATACTCGCGGTGGGTCAAGCCGCGCCCGGTCATGCGCCGGGCATCGAACGCATAGGTGCCGCTCACGTGATATCCGAGGGGCTCCAGGATGCGCAAAAACGAGGCGGCCCCGGCCGGCAGCGCGCCGGTGGGCCGTGAGCCCAACCGGATGGTGCGCAGGGCGCCGTGGTCGAACACGATGCGTTCGCGCTGCCGGCGGCGGTCAGCCACGTAGGCGGCGCCGGTGGGCACGCGGTTCAGCAGTTCGTGGAACAGGATGGCGTTGAGCGCCATGGAGAAGACGGCACGCGACACGGCGCCGGCACTCTCGACCAGAAAAGTGCGGTCGATCTGCAGCGTTGCCAAGATATCGTCCGCGCCGGTGTCGCCCGCGAGGGAGCGAAGCAGCTTCGATAGATGAGGATCGTTCATGACCCGCTAGTATGGCTGTTGTTGAACCGCCGTGGCGTGATCATAAGCCGCCAAGCCGGCACGGCCAATCCCCGCTTCCGCGCTGCGTGGGTGGCCGTTCAGGCCGGTTTGTCCGCCACGTGGTTGCCTTCAGGCGGCGTGGGCGGCGGCCGGCGGGGTCATGGCGTAACAGCGGCCGAAGCGATTCGCCAGGAAGCGCGGCAATTTGATGTCTTCCTGTTTAACGAGGCCGGATTGGGGCAACTCGCCGGCGCGCAGCATGTCGAGCACGGCGCAAATGCCGCCGGCGGTGGTGATTTGAATGGCGCTGCGCACCCGGCCGCCCAGCGGCGCCGCGTAAATCTTGTTGGCGTAGGTTTCTTGGACGAGCTGACCGCCGCGCAGGCCGCTCACGGTGACGAACACGATCACGACATCCTGCAAGGTGACCGGCACGGAGTTCTCGAGGATGTCCTTCAGCAATTCGCGCCGGTCGCGCAGCCGCAGATCGTTGAGCAACGCCTTCATGATGGCCGCGTGCCCGGGGTAGCGGATGGTGCGGTAGTTCAGATTGCGCACCTTACCGGCGAGGGTTTCGCACAGCGTGCCGAGACCCCCGGAGGTGTTGAAGGCCTCGTAGAGGATGCCGTCCAGGGAGAACTCTTCGAGCTCTTCGAGCGGCTGGGTTTCGCGCAGCTGCCCGTTGACGATGGCCTCGCAGGGCTCGCAGTACTCGTTGATGACGCCGTCCGTGCTCCAGGTGAGGTTGTAGTTGAGCGCGTTGGATGGGAATTTCGGCAACGCGCCGACGCGCATGCGCACATCGTGCAGCTGGTCGTACTTCGCCGCCAGGTCGCTGGCGACGATCGTGATGAAGCCCGGGGCGAGACCACATTGGGGAATGAACGCCGTGCGCGCGCCCACGGCGAGCTGCTTGACCGCGCGGGTGCTGGCCACGTCCTCGGTCAAATCCAGATAGTGGGCGCCGGCCGCTTTCGCGGCCTCGGCGATCAGCCGGGTCGCATGATAGGGAGCCGCGGAGAGCACCGCGAATTGGCCCACGAGCAGTCGTTGCAACGTGTCCCCGTGGGTGATGTCGGCGGCAATCTTGGTGACCGCCAGCGCCGTTTCGAGGCGGTCGAGCTGCTCCTGGGACCGGTCGAGGACGGTGACGGCATAGTCGCCCGAGCCGGCGAGCAGCTCGGCGATCATCGAACCAATTTTGCCGGCACCGACCACAACGATATTTTTCACGTCAATCTCCGCAACGGGGCCAATCATTTTCAGGCCGTGACCCTTCGAATGGTAGGGGCGATTCGGAGCTTTTTAAGGTATGATTCCGTCGGTATGCAGGTCAAAACCGACGAATCGACATGGATGCCATCGACGAGCGTTTGATATCGGCGCTGCGGGAGAACGCACGTGCATCCACCGCGGAACTGGCCCGTCGGGTGGGCCGGTCGCGCACCAGCGTGCAAAGCCGCCTCGAGCGCCTCGAAAAGCAGGGCGTCATCTTGGGCTATGGCGTGCGCCTGGCACCCGAACACACTCTGGGCGCGGTGCGCGCGCATGTCATGATCAAGGTGGGCCCGAAAGAGACGCGGGCGGTCACGGCGGCGCTGCGCGCCATCGATCACGTGCGGGTCCTGCACTCGGTCAGCGGTGAGGTGGACTTGATTGCGGTCGCCATGACGGCGACGGTGGCGGAGATGGATCAGGTCATCGACCGCATCGGTGCGCTCGATGGGGTGGAAAGGACCACCTCGTCGATCATCCTATCGACGAAATTCGATCGCTAGCCGCGCGACGAGGGGTACGGGAGCCGGCAATAAAAAACGGCGTGAGCCGTATGAGGTGCCCACGCCGCCGGGATATCGCACCGACGGGGGAGTTGGCTGGCTTGCCGGCGCGAGATGCTCCTAAACTTGATGCCGTCGCGGGGCCACCGCAAAGCACAACTTATACTGCCAAAAATATCGCGATGCGCAGCGTACTCTTTGTACGCGACTATGTAATTTTTATCGCTTGACAAAGCGGCCATGAGTTGGCGTTTACACGCTGACGCTGGGAACCGCGGCCGGCCGCCGCAGCCTCCTGGCAACGGCGTACGCGAGGACGGCCACGACCAGCGTGATGCAGCTGAACTTGAAGTCCTGCTGCAGGCCCGGCGTGAACGCCATGGCGATCAGCACGGCGCTCATGCCGGCGATGGCCGCATAGCTCAGCCACGGGAACAGCCACATCATCACGGCGGGCGCGGGCTCGCCGGCGCGCTCACGGCGATTGCGCAAGGCGATCTGCGACATTGCGATGGCTATGTATATGAACACGATCACCGCGCCCGAGGAACTCACCAGGAAATCGAACACCCCCTGGGCCCCCTGGGTGGCGGCGATGATGCCCAGAAACCCGGCGAGCGCGCCCATCAGCACCGAGCCCACCGGTACGCGGCGGGCGTTCAACCTGACCAGGAACTGCGGCGCATCGCCGCGCTCGGCGAGCACGAACATGACCCGTGAACTGACATAGAAGGCCGAATTCATGCACGACAGCACGGCCGTCAGGATGATGACGGTCATGACCTCGCCCGCCCAGGGGATGTGCATGGTATTCAGCGCCAGCGTGAACGGCGACTCGCCCGAGCGGACGGTGTTCCACGGCGTGACCGATACGATGAGGAACAGCGAGACGACGTAGAACACCAGGATGCGGCCGATCACCTGCGAGCTCATGCGGGCCACCGCACGGCCGGGCTCCATCGATTCGGCGGCCGCGATGGTGGTGATCTCGGCGCCCATCATGGCGAAGAACACGGTCGGCACCGCGGCAAACACCGCGATCCACCCATGCGGAGTGAAGCCGCCGTAATCGACCAGGTTGCCGAAGGTCGATCCATGCGGCGCGGTCCACCCGAACGCATAGGATGCGGCAATGGCGATGAACACCAGGATCGCGGCCACCTTGATGGACGAGAACCAGAACTCGAACTCGGCATAGGAGCGGGCCGACATCAGGTTCACGCAGGTCATCACCGTCATCAGGGCCATGCCGATGGGCAGCGGCGGCAAGGTGGGCAGCCAATGCTTGAGGATCTTGGCGCCCGCGATCGCCTCCACCGGCACCACCAGCACCCAGAAATACCAATACAGCCAGCCGACCACGAAACCGGCTCCCTCGCCGAGCCCTGCGCGCGCGAATTCGGTGAAGGACCGAATTTTCGGCAGCGCCGTGGCCATTTCTCCCAGCATGCGCATGACAAAAAGAATCAACAGGCCGCAGATGGTGTAGCTGATGAAGCTCGCGGGCCCGCCGGCGATGATGGCCGTGCTGCTGCTGACGAACAGCCCGGCGCCGATGATTCCGCCGATCGAAATCATGGTCAAATGCCGGCCCTTGAGCGAGCGGCTCAGTTCGTTCTTTCCGGCGATCGGTTCCGTCGGTTTGGATGCAGTCATGACGGCATATTACTCCGCTTCAACGTTGACCCGCGGGTCGCCCAAGGCCGGTACGGTTGGATTGCCCCACAATTGGCGCTCGCGAATCCACGGCAGCGGATACGCGGGGTGCGGACTATCGAACTCGCGCGCCAGGCGATGGGCGTCCCACAGGGCCTGGTTCAGTTGCGTCGGCACCTTGCAGTCGCCCACCCGGAACACATCCTGGATGCCATTGGCGGCCCATTCGGCCTTGCGCGCCTTGAGGTCGCGCCACAATCCGGTCTCGGAATATCTCGAGGTGACCAGAATCACGGCGTCGATTTCGAGCTCGAATTCCCCGCCGTTGTCCCGGCGCGGCACCGAGCCCGCGCAGGGTCCGACCAGATCCGGGCCGAATTTGTACAAATAGCTCAAGCGGACCCTCCCGGGTTCGATCTTATCCAACCAGTAGTTGCAATGGGTCTTGATGCCCTTTTCGAACAGCATGCGCTTGTTGTTGAAGGACTCCATCGTGAACACGCCGTACTCGGCGACATCGGCTGCGTCGCACACGTAGGTCACCTGTCTGCCCTGATCCGCCATCATTTCCGCCAGCGTAATGCCCATGAAGTGGCCGTCCCCGTCGAGCACCAGCACGCGCCGGCCGGGAACCGGCTTGCCGCCTATGACCTGCATGGGCGTGAGCACATTCGGCAGCGAGTCGTCGGCGCCGGGGAGCGGTCCGAAATTGCCGCCGCGGCCGTCGCGGCTCCAATGGGCGCCGGTGGCGATGACGACCCGGTCGGCGCCGTAGTTGAGCACCTCATCCGCGCTCATCCGGCCGATGCCGAGGTGCACCTCGACCTGTTTCTTGAGTTTCGCAAGCTGGGTCTGCCGGTAGCTCACCACGCGGCTCCACTCGTTCAGGCGGGGCAGCGTCGACACCGCCTTCCAATGGCCGCCGAGTTCCGGGGTGGCCTCGCGCAGATGCACCGTGTAGCCGCGCTCTGCGAGGACTCGCGCGCATTCCATGCCGGCGGGTCCGCCGCCCACCACCAGGACGCTGCACGGGCTCGAGGTGCGGGTGAATTTTTCCGGGTGCCAGCCGCGCCGGTATTCCTCGCCAATGGTCACGTTCTGCGTGCACATGATCTGGCCGCCCTGTTGAAATTTCGACACGCAGATATTGCAGCCGATGCACTCGCGGATGTCCTCGACCCGGCCCTCGGAAATCTTGGTGGGCAGGAACGGGTCGGCGATCGACGGGCGCGCCGCGCCGATGAGGTCGAGCACCCCGGCGCGGATCAATGCCACCATGTCGTCCGGGCTGGTCAGCCGTCCGTTGCCGACCACCGGGATGTGCGCGCCCAGAATGGATTTTCCCTGCCGGATGAACGGCGTCATCCATCCGGATTTGCGGAAGCGCGACGCGCCCGCGTCTTCGCCCCATTCGGCGTAATCGCCGATCTTGAGGGCCACCGCATCGACCACTCCTTCGCGGCGAAACAGCTCCAGCAGCCGCACACCGTCCTCGTGCGCTTCGACGCCCTCGGGCCCGTGCAATGTGTCCATCTCGAAGCGCGTGGTGACGGCACAGCGGTCGCCGAGCGCCTGCTTCAAGGCCTGCAGCAGCTCGATGAAGAAGCGGGAGCGGTTTTCGAAGCTGCCGCCGTACGCATCGGTGCGCCGGTTGAAGCGCGGCTCCAGGAATTGAATGGGCACGGTGTCGTCGCCCGCCGAAACTTCCAAGATGTCGAATCCCGCCTGTTCCGCGCGCTTTGCGGCCTCCACGTACATTCTGATGACGGCGCGAATGTCCAACTCGTCCATTTCATAGCCGTACACCTGACGGGTCGAGAACAGCGGCGACAGCCACTGCGTGGGGCTGCGGCCCACCTCGCGCGATTCGAGCGACGGGGCATTGCCGCCGCTGTACCACAACTGAATTCCCGCCAAGCTGCCGTGCCGGTGGGCGAGCTCGCACATGAGCCCGAGATTGCGCACGTCGCCGGCGTCCCAGATGCGCGCCGAGGTGAAGGGATATTCGTCGGATTCCGGATGGATGGAGCAATATTCGGTGAATACCACGCCCCAGCCGCCCTCGGCCTTCATGCCGCGCAAATGCGCCTGCGCGCCCGGGCGCTCCGAGCCCGGCCCGGCACAGTGCGAGGTTTGCCAAAAGCGGTTGCGCGTGCGCTTCGGGCCGAGTTTGATGGATTCGAACAGGACATCGTGTTTCGGGTCTCTGGCCATGTGGGTATCCTTGGGAGCCTGTCTGAGCAATCTACGTGAGCCGCGTTGGCAGTGAGACGGATGCAAGGCGCGTGGCGAGGGGGTGTATGACATTCACGGGCAAAGTGGTTCTGGTGACCGGCTCGACGACCGGCATCGGCGAGGCATGCGCGCGCGAGTTCGCCCAGGCGGGGGCCGCCGTCATGGTGTGCGGGCGCGATGCGGAGCGCGGCCGCGCGGCCGTCCGGTCGATCGAGAACGAGGGCGGCACGGCGCAGTTTGCCGCGGCCGACCTGCGCGATCCGGGCGCGTGCGAGCGGCTCGTCGAGGAGACCGTCGCGCGCCTGGGCGGCCTCGATATCCTGGTCAACAATGCCGGGATTCTATACACGGCGAACGCGCTCGAGACCACCAACGAGCAGTGGCTCGAAACGATGGCGGTAAACGTCAACGCATTGTTCTACGCGAGCCGGGCCGCGGTCCGGCACATGCGCATCGCGGGCCAGGGTGCGATCGTCAACATCGCCTCCGAATGGGGCATGAACGGGGAACCGAATCACGTTGCGTACTGCGCCAGCAAGGGCGCGGTGCTGCAGATCACGCGCTGCATGGCGCTGGATCATGCGCGCGACCACATCCGCGTCAACTCGGTCAGCCCCGGGGAAATCCACACGCGGATGGTCGACGACATCCTGGCGCGGCGCGGCGGCGACGTCACGCAGAACCTGCGGGCGTTGGCCGCAGGCATTCCCATGCGGCGCCTGGCGCAACCCGCCGAAGTGGCACGCTGTGTGTGTTTTCTGGCATCGGATCTTGCGAGCTACGTTACCGGTTCGAACCTCACCGTCGATGGCGGAAATGACGCGACCGCCGGGCCTTACCCGTGAGCGACCACCGAGGCGGCCCGCGGGGCGGGCGGCTTCAATAGATGCGCGTCGCCTGCCGGCGCATTGCCGCGCTCGTAGGGTTTCGAGATGACCATGTAAATGCCGCCAAGAACCACAACTCCCACCGTGGTCGCCAACATCCCGTAACTCACGTACCACGGATCACTGGCGGTCTGCGGGCGCGGCCACAGGATGTTGACGATGGCGCCGACGCCGTAGCCCAGGGCGACGAGGTTCACGAACCAGCCCCAGCCATGCAGCGTGAACGGTCCGGCCGGCCGCCAGCCCTTGGCGCGCGCGATCAACGCCGCCAGCACGATCATCTGAAAGGAAATGTAGATGCCGATGGCCGCGAAGCTGATGATGGTGGCGATCGCGTCCTGCAGCCACAGCGCCGAGAGCGCAATCACCGCCGGGATGGCGCCCATGACCACCAGCGCGGTCGCAGGCACGTGATGGCCGGGCGACATGCGGGCGAGGTACCGGCTGCCGAAAATCATCTGATCGCGCGCGTAGGCAAAAATGAGCCGGCTCGCGGCGGCCTGCAGGCTGAGAAGGCACGATATGAATGACACCAGCACGACCACGATGACGGCGCGGAAACCGGCCTCACCCATAGCGGCGCGCAACAGCGTCACGATGGGATCGGTGTCCTTGCCGGAGACGACCGAAGCGATGTCCGAGATCGACAGCACGAATGCGAGGCAGACCCACGAGGCGGCCGCGCCTCCGATGTAAATGGTCATGCGCATGGCCTTGGGGATCATGCGGCTCGCGTCCGGCGTCTCTTCGGCCACATCGCCGCAGGCTTCGAAACCGTAGTAGCAGAACATGGCCGCGAGCGAAGAGGCGAGGAAGGCCTTCCAGTAATGGCCCTCCGCATGCACGAAGGAGCTGTTCCACAGCACCGCGAGCGGCTGATGCCGGGCGAACAGCAACAGATACCCGCCCACCAGGATGGCGCCGACCAGCTCGCATACGAAACCGAACATGGCGACGCGCGCCAGCAGCCGCGTGCCGCTCAAGTTCAGCAGCGTCGTCGCCGCGATGAGCACGAGTGCGATGATGGTGGTGGCCAGCGGGGTGGAGTCGACGCCGAATAATTGCGCGAGAAACGGAGCCACTCCCGTGGCGACGCCCGCCATGGTGCAGCACAGGGCCCAGGCATAGACCCAGCCGGCCATCCATGCCCAGCGCTTGCCCATGAGCCGCCGCGCCCAGGGGTACAGACCGCCGGAGATGGGGAACTGCGAGACGATCTCGCCGAAAATCAGACACACCATGAGCTGACCCAGGCCCACCAAGATGTAGGTCCACCACATCGGGGGGCCGCCGGCGATGAAGGCGCTCGCGAAGATGGTGTAGACACCCACCACCGGGGACAGGTAGGTGAACCCCAAGGAGAAGTTCTCCCATTTCGACATGGTCCGGTCGAACTTCGATACGTAGCCCAAGGCCTTCAATTGCTCGGCGTCTTGATCGACCGCCTTGACGAAATTGTCGCTCACCTTAAGCTCTCCCCGAAAACCCAAAACCCACGAATCAAGATCGCCCGCGCGACGGCATCATCATACAAAGATCGTGCAAAGAATGGGGGGCTTCCGCCCCCCGCGCTCGAGATCAAAACTTCGTTTCGAACGCCAGCCCAATCGTGCGCGGCTGATTGGTCGAGACCCGCGTGATGGTCGGCTGCTGCCACGCGAAGACCGTGTTGTCGATGGTCAGTCCGGCATGTTTGTTGGTCATATTGGTGCCGAACAAAGAGGCCACCCAGGCCTCCTTGGCCACACCCATCCTGAAGTCCATCAAGCCGTACGATCCCAGGCTCTCGGCGTAATAGGCAGTGTCGTAAACCGGGCCGACGTAGGATTCCGCGACCCGGAACGTCATTTTATACTCCTGGGGCAACATCGTTTCGTAGCTCAGGGCCAGGTTGCCCGTATACTTCGGAATGCTGGTGACACGCGTTCCGGCGTAGATCGGCAGCCCCGGAGTGTCGTTCGGAGCGCTGATATAGGCCTGGGTATACGCACCGGAGAGTTCGGCCGTGATCGCATCGGTCACTTTCGCCGCCATTTCAAGTTCCGGCCCATACGTCTTGGCATCGCCCACATTGGTATTGTAGGGATAGCCGCAGGAGAGCACGACCAATTGCTGAATGTTGTGCCATTTGACGTAGAAAACGTCCGCGTTGACGGTAAAGCGCCGATCGGCGAACCGGGCCTTTTCGCCCATTTCGACGCTCCAGATATCGTCCGGTGCATAATACGACGGCTGATTGGTGAGGTAACTTGGCCCGGTGCCCGGGCCGCAGTAATAAAAGGCGCCCTGGCTGAACGGGACCAGCGGGATGGGTAGATTCACGCCGCCCGGCCGGGAGCCCTTGGAGATGGTGCTGTAGAGCGTAAGATCGGGGGAGGGCTCATACGACAGATTCACCTTCGGCAACAGGCTGGTATTGCTTCCGGATGCGCTGTCGATTGTGGGCGTGGCATCTCCCGATGCCGTGCCGAGACCGCGCTGATTGGCGTTGTTGCTGATGTTGAATTTATAGAACCGCAAGCCCGTCGTGAGCTTGAGGGTGGGCGTCAGTTTGTAGCTCGCCTCGCCGAAGATCGCTTTCTGCGAGAGGATGTTCGGATTGTTGTCGTTGAACATGATGCCCTCCGGATTCGGACCCGTGATGGGCGGCGCATAGAGGTACGTCGAGCCCGGCGCGCAATGACCGCCCAAGTTAGGATCGCCCCCCAACCCTGGCAACGAACAGACCGGCGTCGTTACGAACCCAACCGTCTGATTCCTCGTGACGTAGCCCGAGTGCAGGTTCGAATAATACAGGCCGCCCACCCACTGGAGGTCCCCATCCCCGCGCGACGTGAGCCGCAGTTCCTGGGCGATTTGCCACGTCGTATCGTTGTCCGAGTAGAGGTTCGGGACAAATGCCGTGTAGTTGAAGATGTTCTGCAGGGCCTCGGTCGAATCCGTGGATTGATATACATCGCGCTGCCAGTACGACGATGCGGAGGTGAGGTTCGCGAACGACATGTCGTAGCTCACCTTCAGGCTCCACATATGGAAGGAATCGTAGTACGGCTCTTTGATGTCGTAGGGCTGATAGATCGCTTCGTTGTTGGGCGGCGCCTGAAAATTGGCGTATCCGTCCGCATCGATGCGCTGATACATGAAGTTGCCGGTGATGGACAGGTTGTCCGCCGGTTGGACCAACAAGGCCGCGCGCGAGGAAATGAATCGCTCCAGATTGGAGTTCGAG
>JBEKYO010000048.1:0-28213 GCA_049510875.1 Steroidobacteraceae bacterium
GTCACCGCCACGCCTTCGGTGGCCCAGCGGTTGAGCTGCGCGAGCGCTGCCGCTTCATCGATGTCGAGATACCTGCTTTCGCAGGCCGGCGGGGTGGGCATCACCTTCAACGACACCTCGCAAATGACCCCGAGGATTCCCATCGAGCCGGCAATCACCCGCGAGACATCGTAGCCCGCCACGTTTTTCATCACCTGCCCGCCGAAGGTCAACGTCTCGCCCACGCCGTTCAGCAGGGTGAGACCGAGCACGTAATCACGCACCGGTCCCGCGCTGCCGCGCGCCGGGCCCGCGATCGCGGCCGCCACCATGCCGCCCAGCGTGCCGCCGAGGCCGAAGTGCGGCGGTTCGAACGGCAGACACTGCCCGTGCGCCGCCAGCACCTGTTCCACTTCCGCCAACGGCGTGCCTGCAAGCGCCGTGATGACCAGTTCGGTCGGCTCGTAACTGCTGATGCCCGACAGCCCGCGCACGTCGAGCGCCTCGCCCCGCGGCGAATTGCCGTAGAACCGCTTGGTGCCGCCCCCGCGGATCTCCAGCGCCGTATGGCGGTCGCGCGCGTCCAATACGCGCTCGGTCAACTGCCGCAGAGGCGATGCCGCCGGGTCCATCAGAATCTGGGCAAGTCGGGAAAGCGCAGCGCCCCGCGATGCACGTGCATCTTTCCGTATTCGGCGCAGCGGCGCAGCGTCGGGATCACTTTGCCGGGATTCAACGTCCCCGCCGGATCGAATGCGCTCTTGATCGCCGTCATCTGCGCACGCTCCGCTTGCGAGAACTGAACGCACATGGAGTTGAGCTTCTCGACTCCGACGCCGTGCTCGCCGGTGACGGTGCCGCCCACCGCGATGCTCGCCTCGAGAATCGCGGCGCCGAACAGCTCGCAACGATGAAATTCGTCCGGGTCGTTCGCATCGAACAGGATGAGCGGATGCAAATTGCCGTCGCCGGCGTGAAACACGTTGACGCAGCGCAGCCCATATTCGGCCTCCATGCCTTCGATGGCGCGCAGCATTTCCGCCAGCCGCTTTCGCGGGATCGTGGAATCCATGCACATGTAATCGGGGCTCATTCTTCCGGAGGCGGGGAATGCATTCTTGCGGCCGCTCCAGAATTTCATCCGTTGCCGCTCGTCGCGGCTGATTTCGATTCGCGTGGCGCCGTTGGCCGTCAACACGCCGATCGCACGCTGAATGTCCTCTTCCACTTCCTCGGCGGCGCCGTCGCATTCGCACAGCAGGATCGCGGCGGCATCGAGGTCGTAGCCTGCGTGCACGAAGTCCTCGGCCGCCGCCGTCATGCGCTTGTCCATCAGTTCGAGACCGGCGGGGATGATGCCGTCCGCGATGACCGCGGCGACCGCCGCGCCCGCGGTCTCCACGGTGGCGAAGCTGGCCATGATGCAGCGGGCGAGCGCCGGCCGCGGCAGCAGCCGCACGGTGACTTCGATGATCACCGCGAGCATGCCCTCGCTGCCCACCACCAGCGGCAGCAGGTCGAGCCCGGGCGCATCGAGCGCCTCGGAACCGAACTCGATCGTCTCGCCATCGGCGGTGAATCCGCGCACGCGCAGCACGTTGTGCAGCGTGAGTCCGTATTTCAAGCAGTGCACGCCGCCGGAATTCTCGGCCACGTTGCCGCCGATCGTACAGGCAATCTGACTCGACGGATCCGGGGCGTAGTACAAACCGTGCGGCGCCGCGGCCTCGCTGATCGCCACATTGCGAACGCCGCATTGCACGACGGCAGTGCGCGCCGCGGCATCGACGTTGACGATGCTGTTGAACTTTGCGAGCGACAGCAAGACCCCCAGGCCGTGCGGCAGGGCCCCGCCCGACAGGCCGGTCCCCGCGCCTCGCGCCACCACCGGGACGCGCAGCGCATGACACGCCCCGAGCACCCCCGCCACCTGCGCTTCGGTCCGCGGTACGGCCACGACCAGTGGTAATTGCCGGTAGGCGGTGAGCGCATCGCACTCGTACGCCCGCGTCTCCTCGGTGCGATACAAGATGCAATCGTGCGGCAGAACCTGCGCGAGCGCCGACACGACCTGCTGCTGCCGGGCCGCCCGCTCGCGCGGGAGGGTGGAATCGTCCATAGGCTTCCATGATAATGCATATCGGCGCGCCGGCCGGATCGGGCGATTTTCCGAAGCGCCGCGCGCCCCCGAAGCGCGAACATGAAGCTTCGGTCATGAACGAGGGGCCGGCGGCGCGAACTTCGCCGGCAAGCGGCGCTCTAAGCCGGATGCCGACAATTTCACTGGTATCGTTAACCGCATGACTGGGCGCTCCGCTTGCTTATGGTTGTTGGCTCTGGCGGGCGCTGCGGCGCAGGCGGGCCCAGCCCCCTTCGACCTCGCCGGCCCGGTTCTCGATGTCGAGATCACCCGCGCCGGGACCACCTTGCCGGCCGCCGAAGTGCCCAACCTGGCGCCCGGCGACCGTATCTGGCTGAAGGCGGACCTGCCAGCCACCCAATCGGTGCACTATTTGTTGGTGGCCGCCTTTCTGCGCGGCTCGACCAATCCGCCGCCCGAAAGCTGGTTCTTTGCCTGCAAGACCTGGCTGGGCAAGTGCGCTGCGGACGGATTGACGCTCGATGTGCCCCAAGACGCGCAACAGGTGCTGGTGTTCCTTGCGCCGCAGACCAGCGGCGACTTCAAGACCCTGATGGGCGCCGTGCGCGGGCGGCCGGGCGCCTTCGTGCGCACGTCGCAGGATTTGAACCAGGCGGCCTTGGACCGGTCGCCCGAATTGCAGGCGCCGTGCCTGATGATGGGGGAGGAGTCGCTCATCCTCAACGACGGCCACAGCACCTCCATCGTGGAGGCGCTCACCTCGGGTCCGGGCAGCGACCTTGCAATGGAGGCGAGCTACACGCCGCAGTTGAGCTATGGCTACTACAGCCCGTATATTGCCTCGATACTCGACATCGCGCGCATCTTCGATTCGTTCGGAACCGCGCAATATCAGTACATACCGGCGCTGGCCTCGCCGCGCGGCGACAAGCTCGAGTTGACGCTGAACGCGGCGCCGTCCTTCCATGATCCGAAGTCCGTGTTGGTGGCCGCGCTCCCGGCGATTGAACAGGCCCAGCTTCCGCCCCTGCATGCCGTGGACCCGAAGCAAATCTACTGTGCGAGGCGAACGGCGCTGGTGTTGCCGGTCGAAGGGGCGCCGTTGGTGTTTTCGACCAATTTCGCCCACGACGTGACGCTGAGTTTGACCGGTGCGGACGGGAAATCGGTGGACCTGCCGGCCGTGGCCGACGCCACCCAGGGCGGCTACGTGGTCGATACGGCGGCCATCGGATCTGCGAGCCTTGGGGATAACGTGCAGGCGGCGCTGCACGGTTACTGGGGTTTCGAGGCGTATGCCGGCCCGCATTTTCGTCTGATGAATGCGCGTGCCCGAAGCTGGGTACTGGCGACGGGCGACGAGGCGGCGCTGATCGTCGGTCGCCAGGACACCGTGCATTTGCGCGCCGACAGCGTGAGCTGTATCGACTCGATCATGTTGAAGGATCCTGCCGGCAAGGAATTGAAGGTTGATTGGAAGTCCGTCAAACCGGATGAGGTCGAGGTCAAGCTGCCGCTGCAGGAAGCGCACCCTGGCGCGCTCACCTTGATGGTGGCGCAATACGGCCTCGCCGAACCGCAACCGGTGCCTCTCCAGGCGTTTTCGGAGGCGGGCCGATTCGACGGCTTCACCATTCATGCCGGCGATGCAGAGGGCGTGCTGAAGGGCAGCCGTCTCGACGAGGTGGCGAGCTTGACCCTGCGCAACGTGACGTTCGTGCCCGGAGCGCTCTCGAGCCGCGGGGGCAGCGACGAGCTTCCCATGGTAGCCCAGGCCCAGGACGCGCAGGCCGTGGCCGCACTCAAGGCCGAGCATGGCGTTGCCGCAAAAGTCACGCTGCAGGACGGCCGCTCGGTTCCGGTGACCGCCTCCGTCGACGCGTCGCGCCCGCGCGTGAGCTTGATCGGCAAAAGCATGCAGCCGTCCGTCCCCGACAACGAGAGCAATGTCCAGCTCAGCGATGCCGCGGAACTGCCTCAGGATGCATTTTTGGCATTCTCGGTTCGAGCCCAATCCCCGGCGGCGTTCGCGCATGATGAGAGCGTCGATGTCGCGACCGGCGATGAGTCGTCGTCGACCAGCTTGAGCCTCGCCAACGGCGGCCTCACCCTCGAGAGCGCTCAAGTCGCGGTGGCGACGCTCAGCCCCGCGAAAGCCTTCGGTGCCTCGGTCTTCGGACCGCTGAAATTTCGCGTCAACATCAAGGGCGTTGCCAGCGACTGGCAGGCGCTCACCAATCTCGTCCGGCTGCCCGTGCTGAAGGAATTGAGATGCCCTGCGACGCCCGACCTCGCGTGCCAACTCGTCGGCTCGAACCTGTATCTGCTCGACTCCGTCGCCGGCGATCCCGGCTTCAGTCACGCGGTATCCGTGCCCGACGGCTACCTGGGATACGCGCTGCCGGTTCCGCATCCGAGCGCTGGGCCGCTGTACGTCAAGCTTCGCGACAATCCGCAGATCATCAATCCGACGCTGCTCACCGTTCACGAGATCCCGGCGCCGCAGCCCGATGCCGACCGCACGGAATCCCGGCATTCCGCGCTGCGCGCCGATGCCCCCGCCGCGGCCGCGGAGCCGCCGGCCGCGCCTCGCCAGGACCCCTGAGGGGCGGCCGGCGGCGCGAGCCCTGCGCATTGATGCCTTGACAATTGATGCCTCGGCAACTATTATGGCCCCCATGCGAGCGTTGACGAGCAGCGACGAGCGGGAAGAGCCCAAGGCATCGGCGCTGGGCGCGAGTTTGGCCTCCTCGATCGCGCAGGTGCGTCTCGCCATCATCGCCGGAGTCGACCAGGAATTCCTGCTGTGCGAGGAGTTGGCGTCGCTCGAGGTGACGGCGGCGCAATTCGCGATCCTGAAGAACGTGCTGAAGGGCAACGCCGAATCGGCGTGCGATTTGTGCAAGCTCATGGATTACGACCGCGGCGCGATGAGTAGGATGATCGACCGCCTCGAGACCAAACGCCTGGTGCGGCGCGTTCCGCTCGCGCACACCCGACGGTCCGTGGCTCTGGAGATCACCGCGGCGGGAAGGTCCGCGTTTCCGGTGATGGAGGCCTGCCTCGACCGGGTGGTGAATCGACTGTTGAAGGGCATACCGAAAGCGCAGGTTCGCGAACTGGAACAGCTGCTGAAGCGAATGCTCGCGAACGTGTGAAGTTGCGTGTTATCGATTGCCCAGGCATCTGTTGCCGGGGCATCGGAGATGTCCATGAGAGAGCACATAGAGTCGTACGCCGCGCGGATCGCCGCACGCATACAGGATGTCAGCGCGGAGATGGACCCGGAACTGCTGCAGTTGCCGGGCGGCAGCGTCATCGCGACGCTGTTGTGGCTCTACTTGAAGGGCACGGTGGCGTTTCGCAGGCATTGAGCAACGGATCACGGTCGGCATATGCAGCTTCTCGTCGTATTCCTCTCGATCATCGTGCTGGCGGCTCTGTTCTTTGCGGGTCTCCTCGCCCTGCTCCGCCTGCGGCTGGACGAGAGTCACTACGCGGCGCCCACCAGTCCCGCCGAGAACTTCGTCCCGCCGCCGGAAAAGACCGGGGACCGACGCTCCTCGGGGATGAGCAGTTCCAGCGGATGACGCGCGCAAGCGGCGTCCCGTCAATAGATGCCGAGCGCCGTTCCAGCCGCGAGCGTCGCGCCGAGTTCCTCGCACTCCTTCAGCTGCGCCGCCGGGATCTGCTTGGGCCGCAGGATTTGCTCGGGGGTTTGCGCATGGGTGCAGACGATGAGCGGGTCGGCGATCGCCTTGAGCCGCCAACCGGTCGCGATGCGTTCGATCTGCTGCGCCGCATTGCGTCCGTCGCTGCCGGCGCACACCAGCACTGCATACGGCTTGCCGCTCAGCCGGTCGAGCGCCGCATAGTAAGTCCGATCGAAGAAATCCTTCATCTGCCCCGACATCGCCGCCAGATTCTCCGGGCTCGCGAAAATGTAGCCGCTGGCCTCGAGGACGTCGG
The DNA here is from genome assembly GCA_049510875.1 of Steroidobacteraceae bacterium. Taxonomy (GTDB): domain Bacteria; phylum Pseudomonadota; class Gammaproteobacteria; order Steroidobacterales; family Steroidobacteraceae; genus Bog-1198. The sequence continues at coordinate 6,050 of JBEKYO010000048.1, forward strand.
CCGCATCAGCCTCGGCCGCGCGCCGCAGTGAAATTCGAACCGCAGGCTCGCTACGGGCTCCCAGGGCTGCGGCTTCGGCCATTTGCAGAGTACCGCCCGTCATGGAGTGGTAAACGATCAACAGCGTCTTCATGGGGTCCGCATGGTAGCACCCGCGCCGACGGCCGCAGCGTGGGCAATGTCCTACGCCTCGCGCATCCGGGCGCCGACTGTCCAAGCCCGGCCGATCGAGCACAGTGGCCGCTGGCCGGGTGCGATCGATTTTCATCTTCAACACAAGGAGCGGTCATGCTCTACTATGCAGTGGTATTCTTCGTTATCGCGTTGATCGCGGCATTCTTCGGTTTCGGCGGCATCGCCGTCGGCGCCGCGGGCATTGCCAAGATCCTTTTCGTCGTGTTTCTGATCGGCGCAGTCATCAGCTTCCTGATGAGCTTGGGCCGCCGTGTATAGCCGCTTTTGAACCTTCGGGAGAGCTTCATGGAATCGATATTAGATGCCGGCCAGGTGCGCAGCGCCCGTGAGTTTGCGAATGGGCAAATCAATTCGTTCATCGAGAACGTCGAGGATTTGACGCATGCCTTGAAGAATGTCGACACCCCGGAGATCGCCCGCGTCAAGGCCAAGGTGAAGATCGCGCTGGCGGCTGCGAAAAGCGCGCTCTCCGACGGAGCCGCGCAGATGCGCACGCAAGCCCGGGTCGTCTCGCGGACGACTGATGCCTATGTGCGCGACAATCCCTGGCAGGTCGTCGGACTGGCGGCGTTGATCGGTCTGGCGGTGGGTATCATCGCGACGCGGCGTTCGGATTAGGCCCTTCGAGTAGGCCCTGCGCCCTGCGCCCTGCGACTAGGCCCTGCGCCACTCGGTGATTCCGCCGGGCTTGTCTTCGAGCACGATGCCGGCGGCGGTCAACACGTCGCGTATCCGATCGGACTCCGCGAAGTTCTTCGCTGCGCGGGCCGCCCGCCGGGCGGCCAGAAGGTTTTCGATATCCGGGTCGGCCAATGCGGCCGTCCCGACCCCGCGCTTCAGATAGTCCGCCGGCTGCTGCTGGAGCACGCCGAGTACCCGGCCCATGCCGCGCAGCGCCGCCGCGAGCGCGGCCGCATCCTCCCGCCTCCCGCCCGCCTTGGCGGAATTCAGCTCCCGCGCCACGCCTTGCATGGCGGCGAGCGCGTCCGGGGTATTGAAGTCATCGTCCATGGCCGCTTCGAATACGGCCAGGGCGCCGAGCCCTGCGGCTTGCGGACCGTGAGCCGGCGGCGGCGCATCGTCGACGCCCGCCAACGCACGGTAAAGCCCCAACAGCGTCTCGTCGGCCTGCGTCAACTGCGCCTCGGAATAATTGATCGGCCCGCGGTAGTGACTGCTGAGCAGAAAGAATCGCAGCACCTCCGGATCCCGCAGCGTCTTCAACACTTCGCGCGCCGTGAAGAAATTTCCCAACGACTTCGACATTTTATCGTCGTTGATGCGCACGAACCCGTTGTGCATCCAGACGTGCACGAACGGCGCATCGCACGCGGCGCACGACTGGGCGATTTCGTTCTCATGGTGGGGGAACTTCAGGTCCATGCCGCCGCCATGCAGGTCGAAGTAGGTCCCCAACAGGCTGGTCGACATCGCCGAGCATTCGATGTGCCAGCCGGGCCGGCCGTCGCCCCACGGGGAAGGCCAGGAGGGCTCGCCCGGCTTCGCCTGCTTCCAAAGGACGAAGTCGAGCGGATCGAGCTTTGACTCCTCGACCTGCACGCGCGCGCCCGCGCGCAGATCGTCGATTCGCTTGCCCGACAGCCTTCCGTAATCGGCGAACTTGCGCACGGCATACATGACATCGCCGTTGCCGGCGACATAGGCATAGCCCTTGTCGATCAAGGTTTGCGTCATCGCAAGCATGGCGGGAATGAAATGCGTCGCCCGCGGCTCCAGATCCGGCGTTTGCAGACCCAGGGTCGCGCAGTCCTCCTGCATGGCCGTCGCGAAGCGTTCGGCGAATTCCCGCCAATCCTCGCCCCGCTCCGCCGCCCGCTCGATGATCTTGTCGTCGATGTCGGTGATGTTTCGCACGTAGGTGACCCGGTAACCCCGCGCGCGCAGGTAGCGCTGCACCAGGTCGAATACGGTCAGCATGCGTGCATGCCCGATGTGAATGTAGTCGTACACGGTCATGCCGCACACGTACATGCGCACCTCGTTCGCGCGCAGGGGCTTGAACTCTTCTTTCTCGCCGGTGAGCGAGTTATGGATTTTTAGCATGTGATTCGAGGCGTCGCCGCGCGGTTCCTGGCGTCATGATTTGCAGCAGTGGAGCGAGTTCGGGTCCGTGTGTCTGGCCGGTCAATGCCACTCTCAAGGGCATGAAAAGATCCGCGCCCTTGCGGCCGGTGCGATCCTTCAATATTTTCGTCAGCGGCTTGAGATCGGGACCGGCTAGATCGAGGGCATCCACGGCCGCCGAAAAGAAAGCCGGGCCGGCGGTGGCGATGACGCGCTGCTCCTCCTCCCCCAGCGGAGGGAGCTCGCCCCGCACGACCGCGGCCCAGCGCGCGGCATCCGCCGGCAGCACCACGTTGTGCCGCACCAGTTCGATGAATTCGGCGGAATCCTCGCATGCCGACCACGCCCGGATCTCGGCCGCGGACATCCGCTGCAGGGTTTCCTTCTGCCAGTGCAGGAGCTGCGATTCGTCGAAGCGCGCCGGAGCCAACCCGAGATGCTCGGGCCGAAAATGCGCCGGCATGTCGGACGGGGCCAGCCACCCATCGTGGTCGCTGCTGTGTCCGAGATGGAACAGGTGATTGAGCAGGGCCGCGCTCATGAAGCCTCTTTCGCGGAACTCGTACACGCTGGTGCTGCCGTGGCGTTTCGAGAGCGGCGCGCCGTCCGCCCCCACCAGCAAGCCGACGTGTCCGTAGTCCGGGCGCCGCAGCCGCAACGCATCGAGCAGCATGAGTTGGCGCGGAGTGTTCGTCAAATGATCGTCGCCGCGCAGTACATGCGTCACGCCCATCATCGCGTCGTCCACGGCGTTGCAGAAGAAGAACGCGGCGGTCCCGTCCTCGCGGCGAATGATGAAGTCGCCGATGTCGCTCGACGAATATCGCTGCGGTCCGTGGACCAGATCGACGAATTCGACCACGGCATCGGCAGGTACCGCGAAGCGCAGCGTGGGCCGCAGTCCGCGCGCCTCGCGTTCCGCGCGCTGCGCCAGCGTCAGGTTCCGGCAGGTTCCCGCGTAGCGGGGCGGCTTGCCCGCCGTCCTTTGCAGCTTGCGCGACAATTCGAGATCACCGGCCGTGCAGTAGCAGGGAAACACGTGACCGTCGGCCTGCAGGGCCGCAAACATCCGCTGGTAGACCGCGCCGCGCTCGGACTGCGAATACGGCGCCGACGGGCCGCCGACGTCGGGGCCCTCGTCCCAGTCGAGTCCGAGCCAGCCCAGGTCGACCATCAGGCCGTCGCGATATCGCGCCTGGCTGCGCTCGAGGTCGGTGTCTTCGATGCGCAGAATGAATCGCCCGCCGGCTTTCCGGGCCCACAAATGGCTGAACAAGGCGGTCCGCGCATTTCCGAGATGCAAGGACCCGGTGGGGCTGGGGGCGAACCGGGTGACAATCGATGACGACATAGCTCAAGATTGTACCCATTCGAGTAGAATCCCGGAGCATGAAACAGCTACTAACCATCCTCGCTCTGCTTTCGGTAACCGTGTTTCAGTCCGCCGTGGCCGCCGATCCGCCGCCCGAGCCGGCGAAGGCCCCTGCCGCGCCGCCGGTTCAGGTGCAGGTGGTGACCTCGCTCGGAAACTTCACGATCGAGCTGCTGCCGGACCGGGCGCCGTTGACGGTCGCGCACTTCCTGAGGTACGTGGACCAGGGATACTATTCCGGCACGATATTTCACCGCGTCATCCCGAACTTCGTCATTCAAGGCGGCGGTTTTGACACCAATCTCAAGGCCAAGGGCTCGACCACCCAGGTCGACAATGAGTCGGGCAACGGTCTGACCAACCAGCGCGGAACCGTCGGCTTTGCTCGCCCGACCGCGCCCCACGCGGGCGACGTGCAGTTCTACGTGAATCTCTATGACAACGCGGCGCTCGATCCGAACCCGTCGCGGTGGGGATACGCCGTGTTTGGCAAGGTCGTGCAGGGCATGGACGTGGTCGATCGGATCGGCAACGTCGCGACGGGTGCGAAGGGCCCGTTCAAGGAAGATGCCCCGCTGCAGCCCGTGGTCATTGAGCGAATCGAGCGCGTCGCATCCCCTTGACGGCGTGACCACGCTCTTCATCTCGGATCTGCATATCGACGCCGGCAGTCCCGAGATCGCCCGGCAGTTCATGAGTCTCGTGGACGGCGAGGCCCGCGAGGCCGAAGCGCTGTACATCCTGGGTGACCTGTTCGAATCCTGGGTGGGCGACGATGCCGCCGATCCACACCAGGCCACGGCCATCGCCGCGCTGAAGTCGCTCACCGATCGCGGCGTGCCATGCTTCGTGATGCACGGTAACCGTGATTTCCTGCTGGGAGCCCGCTTCTGCGCCCTGTCCGGAGCGCGCCTCGTGCCCGATCCGTTGATCGTCACACTATATGGCGAGCGGGTCCTGGTCATGCACGGCGATGCCCTGTGCACCGATGACCGAGCCTATCAGCGCCTGCGCGCCACCGTGCGGGATCCCGGCTGGCAGCGGCAATTTCTCGCGCTCTCGGTCGCGGCGCGGCGCTCGCTCGCGGGAGCCGCGCGCGTCGGCAGCCAGGCCCACACGGCAGGGCTCGAGTACACCGTCGCCGACGTCAACCCGGCCAGCGTCATGGCCGCGCTGCGCGCCGCCGGCACGGCCACGCTGTTGCACGGCCACACGCATCGCCCCGCCATCCATGCGCTGACCGTGGACGGACGGGCCTGCACGCGGATCGTACTGGGCGATTGGCACAGCCGGGGCAGCTTGCTGCGCTGGGACCGGGACGGACCTGAGTTGATTTCACTGCCGCGCTAGACGGCCGCGCTACACGGCCGCGCTGGCGCCCGCCGCATGCAGAGGCCTACGGGGTGCCCGAATGAAACCGGAACACGTCATCGCGACCGGTGATGAGCTCCGCCTCACGCCGCGCGAATAGCTCCATCCTCGGGCCGAGCGCGACGTCGGCGCGAATCGCGGCGCGCCTCGCCAAATCCAGGTACACCTTGTAATGCCGGGCTTCCGCGGCGTGCAGCCCCTGGAAGAGCTCTCCGGCCGCGCCGCCGATCGCCGGGGCCAGCACGGCGAAGCGCTCGCAGGAGCGCGCCTCGATGAGCGCGCCGCAGATCATCAGGTCCACCTCGCGTTGCGGCTCGGCCTTGGCCACCAGGCGCCGCAGCGCCTGGGCGTAGCGGCCCGGAGCAAGCCGTAGCGGCACCAGGCCCATCGATTTGATGAGCTTGGCGACCTGCTCGTAATGACGCAATTCCTCGCGCGCAAGGCGCGACATCTTCTCGGCGAGATCCAGATTCTCGGCGTAGGCAAACATCAAAGACAGCGCGGTCGACGCCGCCTTCTTCTCGCAGTTGGCATGATCGATGAGCAGAACGTCGGGGGCGGCGCAGGCGAGCGCCACCCACGCGCCGGGAGTGTCCGCGCGCAGCAGCGGATGCGCACCGCGGGCGTCGGCCCGCGCGCCGCTCGGCGCCGCGCTCACGCGGGGACCTTCAGGCCCGCAAGCGTATCGAGCAGCTCGCGCGCCGATTGGAACCGGTCCGCCGGCGACTTCGCGAGCAGCCGCCGCAGCAGCGCTTCGTAGCTCGCGAACTGCGGCGCGATGTCGGGCAGTGCCGCGCGCCGGTGCTTGTAAATGACTTCCATGGCCGACGCCCCGGTGTAAGGTTTGCGGCCGATCAGCATTTCGTAGAAGACGACGCCCAGGCTGTACAGGTCGCTGCGCGCGTCGATCAGTTCCGCGTGGCCCTGCTCCGGACTCATGTAGTAGGGGGTGCCGAAGATCTCCCGCGTGCCGGTGAGATCGGCATCCGTCTCGTTGGCCTTGGCCAAACCGAAATCGATCAGGCATATCGAGCCGTCCGTGCGCAGCATCACGTTGGCGGGCTTCAAGTCCCGGTGCAGCACGCCCACCTCGTGAATGGCGGCGAGCGCGCTGGCGATCTGCTCGAGGAAGTGCAGCGCCACGGCGGGCGTCAACGGGGTCTTCATTCGCTGCCGCAGATCGCCTCCCGGGAAATGCTCCATGGCGATGTAGGCGTGATCGTCGGCGACGCCCAGATCGTAGATGCGCACGATGTTCCGATGCTTCAAGCTTGCGACGATTTCATATTCCTGCAGGAACCGGTCGAACCCGACGATGCGCTCCGACACGTCGGGCACCTGGCTGAACACCTTGAGCACCACCAGGGCGCCCGCGCGCTCGCTTTCGGCGAGGTAGATCTTGCACATGCCGCCGGTGCCCACTTGCCGGATGTAGCGATGACCGCGGATCTTGACGGTGCCGAACTGGTACCGCTGGCCGTAATCCGGCTGGCCGCGCCTGATCGACTGCATCTGCTTGTGTTCGCGGGATGCCGTCTCGAGTGTTCGCTTCAGCGCGGCGCGATCGATTTTGCGGCCGTAAATTCGCTGCAATCCCGGGGTTGCAGGCGGCGCGGGCGGAGGATCCTGCAGCAGCACGAGCACGACGGGGGCGAATTCCGGCTTGGCCAGCAATTCGGCCGCCAGCGCCTCGAGCGTGTGTGCCGGCGGCTCTCCCACCAGGATCGCCGCGTCGAAACCGGCGGCCGAGAAATGCTCGTCCAGCGGGGCGTCCTGGCCCAGCCGATGCTCGACGATGAACGCTGCCGGCCAATCGATCTCGACGTGCTTTCTGACCAGCAGCCGGTATTCGGCGCGCTCCGCGATCAACAGCAGACGCAGCGTCATGGCCGCCGCATCGAGCCGGCGGCGACCACGTCGACCAACGGACTACAACACCCGAAGCGACTTGATGCCACGTCCGGCGCCATCGCGACGCTGCTGTTTAGCTTCGTCGGATCGCTCTCCCTGCAGGCGCTTCAGATACTCCGGCGTCACATCGCCGGTGACATATTCGCCCGAGAAACACGAAGTATCGAAATCCGTGATCTTGGCGTTGTCGTGGCGGACGGCATGCTCCAGGTCGTGCAGATCCTGGTAGATCAGCCAATCGGCGCCGATGATGCCGCGAACCTCCTCGTCCGTATGTCCCGCCGCCACCAGCTCGGAGGTGTCGGGCATGTCGATGCCGTACACGTTGGGGTAGCGAACCGGCGGCGCCGCCGAGGCGAAATAGACCTTCCTGGCGCCGGCCTCGCGCGCCATGTCGATGATCTGCGCCGAAGTCGTGCCGCGCACGATGGAGTCGTCGACCAGCAGCACGGTCTTGCCGCGAAACTCGAGGTCGATGGCATTCAACTTGCTGCGCACGGACTTCGAGCGCTGTTCCTGTCCGGGCATGATGAAGGTGCGCCCGATATAGCGGTTCTTGATGAAGCCCTCGCGGTACTTGACGCCGAGCAGTTGCGCCACCTGCACCGCGGCGGTGCGGCTCGTGTCCGGAATCGGGATGACCACGTCGATGTCGTGGTCGGGCCGCTCGCGCTTGATTTTCTCGGCAAGACGCTCGCCCATGCGCAGCCGTGCCTTGTAGACCGAAATGTTGTCGATGATGGAGTCGGGGCGCGCGAAATAAACATATTCGAAAATGCACGGCGTGTGCCGCGTCATGGCCACGCACTGCTGGGCGTAGAACCGGCCCTGTTCGTCGATGAATACCGCTTCGCCCGGAGCCACGTCGCGCACCATCTTGAATCCCAGCATGTCGAGGGCGACGCTTTCGGAGGCCAGCATCCACTCGGTTCCCTTCTTGGTCTCGCGATTGCCCACCACCAGCGGCCGGATGCCGTTCGGATCGCGAAAGCCGACGATGCCATGGCCGATCACCATCGCGACGACGGCGTAGCCGCCGCGGCAACGGCGGTACACCGCGTTCGCGGCGGCGAAAATGTCCGCCGGCGTGACGCGCGGCGTGCCGACGCGCTGCAGCTCGGAGGCGAGCACATTCAGCAGCACTTCGGAATCGGACCCGGTGTTGAGGTGGCGGCGATCCTCGCGCACCAGCACTTCGGTCAGTTCGCGCGCGTTGGTCAGGTTGCCGTTGTGGCCGAGGCAGATGCCGTAGGGCGAATTGACGTAGAACGGTTGCGCGTCATGCGCGCTGTCCGCGCCGGCGGTCGGATAGCGTACATGGCCGATGCCGATGTTGCCTTTGAGCTTCAGCATGTGCTTCTGCTGAAACACATCGCGCACCAATCCGGAATCCTTCCGCATGAACAATTCACCGGCCTCCGCCGTCATGATTCCCGCGGCATCCTGGCCGCGATGCTGGAGTACGGTCAGCGCATCGTAGATTCGTTGATTGACCGCGCTTAAGCCGACCATTCCGACGATTCCGCACATCTAAGGACCTCCGGTCTTGCCCGCTTTGACTTTGATTCCAGTCAGGCGCTCGAGTTTCGCCCAAGGCTCGCCTCTTTCGCCGACCATGGCCCGCAGCCAGTCGCCGGCGGTCTCGCCGTAGGGAATCAGTTTCGACCGACCCCACCATTCTTCGTGATTCAAATGCAGCAACTCGCCGCCGATCACCATCAATCCGATCAGCACCACGCCGCGCACGATGCCGAACAGCAGACCGATCACGCGATCGAGCGGGCCGAGTCCCAGGCTGCGCGTGAAGTAGCTGAGCAGCATGCCTGCAAGCCAGCCGATCACCAGCACGACCACCAGGACGACCAAACGCCCCACCCAGGGCGCGACGCTCGGGTCGGCCAGCAAGCCGCCCAGATGCGGCACGACCACGGGTCCGAACCTCCAAGCCGCCCAGATCGCGATTATCCAAAAAGCAAGCGACGCGGCCTCGCGAACGAACCCGCGCAACAGCCCGATCAACGTGGAGCCCAGCAGAACCAATAGAATGACGACATCGGCTCCGGTCATATTCACAGTCTACCGGAGCTTGCCCGAGGTTGCCCGAGCTTGCCGTGAAACCCTACGCACAAACACAAGGTCACGGCGGGACCAAGCTCGCGGATTGTCCCTCCTTGCGGAGCTTCGTCATCGCCTTCTCGGCGGCACCGCGATCCGCAAACGGGCCGACGCGAACCCGGTATCTCAAGGACGGCCCCTTGCCGCTCGACGACACGTACACGGAGGCATCGTGTGCCTTCAGGCGGCGCATTTGCTTATCGGCATTGGCACGACTCGCATAACTACCGATCTGCACCGCCCAGTTGCGGGTGGACCCTTCCGCACCAACCGCCTCCCGCGGTGCGCCGGGGCTCGGCGTCGAGACACCACCATTGGGGACCGGCGACTCGTTTTCAAGCGCGGGCTGCCGCGTCTGCGTCGGTTGCTGGGCCTTCAGCGTGGTGATGGTGGGCGGCCCGCCGGCGTGATCCGGCGCGACGCTCGAGGGCGCCGGCTGCGAGCCCGTCGGGTCGACGGCTCCAGACGGCGCCGTGGAACCCGCGGCGGTAGACGATGACGCTGCCGAAGCGGCCAGGTCTTCCGCGCTTGTCGCCCTACTCGTTGCCAGATCCACCGTCACGTTGCGCACCGCTTCGTCCGGGGCGCCGGCCGCGGCGGCCGGTGCCGACACCGGCTTGGGACCCGACAGCAGTTCCGGAACGATCAAGACGATGAGCACCACCAAAATCGTGGCGCCGACCAGGCGCTCCTTGACGCGACGATCCATGAAGATTGGCCAGCCTTTGTTCATTGTGTGCGGGGCGCATCAGTATATTCGGGAAGCAATGCCGGCGGCAGCACACCCTCATTCTCGAGCCAGTCGAGCGCGGGGCCCACGGTATGAAAGGATCCGAAAATCACGATTCGATCCGCGGCGCCCGCGGCGGCCGCGGCGCCCGCGCATGCTGCCGCTATACCATCGGCGACCGCCATCGGCGCGCTGATCTGTGCGCCAATCCGCTCCGCCAGAGCCGCGCCGCTGGTGCCGCGCGCGCCGTCCGTCGGCGCCACCCACCACGCATCGAAGCACTCGCGCACCTCCGCGGCGATGGCCGGTGCATCCTTGTCGGCCAATATTCCGCACACTGCCAGCGTCCTTCCCGTAGGCGCCAGCGCGCGCAGATTCTCCTTGAGCACACGCGCCGCATGCGGATTGTGTGCGACATCCAGGATCCAGGTGGGTTTGCCGGCCCCCCCTGCAATGATTTGGAAGCGTCCCGTCAGCCGCACCGACCTCAAGCCGAGCGCAACCGCCGCGGCCGGCACGGGCATGCGCGCCGCGAGTTCCTCCAGCGCCGCGATGGCGGTCGCCGCGTTGGCGAATTGAGTGTCGCCCGCGAGCGCGGGCGGCGGCAGATCCGCGAGATCCCAGCGCGTGCCCCGGTAGCGCCACGCCGACGTTGCGCGCACGTAGTCGAACTCCGCTCCCAGGCGTTTCACCCGGGCGCCGATCGATGTTGCGATGTCGGTCAGAACCCGCGGCGCGTCGCGGCTCCCCACCACGGCGCTGCGGCCCGCACGAAACACGCCCGCCTTCTCGCGCGCGATGGCCTCGAGGGTGACGCCGAGAAACTCCTGGTGATCCAGGCCGATGCTGACGACCACCGCCACCGTCGCATCCACCACGTTGACGGCGTCCAGGCGTCCGCCCATGCCGACCTCGAGCACCCACGCGTCCAGTTGCGCCGCCTCGAATATCAGGAAGGCTGCCAACGCGTTGTACTCGAAGAACGTCAAGGAGATGGCGCCGCCGGCCGCCGCGCCGCCAGCCGGCGCCGCGCTGGAACTCGCCGCACCGGGACTCGGCGCGCCCGGACTCGCCGCACCGGGATGCGCCGCGCACGCTGTCTCGATGCGCTCGAACGCCCAGGCGAGTTCATCCGCGGTGACCAGCCGATCGTGCAGGCGAATGCGTTCGCGATAATCGCGGAAGTGCGGCGAGGTGAACGTGCCCACCCGATAGCCGGCGGCGGTCAGCATCGCCGCGCAATAGGCGGTCACGGAACCCTTGCCGTTGGTCCCGGCGACGGTGATGACCGGCACGCTCGGCTGGCGCCACTCGAGCCGCTCGAGCGCGCCTGTCAAGCGCTCCAGACCGAGATCAATGGGGTGTGGGTGCGCCTGGGCCTGGTGGACCAGCCACTGCTCGAGACTCCGGGGCATCAGGCCGCAGCGGGCTCTTTACCCGTCAACAGCCGAAGCATGGCGCCGATCCGGTCGCGCAGCTCGCGGCGATCGACGATCATGTCCAGCGCGCCGTGCTCGAGCAGGAACTCGCTGCGCTGAAACCCCTCGGGCAAGGTCTCGCGCACCGTTTGCTGAATGACCCGCGGGCCGGCAAAGCCGATGAGCGCCTTGGGCTCGCCGATGTTGATGTCGCCGAGCATCGCGAGGCTGGCCGAAACCCCGCCCGTGGTTGGGTCCGTCATCACCGAGATGAACGGCAGGCGCGCCTCGGATAGCCGCTTGAGCGCCGCGCTGGTCTTCGCCATCTGGAGCAGCGAGTACAGCGCCTCCTGCATGCGCGCGCCGCCGCTCGCGGAAAAGCACACCAGCGACAGGCGATGCTCCAGGCACAGCTCCACGGCGCGCACGAATTTCTCGCCCACCACCGAGCCCATGGACCCGCCGAGAAAGCGAAACTCGAAGGCGCAGGCCACGACGCCCAACCCGGCGAGCTGGCCGGACATGACGATGAGGGCATCGCGCTCCGCGGTCTGCTTTTGGGCCTGCAGGAGACGGTCACGGTAGCGTTTGGTGTCCTTGAATTTGAGCGGATCCTCCGACTCGACCTTGACCGCAATCTCCTTGCTCGAACCCGGATCCAGGAACTTCAGCAGGCGTTCCCGGCCGCCGATGCGCATGTGGTGGCTGCATTTGGGACATACGTGCAGATTGCGCTCGATCTCCGCGCGATACAGCACGGCATCGCAGGCCGGACACTTGGTCCACAGCCCCTCGGGAACCGAGCGCGTGCGGCGCTCGGTCTTGATGCGGGATGGGACGATTCGCTCAAACCAGGACATGATAGGCGCCGAAGTCTACCAAAAGCGCTCACTGGGCGCAGGTATGCCATAGGCGTCGGGATATTCCACGCGCCACAGGTAGAGGCCGGCGGCCGGCGCGGTCATCCCGGCGGCACGCCGGTCGCCGCCGGCCAAAATCCCCGCCATGGCGCCGGCCGGGTCGGCACGGCACTGCACGTCGAGCAGGGTACCCACGATATTGCGCACCATGTGATGCAAGTACGCGTTGGCCGCGATCTCCAACCGCACGGTATCGCCCATGCGTTCCACTTGGATGCGCTGCACCCGCCGGACCGGTGTCGGGGACTGGCATTCGATGGAGCGAAACGCGGAAAAATCGTGTTCGCCGATCAGCGCCTGCGCGGCATGGTGCATGGCGCCGGCATCGAGCGGCCGATGAATCCACGCCGCGTGATGATGCCGCAATGCCGGCCGCGCGCTGCGGTTCACGATGTAGTAGCGATAGATGCGGCACTGTGCGGTGTGCCGGGCGTGGAACCCTCCCGTCACCTCTCCGGCCCATTGCATGGCGATCGAAGGGGGCAGCTTGGTATTCGTCCCCAGCACCCACGCGCGCGCGCTGCGCACCGCCGTGGTATCGAAATGCAGGACCTGGCCGGCGGCATGAACACCCGAATCCGTGCGGCCGGCGCAAATCGCGGCAACCCGGTGCGCGGCGACGAAGCCGACCGCCTGTTCCACCGCATCCTGCACCGACGCTGCGTGTGCTTGCGACTGCCAGCCCGCGAAATCGGTGCCGTCATACTCGACGATCGCCGCCACGCGCCGTGAATCGCCGGAGCGGCTGGCGCGGCCCGCGGCCGGCGCGGCCCGCGGCTCCCCGCGCTCGCGGCCACGTAGCATGCTCAGACGGGCTCCTAGCCGGGCAACGACTCGATGAGACGCGAGGCTTCCTGTTTCTGGCTGGCGGACCCTTCCTGCACGACTTCTTCGAGAATGCTGCGTGCCCCTTCGGGGTCGCCCATGTCCATATAGGCCCGGGCCAGGTCGAGCTTCGTGCCCACCTCGCTCATGGTCACCGGCTCCAACTCCGGCGCGCCAAGATCCACGGGCTTCAGCTTGTTGGTTTGAGCCTGCAGTTTGTTGGTCGGACTGTCCGAGGGGAACATCGCGTCGCCCACGTCGAGGTCCACGGCCTTGTGCTCATCGTCCGCGTCGAAAACCTCGGTGGAGAATAAATCCTCCGCCGCGCGCGGCTGCTCCAACGTATCGCCGCTGCCGAGCGCGGACGCCAATCGGTCGAGGTCCAAGTCGATGCTGTCGGCATTGATGCCGCGCAGCTTCGAGGTGGACTCCGTGTCGACCTTGTCGAGATCCGTGAAATTCGCGAACTCATTCGACTTGAAGCGGGTCGTGGGACTGGCATCGACGTCCCGCGGCATCAACACGGTGGGCGCCGATTCGGGGCCCAGAATCGTCGTCTTGAGGTCATCGCCCCCGGTGTCGAGTTCGGCGACGAACGAGGCCTCCAATTCGCGCTCGAGCTCGGTCAGATCGCGGTCACGCTCGTTCAGCCCGGTGCTTTCGATCGGCGTGCTCTCGAGGGCATCGTTGTCCGCGTCCTTCTGCGCGTCCCTCTCCGCGTCCGCCATCATGCGGCGCGAGCGCTCATCGAGACCGGCCACCATGGTCGGCGCGTCGGCCGGATGATCGGTGACCTCGAGGGCACTGTTGGTCGCCGCCGACCCCGTGGCTTCCAGCTGATCCAGATCCAACCCAAGATCATCGATCGACACTTCGGCGGTCTGATCCGCCTTCGACGGCAGCTTCGCGGCGAGGCGATCCGGAAACTCGCCCCCCTTCAACGCCGGCGCCTCGGCGGTCGGCGACTCGGCCGGCGCACTGAAGAACGGCGCCTCCACCAGATTCGCGTCGCTGAAATTCATCAACTCCGATTCGACGGTCGGTTCGTCGCGCGGCGGCATCTCGCGCGTCGGCGACTCGTCCGCGCCGCGCTCCGGCGTATCGAGCGTGAAGTCCAGATGGTCGCCGGGCGTATGCAATCCGGGCGATTCGCCGGCGGCGGCGGTATGGTCGCCCGAGTCGGCCAGTTGGTGATCCAACGTGCTGCGCTCGCCCTCGGGATCGCCGAACAGATCGATGTCGACCCGATTTTCCCCGCCCTCCAAATTCAGATCGACCAGCGCGCCGGCGCCACGGCCGCCGCCGGTGGTCGCCGCAAACATGGGCTCGTCGGGGCAAATCTGTTTGCCCATGATGACGATCTTGTCCCACTCGCCCGCGGGCGCACGGTCCCGCGTCGCTTCCAGGCTCTTGGCCGTCTGCAGGAATGCGTCCTTGTTGCCCCAGACGAAATAGATCTCCAATAGCTTCAGGCGCAGATCGCGCCGATCCGGCTCACGTTCCAACGCGATCCGCACCAGGTCGGCGGCCTGGTCGTATAGGCCATAAGCCATATGAAAGTCGGCTTCGGCCAGGGGATCGCCCTGATCGAGATTGACCGCACTCTCGCTCGACATGGTGTCCTCGGGCGATTTGAGGTCCATCGTGTCGCCGAAACGCGCCGGCGCCGCCGTGAGATCCGGCATCGGATGCTGGCCGGATTCCTCCACCACGAACGACTCCGCGCTTCTGCGCGGCGCGCTTACCTTCGAGGTTGGCTCGTGCAGGTCATCGGCGACGTCGGTATCCTCCATCAACCGGCTGATATCGCTGCCCTGGTTTTTGCGCCGCCGCATCGCCGCGAACCCGAGCCCGCCCAACACAACCGCCAGCAGGGCGATCAGCACCCACCAATTCGCGGCTACCCAGTCGGTCCACGAGCCGGTTTCGGCCGGCGTCACGGCCACGGGTTTGCTCTTGACCGGCGGCGGCGGCGCCGGCGTCGGCGCGGGTGTCGGCGCAGGCGGGCTCACGGCTTCGGGCGGCTTGGCGGCCGCAACCGGCGGCGGAGTCGGCGCGGTAACGGCCGGGGGCGGCGTCACGGCCGGCGGCGGAGCGGGTGCGGGTGTCTTGGCCGCCGCGCCCAGTTTATGCTGCAGTGCGGCGAGCTCGTTGCTGCGAATGTCGATCAGCCGCTTCGACTCGGCCAGCTGCGCTTCCAGATCGCGAACCCGATCCTTGAGCGCCTGGTTTTCAGCCGCCGACGCATTGGAGTTGGCGCTGTTCGAGGTTCCGGTCCCGGTCGCACTGCCGCCGGCGCTGGGGGTCACCAGGCGCAGATGGCCGTTGGGCGTTGCGCCGGCGCCGCTGCGCCACGCATCCATCTGGCGATGCACCTCGCTCACCGCTTCGCGTTGATTCAACGCGGCGATCTGATCCGCGCCCGGAACGCGCAGGATCGCGCCCTGATGCAGGATATTGATGTTCCCGCCGAACGCGCTCTGATTCGAGCGGTAGAGGGCGATCATGGTCTGATCGACGACCGCCGGCCCCCCGGCGCTGGACGGCAGGCTGCGCGCGATCCGGATCAGCGTGTCGCCCCGGCCCACCCGAATGTCGTTGCCGGCCGAGGTCGTCGGCTCTACGCCCGACTCGGCAGGAGGCGCGGTGCGCCGTGGCGGCGGTGCCGCCGCAGTGGGGGTGGGAGTGGGCGCCGCCGTGGTCGGCGCTGCGACCGGGGCGGCCGAATGGGCGCTCTCGCCGGGTGTGTACACCGGGGGATCGAGCAGTACCGTGTACTCGCGCATCAAGCGGCCGCGAGCCCAGTTCACCTCGACCAGGAAGGTAACAAAGGGCTCGGGAATTGCGTCCGTCGAGCTCACCAAAAGCACATCCCGCCCGTCCTTGCTCTTGCCTACTTTGAACGTGAGCGAAGACAGAAAGGCTGGTTTATCAATGCCATAGCGGACGAACGCATCGTGGCTCGCCAGGGTTGCCCGTAGCGCCGTCAATTCATCCGGTGTCGCGGCGAGGAGGTCGATCTCGGCGTTCATCGGCTCGTTCAGCGCCGAGTTCAGATGAATCTCACCGAGGCCCAATGCCCACGACAGGGACGGCCAAACAGTGGCCGAAGATAGCAAGCACGCCATCAGCATCATGCGACGCATCGTCACGGACATTTTCTCTCCCAGAATTCCGGTGGGCAAGCGGGTAAAGTTCATTGCGAGATAAGAGCTTGGAAGCACATTCTCACTTGCCTTTTACATAAGTCGTCAACTATATCTTACCGGCCACTATTTACCAAAATCTGGGCCACGGAAACTGCGTTATGCGCCGCACATTTCCGAACATTGTCGGCAACTACCCAGAAATTTAGAGCTCTATCACGCGTCGGGTCGGTGCGCAGCCGCCCAACGTATACCTTATCCGGCGCCAGGCTCGACGTCGCGGGCGTCGGAAACTCCGCCGCCGAATCGGCCTCGATGACCGAGATTCCGCTCGCGCCCCGCAACGCCATCATAGCCTCCGCCACGGTGACGGGGCGCTCGAACGTCGCGTGCACCGCGAGGCTATGGCCGAAGAATACCGGCACCCGCACCGCCGTCGCATTGATGGCGAGTTGCGGCAGCCCGAGAATGCGCCGCGTCTCCTCCCACAGCCGCCGCTCCTCGCGGGTCCCGCCGTCGGCCTCCAGACTGTCCACCTGCGGTATCACATTGAACGCGATCTGGCGGCCAAAAGCGCGGCCGCGCGCCTTCTTACCGCTCAACATGGCGACCGTCTCGCCCGCCAGCTCCTCCATGGCACCACGCCCGCTGCCCGAAACCGCCTGATAGGTCGCCACGTCCGCGCGCAGCAAACCGGCCGTAGCGTGCAGCGGCGCCAGCGCCGTCGCCAGTGCGACGCTCGCACTCCCCGGCAAGGAAATCAAGCCTCGCGACCCCGCGCCCGACAGCAGCGCACCGTTGACGTCGGCAACGATCAGCGGGCAGTCCGCGCGCCCCCGGAAGGCCGCCGAACTATCGATGACCCAGGCGTGCTCGGCCACCGCTTCCGCATGGCGCTCGGCGAGTGCCGCACGGCCGCAAAAGAAGGCCAGGTCGATGCTCGAAAAATCGAATGCCGAGACCGGAATCACCTGCAAAGGCACATGCCGCCCCGGCTCCTCGCTCTCGTCCGAGCCGATCGGCCGGCCGATGTTGCGCTCCTCGTCAAGCGCATGCAAGGCAGCGCTCGGGATCTTTCGGGCCCGCAGGGCCTCGAGAACCGCTTCGCCGATGAGGCTCGACACCCCGACGACGGCGATGCGCGGCGGCTCGGCGCCGAAGGTCACTCCGGTGCCCCCGCCCCGGCCGCCGTGATGACGGGGGTGGTGCGGACCACGTCCGCGCATTGCGCGCGGTGGCGCAAATAATGATCCATCAACACCAGCGCCATCATCGCCTCCGCGATGGGGGTGGCGCGGATGCCGACACACGGATCGTGGCGGCCGGTGGTGACGATCTGCGCGGCATTGCCGTGCACATCGATGGTCGCGGCCGGCACCGTGATGCTCGAGGTGGGCTTGAGCGCGATGCTCACGAGGATGTCCTGTCCCGAGGAAATGCCGCCGAGCACGCCGCCCGCATGATTGCTGCGGAATCCCGACGGCGTCAGCTCGTCGCGATGTTCGGTGCCCCGCTGTTCGACCGCGCGGAAGCCCGCACCGATCTCCACGCCCTTGACCGCGTTGATGCCCATCATGGCGCTGGCGAGATCGGCGTCCAGACGATCGAAAACCGGCTCGCCCCAGCCGGGCGGCACGCCGCGGGCGACGACCGTCACGCGCGCCCCGATGGAATCGCCCGCCTCGCGCAGTTGCCAGATCATCTGCTCCAATTCCACAACGCGGCCCGGATCCGGACAAAAGAACGGGTTGTCGTAGGCGCTCTCGGGCGCCTTGGGCTCGAGCACCAGCGCACCCATTTGCGCGAGATATCCGTGGATGCGCACGTTCAAACGCTCGCGCAGAAACTTGCGCGCGACGGCGCCCGCGGCGACGCGCATTACGGTCTCGCGCGCCGATGAGCGCCCCCCGCCGCGGTAGTCGCGAAAGCCGTATTTTTGCTGATAGGTGTAATCGGCGTGGCCGGGCCGGAAGCGGTCCTTGATTTTCTCGTAGTCGCGCGAGCGCTGGTCCTGGTTTTCCACCAGCAGTCCGATCGGCGTGCCCGTGGTCCTGCCCTCGAATACGCCGGAGAGGATGCGCACCGTGTCC
Source organism: Steroidobacteraceae bacterium (assembly GCA_049510875.1). Classification (GTDB taxonomy): domain Bacteria; phylum Pseudomonadota; class Gammaproteobacteria; order Steroidobacterales; family Steroidobacteraceae; genus Bog-1198. The sequence goes on from JBEKYO010000048.1 coordinate 24,228, forward strand.
GGTTCGCGGCGCTGGCTGGTGAATTGCGAGGTGCCCGGCCGGCGCCGGTCCACGTCTGCCTGCAAGTCGGCCTCGCTCAAAGCCAGGCCGGGCGGACAGCCGTCCACGATGCAGCCCAGCGCGGGTCCGTGACTTTCGCCGAAGCTGGTCACGGTGAAGACCGTTCCGAATGTGTTTCCCGCCACGCTCAAACTCCGTATGTTCGCTGACCGCCGGCGCCCAAGTCCGCAGCCCGCAGCACGAACACGCCTGCGCCACCCATCGCAAAATCCGGCCAAATGAACCGAAGGCGCGGGAATGCCCGCATCAGCGCGCGCTCGGTGTTGCCGACTTCCACGACCAAAATGCCGTCGTCTTCCAAGTGCTGCCGCGCCGCCGAAAAGATCACTCTCACCGAGTCCAAGCCGTCGGCACCCGCGCGCAGGCCCAGCTGCGGCTCATGGCGGTACTCGCGCGGCAATCTGCGCATTTCGGCGCGGCCGACATAGGGCGGATTGCTGACGATGATATCGTAACGGCGACCCTCGACGGCAGTGAAATGATCCGATCGCAGCACCGCGACCCGTTTGCCCAACCCCAAGCGGCGCACGTTGCGGCGGCACACGGCAAGCGCGGCGGCTGAGATGTCGACCGCATCCACGCGCGCCTGCGGAAAGGCTTTGGCGCTTGCCAGTGCGATCGCACCGGATCCGGTGCCGACGTCCAGAATCCGGCGGATGCGGCGGGCCGGCGCCCACGGCGCGAAGCGCCTCGAGATGAGCTCGGCGATGGGCGAGCGCGGCACCAACACGCGTTCGTCGACAAACAGCTCGAGCCCGGCAAAAAAGGCCCGGTGCGTGAGGTAAGCCAGGGGGAGGCGCTCGTCGACCCGGCGCCGCAGCAGGTCATCGATGCGCGCGCGACGGCGCGGGGAGAGCGGGCGGCCATACGCCGCATCGCCCTCGGCGTGATCGATTCCCGCGGCAAAGAACACCATCTCCGCCGCCTCGTCACGGGCATTGTCGGTGCCGTGTCCGAAGTGCACGCGCGCCCGCCGCATGGCGCGGGCGCAGCGCTCGATGGCCGCGCCCACGGTTTCCACGGGCACGGCCGCGGCGGCCGTATGAGATAATCGTCGCATGGCACCTCTGTCCAGGGTTCAGAGCGTCGCAGTCTTGGGGATTGCGCTGCTCGTGGGGATTACCGCCGCGCTGCTCTGGCGCCACGCCACCGCGCCGATCGAGCTCGCCACCGGCACCTATCTATCGCCCGGGCGCGGGCTGCCGGATTTTAGCCTGATCGACGACCATGGGCGCTCCTTTGGTCCGGCCAACCTCCAAGGCTCCTGGTCGATGATGTTCTTCGGCTATACGAATTGCCCCGATTTTTGTCCCGCCACGCTGTCCACATTGGCGGCGCTGGAGAAACGGCTGCGCGCCGGCGGCGCGGCCGTGCGTCCGCGGGTGATCTTCGTCTCGGTGGACGCGAAGCGCGACACGCCCGAGCAACTGGCGAGGTACGTGCCCTACTTCGATCCCGAGTTCATCGGGGTCACCGCCGCGAATCAAGCCGCCATCGAAGCCCTCGCCGCCAGTTTGGGCTTCGCCGTCATCATCACGCCGGGCGCCGACGGCGCCTACACCGTCGATCACTCGAGCGCCATCCTGGTGGTGAATCCCCGGGGCCAGGTAACGGCGATCCTCACCGGCCCGTTCACCATCGATGCCTTGCAGACCGATTTCCGGCGCATCGTAGCCGGACACGGGTGAGCGCCGCAGAGGACATCGGCGCGCCGGACCCGGGCGTTGCGGATTCCCGCGGACGACTGTTCGTTTGGCTGCAGTATGTGTTGCCGCAGCACGGACTGTCGCGCTTGGTCCATGCCGCGACACGGATGCGGACGCGGTGGTTCAAGAACCTGCTGACGCGCGGCTTCCTCAAGCTGTTTTCGGTCGACATGAGCGAAGCGATCGAGCCGGATCCGTACCGGTACGGCAGCTTCAATGAGTTCTTCACGCGTGCGCTGCGCCCCACCGCCCGCCCCATCGACAGCGACCCGGCTGCGATCGCGAGCCCCGTGGACGGCGCGGTCAGTGAGTGCGGCGCCATCGAGGACGACCGACTACTGCAAGCCAAGGGGCAACGCTACACGCTCGACGATTTATTGGCCGGGCAACCGTGGGCCGAGTGTTTCCGCGGCGGATCCTTCGCCACCATCTACCTCGCGCCCTTCAACTACCACCGCATTCACATGGCGGTGCGCGGCACGCTGCGCGATACGGTCTACGTTCCCGGCCGCCTGTTCAGCGTGAACGCCGCCACCGCGCTGCACGTGCCGCGTTTGTTCGCACGAAATGAGCGCGTTTTGACGCTGTTCGAGACGGATTTCGGACAGTTCGCCCTGATTCTCGTGGGCGCGCTCAATGTGGGCAGCATTGCCACCGTGTGGGCCGGCGACATCGCACCGGCGCCGCGCCGCGCCGTGACGCGCATTCCCGGCCCCGCCGTCACTCTCGAAAAGGGCACCGAACTCGGCCGCTTCAACATGGGCTCGACGGTGATTCTGCTGTTCGAGCCGAACCGCACCCGCTGGCACCCGCTGCTGCGCGCGGGCTCCGTGGTCCAACTGGGCCAGGCCATCGGCCAACGAACCCCTGTGGGCGGGCGCGGCGCCGGCGTGAAACGCCAAACCCCATGAGTAGCGGGGTGCCGGAGGGCACGCGGCCCGACTGGCAGCCGTCGGCGGCGCTGTCCGCATTGCAACAACGAGCGCGCATGCTGGCCGCGGTGCGCAATTTTTTCGCCGCGCGCGGGGTGCTCGAGGTCGAAACGCCGATCCTCGGCGCGGGCGCCGTGACCGATCCGCAGATCGAATCCCTGACCACCCGCGTTGCCGGCCTGCCCGGCCGGTTGTATCTGAGCACGTCGCCCGAATTTCCGATGAAGCGCCTGCTGGCGGCGGGCAGCGGCGACATCTATCAGGTTTGCAAGGTGTTTCGCGATGCCGAGCGCGGCCGCTGGCACAACCCGGAATTCACGATGATCGAGTGGTACCGCTTGGGGCTGGACGATGCGACGCTGATGACCGAAGTCGAAGCCTTGGCGGCCGACCTCTTGGCGCCGCATCGCCGGTTGCTGCCCGCCGAGCGGCTCACGTATGCCGAGGCGCTGCGTCGGCACGCCGGCGTCGACCCGCACGCTGACGGCGACCGCGCGCTCGAGCGCGCGGCCGCCGCTCACGGCATCGAGTGCCGGGCCGAACTCGACCGCGATGCCAGGCTGGATCTGCTGATGGGCATGCTGGTGGGACCGCAACTGGGGCGCGACCGGCCCTGCTTCATCTGCGATTACCCCGCGTCCCAAGCCTCGCTTGCCCGTTTGAAGCCGGGGCTGCCGGTGGTCGCTGCGCGGTTCGAGTTCTATCTTGATGGGATCGAGCTCGCGAACGGGTTTCATGAACTGGCGAACGCCGGCGAGCAGCGCGACCGGTTCGCGCGGGATCTGGCCACCCGCCGCGCACGCGGCCAGGTGCAGCCCCCGACGGATGAGCGCCTCTTGGCGGCGCTTGAATCCGGGATGCCGGATTGCGCCGGGGTCGCGCTGGGCTTCGATCGGCTGGTCGCGGTGGCGTTGGGCGCGGACCGCTTGTCCGCGGCGATGGCGTTTCCGATCGAGAGTAGTTAGGCGCTTCGCGCCAAAGTACTCAATGAGTTAACGCTCGCGCAGCGAGCCCCTGTCGGACGGGGTCGCCGCGACCCCGTTGAACTCGGCGCGCAGCGCCTGCATAAGCATCAATTCTTGCCGCGCGACAGGTATTCGCCGGTGCGGGTGTCGATGCGCAGAATTTCGCCTTCGTTGATGAACAGCGGCACGCGCACCATGGCGCCCGTCTCCAGCTTGGCGGGTTTGGAGCCGCCCGTGGCGGTGTCGCCCCGCACTCCGGGATCGGTCTCGATCACCTTCAGTTCCATGTGGGCCGGCGGAGTCACCTGCAAGGGCACGCCGTT
>JBEKYO010000049.1:0-27713 GCA_049510875.1 Steroidobacteraceae bacterium
GTGGCGACACCCTCTTATATACTGCTGGTGGCTAACCAGCGCCCTAACTAGGAGCCGTAAATGGCGGTTGATATCGCGCAGCTTCTCGCCTTTGCGGTGAAGAACAATGCGTCGGACCTGCATCTCTCAGCGGGCGTGCCGCCTATGATTCGTGTCGACGGAGACATGAAGCGCGTGAATATGCCGGCGCTGTTGCACAAAGAAGTGCACAGCATGGTGTACGACATCATGAACGACAAGCAGCGCAAGGCGTTCGAGGAATTCTTCGAAACGGATTTCTCCTTCGAAATCCCCAAGCTGGCCCGCTTCCGAGTCAACGCCTTCAACCAGAATCGGGGCGCAGGAGCCGTGTTTCGCAATATTCCCTCGACGATATTGTCGTTGGACGAGCTGAATGCGCCGAAAACCTTCAAAGACTTGTGCATGCTGCCTCGTGGTCTCGTTTTGGTCACCGGACCCACCGGTTCGGGCAAGTCGACGACTCTTGCCGGCATGGTCAATCATTGTAACGATAACCGGCCGGATCACATCATCACGATCGAGGATCCGATCGAGTTCGTGCACGAGAGCAAGCGCTGCCTGGTCAACCAACGCGAGGTGCATCGCGATACGCTGGGATTCACCGAGGCGCTGCGATCGGCGCTGCGCGAGGACCCCGACGTGGTCCTGGTCGGCGAAATGCGCGACCTGGAAACCATCCGGCTGGCGCTGACCGCGGCGGAAACCGGGCATTTGGTGTTTGGCACGCTGCATACCAGCTCGGCGGCCAAGACCATCGACCGAATCGTGGACGTGTTTCCCGCCGCCGAAAAGGATATGGTACGCGCGATGCTGTCCGAGAGCCTGCGGGCGGTCGTCTCGCAGACGCTCATGAAGCGCGTCGGCGGCGGACGTATTGCAGCGCACGAAATCATGATCGGTACCCCCGCTATTCGAAACCTGATCCGAGAGGGCAAAATAGCCCAGATGTATTCGGCGATCCAAACCGGACAGGGACAGGGCATGCAGACGCTCGACCAATGTCTGCAGGAGCTGGTGCAGAAAGGCGTGGTGAGCCGGGAAGAGGCGAAGTACAAGGCGCAGAACAAGGACAGCATCTAAATGGAGCGCGATCAAGCAATACGTCTGATGCAGGACCTGCTGCGGCGGATGGTCGAGAAGAAAGGTTCCGATCTGTTCATAACGGCCGGGTTTCCGCCCGCGATCAAGATTGACGGCGAAATCCGCCCTCAGTCCGACCGCACCCTGTCCCCGGAGCAAAGCTCGGGACTGGTGCGGGCGATCATGAACGACCGTCAAACCAAGGAATTCGATTCGACGAAGGAATGCAATTTCGCGATCTCGCCGCCGGGAATCGGCCGGTTTCGCGTCAGCGCCTTCGTTCAGCAGGGATTCACCGGCGCGGTCCTGCGCACCATCAATGCGAAGATTCCCACCCTCGAGGAACTCGAGTTGCCGCCGGTGCTCAAGGAGGTCGTGCTGTCGAAGCGCGGCTTCGTGATTCTGGTGGGCGGCACGGGATCCGGTAAGTCCACCTCGCTCGCCGCCATGGTGGGCTACCGCAACGAAAAGACCCGGGGCCACATCGTGACCATCGAGGATCCGGTCGAGTACGTGCACGCGCACAAGGGCTGCGTCGTCACGCACCGCGAAGTCGGCGTCGACTGCGATAGCTGGCATCTGGCGCTCAAAAACACCCTGCGGCAGGCGCCGGACGTCATCCTGATCGGCGAAATCCGCGATCGCGAGACCATGGAATACGGCATTCAATTCGCCGAAACCGGCCATTTGGTGCTGGCCACGCTGCACGCCAACAGTTCCAACCAGGCGCTCGACCGAATCATCAATTTTTTCCCGGAAGAGCGCCGCGAGCAGTTGCTCATGGATCTGTCGCTCAACATCCGGGCGCTCATCTCGCAGCGTCTGATACCGCGCGAGACCGGGTCGGGCCGAATCGCGGCCATGGAAATCATGCTGGCATCGCCGTTGATCTCGGATTTGATCTTCAAGGGCGAGGTCGCCAAGATCAAGGACGTGATGTCGCGCTCCAACCGGTTGGGCATGAAGACATTCGATCAGTCGCTGTTCGAACTGTACGAATCCGGCCTGATATCCTACGAGGACGCGCTGCGCAATGCCGATTCGAAGAACGAACTGCGGCTGAAGGTCAAGCTCGAGAGCAAGCGCGACATCAAGCACCCGGACGAGGCCGCTTCGGCGCTGCAAATCGTAGAGGAAGAAGAAGGCCAGGTGTTTTAGTTCATGTCGTCCGCTTCCGTCGAACCGGCCTACGTGATGAACACCAAGCCGTTGTTCAAGCTCATGGTCGAGCGCAAGGCGTCCGACCTGTTTTTTTCATGCAACGCGCCGATCAAGATAAAGATCGAAGGGAAAATATTTCCCGTCAATAAACAGGTGCTGAGCCCCGAGACCGTGCGCCAGGCCGCGCTCGGACTGATGACCCAGGAGCAGCTCGACTATTTCAACGAGGAATTGGAAATCGATTTCGCGATTTCCGAGCCCGGCCTCGGCCGGTTCCGCGTCAACGTGTTTTATCAGCGCGGCTATCCGGCGATGGTGCTGCGCTACATCACCGCGGAAATGCCCAAGCTCGAGGATCTCGGCATGCCCGAGATCTACCGCGACCTGGTCATGTTGAAGCGCGGACTCATTCTGATGGTGGGCGCCGCGGGCGCGGGCAAATCGACGACGCTCGCCGCGATGATCAACTTTCGCAACGAAACCTCGTCCGATCACATCCTCACCATCGAGGATCCGATCGAATTCCTGCATACCAACAAGAAATCGATCGTCAATCAACGCGAAGTGGGACTCGACACGAAGTCATTCGCGCGCGCATTGCGCAGCGCGGTTCGCTCCGCGCCCGATGTGATCCTGGTGGGCGAAATTCGCGACAAGGAGACCATGGAGGCCGCGATAGCATTGGCGGGCACCGGCCACCTGTGCATCGCCACGCTGCATGCCAACAACTGCGCGGAAACCTTGGATCGCATCATCAACATGTTTCCGCGCGACCAGCACAATCAGATCTTCCTGGACCTTTCGCAATACCTGCGCGCCATACTCTCGCAGCGCCTGGTTCCCGCCAAAAGCGGGCTGCGCGTCGCGGCCTCGGAAGTCATGGTCAACACGCCCTACGTGTCCGAACTCATCAAGAAGGGCGATGTGATCGGCGTGAAGGAGGCGATTAGGACCGGAACCGAGCGCGGCATGCTGAGTTTCGACAATTCGCTGTACAACCTCGTGCGCGAGGGCAAGATCGAGTTGGAGGACGCGCTCGCGAACGCGGACTCGCGCACCAATCTCGAGGCGAAGATCAACTTCGGCTGAGGCTGGAAGCGGCGCCGGCGGCGGCGCCCTGCGCGGGCTCGATCGACCACACGCTGCGCAGCGGCGTCTGGCTCGGACGGCAGGCCACCAGATTTCCCTCGAATTCCCGGGCGCTGGCATCCCAGCCGCAGCGCGCCGCGTTTTCCCTGCAGATCTTCGGGTCGAGCGTCAACGCGCGCCGCGCGGCGCGCCCCAGGTCGCGGTCGAGCGCGCCCGTCACCCCGTCCTTGATGACGTCGATCGGGCCGTTCACGGGATAGGCGGCGACGGGGACGCCGCAGGCCATGGCCTCGAGATTGACCAGCCCGAACGTATCGGTAAGGCTCGGAAAGACCATGACGTCGGCCGCCGCCAGGTGCGCCGCGAGAGCCTCGGCGAACTGAAAGCCGGTGAACATGGTTTGCGGATATTGGGCCTGCAGCCGCGAGCGCTCCGGGCCGTCGCCGATGACGATCTTACTGCCCGCCCAGGGCATCCGAAGAAACGCCTCGACGTTCTTCTCCACGGCAACGCGGCCGACATACGCGGCGATGGGGCGCGGCAAGGTGAGAAACTCCTTCGAGCCCGGCCTGAACAACTCCGTATCGACGCCCCGCCGCCACGGCGCCAGATTTTTGAAGCCGCGTGCCTGAAGTTCGTTGCGCAGCGAGAGCGTGCTCACCATGCAGCGCACCGCTGCGCCGTGGAAGCGACGCAGCGCCCAGTAGGATAACGCAATGGGGACCGGGAAGCGGGCCCGCAGGTACTGGGGAAATTGGGTGTGATAGGACGTGGTGAAGCGCATCTGCTGGCGCCGGCAGTAGCGCCGGGCGGCCAGGCCGAGCGGTCCCTCGGTCGCGATATGCAGGGCCTGGGGATCGAACTCGCGGATGCTGCGCTCCACCTGCCTGCGCGGCAGCAGAGACAGCCGGATCTCCGGATAGGTCGGACAGGCGACGCTGCGAAACTCCCGGGGCGTCAGCATGCGCACCTCGTGGCCGAAACGGCCGAGCCACTCGGCGGTTTGAGCCAACGTGCGCACGACGCCGTTGGTCTGCGGAAACCACGCGTCGGTGACGATCATGATTTTCATGCCTGCCGACCTTCGCACGACAGTGTGACGAACGTGTGAACACCGCCTCCCCGCGCACGCTGTCACAGCCGTGTAACGAAATTACTATATTTCTTTCACGGGCGTGCGGCGCCGGCGACGCGGTTTTTACAACGAGGAACCTGTATGCAAAAATTCTTGGCGGAACTGCGGACGCAGCGGTGGGACGATCATCGGTTCTATCACCACAGCCGCATCAATCAGTCCCTGCACTTCTTGAGTGCGATAAGTTTCCTGGTGGCCTACGTGATGATGTTCAAGGACCCGGTGGTTGCCGCGCTGATCGGCTGGCTCGTGGCCATGGTCAGCCGCCAGTCCGGGCATTTCTTTTTTGAGCCCAAGGGGTACGACGCCGTCAACGAGGTGAGCCACGAGTACAAGGAAGCGGTGAAGGTCGGCTACAACCTGCGCCGCAAGGTGATCCTGCACGTGGTGTGGATCCTGGCGCCGTTTGCGCTGTGGCTCAATCCGACGCTCTTCGGGATCTTCGATGCGAAGACCGGCGCGGCGGCGTTCATGCGTCATGTGGGGCAGATCTGGCTCGTGGTCGGCATCGGCGCGCTGCTGTTCCGCACGGTGCAGTTGTTCTTCCTGAGGGATGTGCAAACCGGTCTGGTCTGGCTGACCAAGATCATCACGGACCCGTTCCACGACGTGAAGCTCTACTGCAAGGCACCGCTCTACTTGATGCGGGGCGAACTCATCGATCCGATGGGCGACAAGCACCGCGCTTGAAACATTTCCTTGAGCACATTGCGGCGGATGGACTTGTTGGTCAGTTCGGGCGCGGCCCACCACCAGCCGTCCGCCTGCATGGCGTGGGCCGCCGCCACCATGGCGTCACAAACGGCGGCAAAGTCGGCGTCGTCATAGTTGAGGCTGAAGATCAGACGGCCGGTGCCCACCCAGCTCAACGCTAAGCCGGCCGCGCGCAGGTAGTATTGGAACATCCAATTGTAACGCGACGGCTGCGTATAGCAGATCGTCCAAATGGTAGACAGATTGGCAACCTGCAGCGGAAGGCCCGCGGCCTGCAGCCGCTCATTCAGCGCCCGTACCCGCGCATTCCACGCGGCGTCGAGACCGCGGTAGAGGGCCTGGACGGGCTCGCTATCGAGGCGCTTCAGGAATTCGTACATGGCGCCCATCACATAGGGGTGCGCATTGAACGTGCCTCTGGCCAGGCACACGTCGGCGGGCCGCTCATCGCGGAAGCGGCGCATGACCTGGCGACGCCCGCACAGCACGCCGACGGGCAGTCCGCCCGCCACCGTCTTGCCGTAGGTCACCATGTCGGCCCTGACCCCGAAGTATTCCTGCGCTCCGCCGGGCGCGAGCCGGAAACCGAGGAACACCTCGTCGAAGATCAGCACGATGCCCCGCGCGGTGCACACCTCGCGCAGTTGCTTCAACCACGCCGAATAGGCGGCGCGGTCGAAATGGGCGCGGCGCGTGCTGTCGACCAAGGTGTAATCGCCGGGCGCGCTCCGGTTCGGGTGCAAAGCCTGCAACGGGTTGACCAGCACGCAGGCAATGTCGCGCCGGGTGCGCAGCACGCGCAATGCAGCCTCGTCCATGTCCTTCAGCGTGTAGGTCTCGCGCGCGGCTATCGGATTTCCGACTCCGGGCTGCACGTCGCCCCACCAGCCGTGATAGGCACCGCAGAATCGGACCAGGTGGCTGCGGCCTGTGTTGTAGCGGGCCAGGCGCACCGCCTGCATGACCGCCTCGGTTCCCGACATGTGGAACGAGACTTCGTCCAGCTGCGAGATCTCCAGCAGCCGGCGCACGTTGTAGGCGGTCACCGGGTGGTAGGCGCCCAGCACCGGTCCGAGCTCGCGCACCCGCTCGCTGCCGCGTGCGATGCAATCCTTGTAGAAATCGTAGCCGAACACGTTCACGCCGTAAGAACCGGTCAAATCGTAGAACTCATTGCCGTCCAAATCGACGACCTTTACCCCCGACGAGGCCTGCAGGAAAGATCCGGCCTTGAAGCGTTCGCGAACGAGACGGCTGAATTGAAAGGGCACGCGGTAGCGCTGCGTGAATTGCAGATCGGATACCTCGTCGACTATCTCATCGGTAAGATCCGCCGTTTCCCGAAACCGCTCGGCGAAGACGGCCGCGAGGCGCGTGAAACCCTCGAGGCGGGCCGCCGCCACATTCTCGGGCGCCGCGTCGGCGCGAAAGAATTGGGTTTCGTCGTATTCGTAGAAAGGCACCGCGGAGGCGAAGCGGCGCGCCATGCGCGAATGGCCGGCGAGCGACCGGTGTTTCGCGAGCGACAGCTGAAGGCGTACGTAGAGCTTCGGCAGCACGCCCGCCGCGGCGCACGCGCCGGCGACGTAGGGGAGAATCGATTGGATCACTGTATTCCTCGGCCCGCACTCTATTTCAGCTGAATGACATTAAGATGACCACCCGCTCCTTGATCGACCGCCTCGTCCAGCACGAGGACGTCAATTTCCTCCTGACCAACCGGATTCCGCGGCGCTGGCTCACGCTGTTCGTGGGTTGGTTGAGCCGCATCGACAACCGCTGGCTGTGCGCCGCGTGCATTGCCGTGTGGCGCCGATTCTCGGACCTGGACCTGCGCGACGCGAAGCTCGAGAAGTTCAACAGCCTGCGCGAGTGCTTCACGCGCGAGCTGAAGGACGGCGCGCGACCGATCGACGCCGACCCCGCGGTGTTGGCGAGTCCCTGCGATGCGTTGGTGGGGGCTTGCGGGGATGTGGTCGAGGACCGGGCGGTTCAAGCCAAGGGCTTCCCCTATGCCCTCATCGACCTATTGGGCGATCCGGAACTCGTGCGCTATTACCGCGGCGGCCAGTTCGCCACCCTGCGGCTGACCTCGAGCATGTATCACCGATTTCACGCGCCCTACGATTGCCGCGTGGAGCAGGTCAACTACATATCGGGGGACACCTGGAACGTGAATCCCATCGCGCTGCGCCGGGTCGAGAACCTCTTTTGCAAGAACGAACGCGCCGTCATTCGCTGCCGATTGCCGGGGGGTTCCGTGCTGACGCTGGTGCCCGTGGCCGCGATCCTGGTGGCGAGCATTCGCCTGCGCTTCCTCGATGTGCGGCTGCATCTGAAATATCGCGGCCCAAACCTCATTGCCTGCGACGCAGCAATCGCCAAGGGCGAAGAAATGGGCTGGTTCGAGCATGGCTCAACCATCATCGTGTTCGCGCCGCACGGCGCCGTCCTGTGCCCGCGCATCCGCGAGGGCGAGCGCATCAATATGGGTCAGGCGCTGATGCACCTGGCGCCGGCCCGCGCTTCCCGCGGGTCATAGCGGCCGGCGATGGCGCGTCAGTGTGACCGCGATGGACGCGAGCACCGCCATGCGGACGGCGACGCCGTTGTTGACCTGTTCTCGGATGACGGAACGCGGACCGTCGGCGACTTCGGATGAGATCTCGACGCCGCGATTCATCGGGCCCGGATGCATGACGAGCACGCTGGGCGAGGCAAGCTTCAGGCGTTTGGCATCCAATCCGAAATCGCGAAAGTACGCGGCGTCGTCGAGCGCGGCGGCCTGCGCCATCCGCTCTTTTTGAATGCGCAGCATGATCACCACGTCCGCGCCGGCGATGCCGTCTTCGATGCGCGTGAAGCGCTCGGCGCCAGGAAACTCGACTTCCGCCGGCAACAGCGCCTGCGGCGCCACGAGCCGCACGCCGGCAGCGCCCAACGTCGTCAGGGCGTGCGCGGTCGAGCGGGCGACCCGGGAATGCTTGATGTCGCCGACGATCGCGATCTTCAGTCCCGCGAAACGGCGTTTGTGGGTGCGGATCGTCAGTGCGTCCAGCAACCCTTGGGTGGGATGCGACAGATGCGCCTCGCCGGCGCTGATGACCGAAACATGCGGCGCCACGTGGTCGATCAGGAACTCCGGCATTCCCGCCTCGGAGTCGCGGATGACGAACACGTCGGTGTTCATCGCCTCGAGCGTATAGATCGTGTCCAGCATGGTCTCGCCCTTGGCGCGCGAGCTTGCGTGCTGATCGAGATTGAGAACGTGCGCGCCCAACCGGCGGCTGGCCAGATCGAACGACGCCCGGGTGCGGGTGCTGGGTTCGAAGAACAGATTGGCAACCGTGACGCCGGCGAGTTCGCGTCCCTCGTAGGCGGGCTGCCCGGGAAGGCGGCGGTAGGTCTCGGCGCGGTCGAGGATCGCGACCAGGGCGTCGCGGGTCAGGCCATCGAGCGAAATGAGGTGGCGCAGTCCCCCTGCGCTGTCTTGTTGTGAACGCATTCAGGCTCCCGGCTCCCGGCCTCAGGTTGATTCGACAAACCAGCGTTCCAAGATCACGCAGGCCGCCGCCGCATCGACGTCCGCCTTCGCCACCCGCCGTTTTCGCAGCCCGGCCTCGCGCTCCGACCTGAGGCGGGCCTCAGCCTCGAGCGACGAATAACGTTCATCGATCTGATGCACGGGCAAGGAATAGCGCCGGGCCAATGCGTCGGCGAAACTGCGGGCCGTCCCGCTCATCCGACTCTCGGAACCATCGACATTATACGGGAGCCCGACCACGAGCTGGGCCGGCTGCCAGTCCCGCAGCAGTGAATCGAGGACCTCCCAGCGCGGTCCCTGCGCGCCGTTGGCGACCCCGGCGAGCGGAGTCGCCGTACGGCTCAGCGTATCGCCGCACGCCACGCCAATTCGCCGCCGGCCGAAGTCGAAGGCGAACACCAGTTGTGCAGCGGGCTTGCCGGGGGCGGGCGGCGCCGGCACGTCCCGTTCAGGCATTACCGCTGATGGGGCTGATGCGCGACAGCTCGACGCCCAGCAGCCGGCCTGCGGCATGCCAGCGGGATTCGAACGGCAGGTCGAAAATGATCCCCGATTCCACCGGCACGGAGAGCCAGGCGTTCGCCCGGATCTCGTCCTCCAGCTGGCCCCCGTCCCAGCCCGCGTAACCCAGGGCGACGACCGCCTCCAGAGGTCCCTGGCCGCGGGCCATCGCCGCCAAGATGTCCCGCGATGTGGTGACATGAATGGTGTCGGAGACCTCCAGGGTCGAGTCCCATTTTCCGCCGGCTCGATGTACGACGAAGCCGCGATCCGTCTGCATGGGACCGCCGCGCAGCACATGCCGTTCGCTCAAGGGGCCCACCTCAAGTTCGATTTCGAGCTGTTCGAATATTTCGCCCATGCGCATGGGCAGCGGTTTGTTGAGGATCAGCCCGAGTGCGCCCCGCGCGTTGTGGTCGCATATCAGGGCGACGGTTTGTGCGAAATTGGGGTCTCCCATGGTCGGCATGGCGATCAGCAACTGGTTCGTCAGATAGCCCGCATCGCTCATAGGGTGCACCAACGACCGGTAGGGGCCACCGCTATGGGGCGCCGCCGGCGGCGCCCGGCTCGGTGTATGACACGCTTCCGCCTTGCGCCGCGCCGCCGAGAAATTGCCATTCGTATGCGATCCGAATCTGGTCGTGCTTGGCAAACAAGGCCGCGGGAAACGGATCGTAGGGGGAGGCCAACTTCAGGATACGCATGGCGGCTTCGTCGATTTCGGCGTGGCCGCTGCTGCGGCGAACAACGGATTGCAACAGCCGGCCGTCGGCTCCGATCGTCACCTCGATCACCGGGGTGCCGGAGAGTTTGCGCCGTCGCGCCGCGTCCGGGAAGTTCATGGTGCCCACGTGCTCGATTTTACGCCGCCAGCCATCAAGATAAACCGCCACGTCGGATTCGCGCGTGTCCGCCGCGACCCACAGCTGATTCTGCGGCTCGCCGCGCATGCGCAATTCGATCCCATCGTCGTTCGGGGTCAAACCGAGATCCGGCCGCTGTTCGAGCAATTCCGGCATCTGGGAGGCCTCCTCGGCCTCGGTACGGCCGGCAAAGTACAGGATCCGCACGGCCGGAGCGTGGGTGGCCACCAGTTCCTCATCCCCGAGTTCCACGCTGGTTGCCTGTGAAGCTGCTCCCACCCCGCCCTGGACTCCCGCCCGGTCCATCGGCGCCGGGGAGGACTTCGGTATCAGGGTCGGCTCGCCGTTTGCCGCGTTGCCGGAACCGACTTGAGTGCGCTGCGCGACGTACTTGGCGTGGGGGTTCTTCTTCGCCAGCGGAGCCTGATCGTTCACGAGCACGACTTCGAGCGCCGGGGCGTCCGGACCGCCGGCGTCACGATTGGACGAGCTGAAGGTGACTCCCAGGATGACGATTCCATGGAACACGGCCGCCAAGAAGCAGGTCGTCAGCATGCGGTCGTTGGCGGGCGGCAACCCGGTTTGCAGCAATTCTGTGCTCACGGGGCGTCCAGAGTCCTCGAGATGGCGCTCACCAACATTGCACCGATGTCGACACCATGTTTTTTGTGTAGTTCGCGGATGCCCGTGGGGCTGGTGACGTTGATTTCAGTGACATAATCGCCAATTACGTCCAGGCCGACGAATATCATACCGGCGGCCTTCAGTTTAGGCCCGATGATCGAACACAGCCATCGGTCGCGGTCGTTGAGCGGGCGGCTCTCCGCACGGGCGCCGGCCGCCAGATTACCGCGGTGGTCGTCCGCGTCGGGCATGCGCTGTAGCACGACGGGCACGGGCTCGCCATCCACCAGGAGCACCCGGCAATCGCCCGCCGTGACGATCTCGGGCAGGTAGCGCTGCACGATGGCGTAGCGCGTGCCGTATTCGGTCAAGGTTTCGAACACGACGTTGCGATTCTTGTCGCCCTGGTCGAGCACGAAGATCGAGCGGCCTCCCATGCCATACAGAGGTTTACACACGGCTTTGCCGTGTTCGCGCAGAAATTCGCTCATGTCCCTCATGTCGCGGGTGATGAGTGTCGGGGCGCAGCATTCCGGAAACCATGCCGTATAGACCTTTTCGTTCATATCCCGCAGCCCCTGCGGGCGGTTGCACACCAACGCGCCTTGATCGCGGGCGCGATCCAGGATGTAAGTGCTGTAAATGTACTCCGTGTCGAACGGCGGATCCTTACGCATGAGGATCACGTCGTAGTCGCCCAGTCTCTCAATTGAGGTCGCGCCGCGCGTGAACCAAATCCTCAGATCGTCAAAAACCTCGAGCGGGGCCAGGTGGGCCCAGGCTACCCCGTCGCGCAGATACAGGTGCCTCTGTTCCGCGTAGTACAGCTCCCAGCCACGGGCTTGCGCCGCCAGCAGGATCGCAAGCGTGCTGTCCTTCGAAGGCTTGATTGCTTCGATGGGGTCCATGACCACGACTAGACGAACTCGGGAAGGCATGCAGGATCCTCAGTGGGAGGGCGCGTACATCTCTAGCGTACGGCGGCAGTTTAACGCACGCGGGCGCGCGCTCGCGCGACCGCCGCGGAGGCCGGGTCCGCCCGATTGAGAAAACTGTGAACCACACCACCGATGTTTACGCGCTCTTGCCTCGAAATGTCGACCCCGTACCGTGGCTTGCGCGCTGCGGATATGTTAAAAAGCCACTATATTCCAGCACCTACGAATGCGTGGCCTTTAATCTCTAAGGGCGATTTCATGGAGAGCACGATCACTAACGGCAAGCCGAGGCTCACGGGACTCAAAGTCCTCGTGATCGACGACAGTAAAACCATTCGCCGGACCGCTGAAACGCTGCTGACCAAGGAAGGCTGCGAGGTCTTTACGGCCGTCGACGGTTTCGATGCGCTTTCCAAGATCGCCGATCATCAGCCCGATATCGTGTTCGTGGACATCATGATGCCGCGTCTCGACGGCTACCAGACCTGTTCGCTCATCAAGCACAACAAGGTCTTCAAACAGATCCCCGTCATCATGCTGTCGAGCAAGGACGGCTTGTTCGACCGGGCCCGGGGCCGCATCGTCGGGTCCGAGCATTACCTGACGAAGCCGTTCACCAAAGATGAACTGCTGGGCGCTATCGAAGCGCACGTCGGAAAATGACGGAGAATCCGCGAATGGCACTGATTCTTATTGTCGACGACTCGCCCACCGAAGTTTTTGTCATGCAAAAGGCGCTCGAGAAACACGGCTTCAAGACCGCCGCGGCCGAGAACGGCGAAGAGGGTGTCCGCAAAGCCAAGGCCATGAAGCCGGATTTGATCTTCATGGATATCGTCATGCCGGGCGTCAACGGCTATCAAGCAACCCGGATGCTGCTCAACGACCCTGAAACCAGCCTGATCCCGATCATCATGGTGACGACCAAGGGTCAGGAGACGGACCGCGTATGGGGTTTGCGCCAGGGCGCCGTGGACTATCTGGTCAAGCCGGTGTCGGCGCAGGCGTTGGTCGAGAAGGCCCAGGCCGCGCTGGCCACATGACCGCCACGATGAGCGGGTCCGATAATAGCTTGCGCAGTCTGCGCGACCGTCCGTTCGAATTGCTGAAGGAGCTCGAGAAACGCAGCCGCAACGTGGCCGCCGGCAGCGCGCCGGAGACGGCCGCGGGTCAGGAATGGGTGGGAGTTGCGTTTAGAATGGGCGGCGAGACATTTCTCGTGGCGCGCGAGGAAACCCGGGAGGTTTTGGGCTACCCGGCCGTCGTGACCCGGATTCCGGGTGCCAAGAGCTGGGTCAAGGGGCTGGCCAACATTCGCGGACAGCTGATGCCGATGCTGGACCTGCGGCAGTTTCTGGGCAGCGGCGCCACGACGGCGGGACGCAACACCCGCATCGTCGTGGTGAATCACCGGGAAATTCCGGCGGGGCTGATGGTCGACGAGGTGGTGGGTTTCAGACGCTTTGCCGAGTCGGAGTTCAATGCCGAACCACCGCCGACGGTGATCCGTTGCGACAGTTATCTAGCGGGCGCATTTCGGCGCGGCGGCGAGGTGTGGCCGGTGCTGAGTTTGAAGAGTTTGGTGGAAAGCCAGAGCTTTTTACAGGCCGCGAGTTGATCGTAAGCCGGAAGCACGCCATGACTACGCGCGACATTGCAATCTCGAGAGCCGTCCTTCTGCCGGTCCTGCTGGCGCTGATCGTAGTGTGCCTGGCCGGCGCTGCGGTGCTCACTCTCATGTCGCATCCCGTGGCGTCGCCCGCCGCGCCGAACGAGCAATTGTCGTTCGTCGTGCAGCGCATGCAATTCGAGGCTCAAAATGCGTTGCGCGGCGACGCGGGCGCTTTCGATGCCCTTGCGGCGAGTGCGGCGCGGGTCAAGAGCCTGCGCGGCGCGCTGGCGGATGCGAAGACGGCCGCGAATCCTGCCTGGGACAAGGTGGGCGACGCCGCGGCCATCGTCGGGGCGGCCCGCAGCGCGGTGGAAACGATCCGGACGTCGAATCAGGACGCGCGGGATCTCGCGCCCAAGCTGCTGTCGGAACTGGGTGACTTTGCGAGCGCCGTCGGCGTGCAAAAATTGGACGGCATGAGCCGCTATCTGGAGCGCTTCGAACTCACGGTTCAAGGAGTGCAGCAGGAATTGAGCGGCTTGAGTTCGGGGGTGAGCGATGCGGCGCCTACGGCGCAGCACCTCGCGGACAGCCTGGAATTCCTCAACCAGGTGATGCGCGGCCTGTCGGGCGAAGAATCCGGTCTGGCGCTGTCGCGCGTGAGCGGTGCGGATGCCGAGCAGCGCCTGAAGACCGTGGTTCAGCGGAATCAGCAATTCGGCGCCATCGTGCGCAGGGCGATCGGCGCCGCCGAACCGCTCGCGAAGGCGCAAAATGCGGCGCGAACCCTGCCGTCGCTGACCGCCGGCCTGGCATCGACGGCCGGCGGGGCGGCGCCCGCGCGGGAGACGGGCGGGAGCTACCAATCCTGGATCTTGGCGCTGCTCGGGCTGACCGCCGGACTGCTGGGGGCGCTCGCCTGGGTGTTCCTCAAGTCCGTGAATGCGCGCAAGACCAGCGAACTTCGGGTTCGCGAGAACGAACGCAATCAGGAAGCCATCATGCGCCTGTTGGATGAGCTGTCCAGCTTGGCGGACGGCGACCTGACGGTGCAGGCGACCGTGACGGAAGACATCACCGGTGCCATCGCCGATTCGATCAATTATGCGATCGAGGCGCTGCGCGAACTGGTCACCACGATCAACGACAGCGCGATTCAGCTGGACGGCGCGGCCAAGCAAACCCAAGGCGCGGCTGCCCACATGGCGAAGGCGAGCGGCGCGCAGTCGCGGCAAATCTCGGCCGCCAGCGAATCCATGCAGGACATGGCGGCGTCGATCGAGGAAGTCTCCGGCAATTCCGAGCGATGCGCCGACGTCGCGCGGCACTCGGTCGACATTGCGCACAAGGGCGGGGACGCAGTTCGCCGCACCATCGACGGAATGAACGCCATCCGCGAAACCATCCAGGAGACCAGCAAGCGAATCAAACGCCTCGGCGAGAGCTCCCAGGAAATCGGCAACATCGTCGAGCTCATCAACGACATTGCCGAGCAGACCAACATTCTCGCGCTGAATGCCTCGATTCAGGCCTCCATGGCGGGCGAGGCGGGCCGCGGCTTTGCCGTCGTTGCCGACGAAGTGCAACGGCTGGCCGAACGCGCGGCCAATGCCACGAAGCAAATCGAGGTCCTGGTGCGCACCATCCAGACGGACACCAATGAAGCGGTGGTGTCGATGGAACGCAGCACGACCGACGTCGTGGGGGGGGCGCTGCTCGCGGAGAACGCCGGCGCCGCGCTCGAAGAGATCGAGCAGGTGTCGAATCAGATCGCGAGCCTGGTGCAGA
Source organism: Steroidobacteraceae bacterium (assembly GCA_049510875.1). Classification (GTDB taxonomy): domain Bacteria; phylum Pseudomonadota; class Gammaproteobacteria; order Steroidobacterales; family Steroidobacteraceae; genus Bog-1198. The sequence goes on from JBEKYO010000049.1 coordinate 15,074, forward strand.
ACATTTCCGCCAGCGCCCGGCAGCAGGCGGTGGCGTCGGGCAACATCTCCAAGAACATGCAAGTCGTGCGGGAAATCTCCTCGCAGACCGCCGAGGGATCGACTGCGACCTCCACGTCCATCGCGAAGCTTGCGGCTTTGTCGGCGCAGCTGCGCAAATCCGTGGCTGGGTTTCGTCTGCCCGACTTCGGCGAGGGTACGGCCACCACGGGCGCGTCGCCGCCGGCGGCGCTGCCGCCGGCGCAGGGTCCTGTGAATCAGGGCGACGCCGGACGACTGCGCAAGGCAAGCGGCTCCCGGGCTTGACAGCGCGATTTTGAACATCCCGGTATGACCGACATCAGTTCCCAAACCTTGCACATCGTCGCCAAAGAGTTGACGGCGACCCTCAATGAAGCGCGCGCCGCGCTCGAAGCGTATGCGGAACGCACGGATCAGACCGCGTTTCTCGAAAAATGCGCGGATCAGCTGCACCTCGCCCGCGGCGTTTTGCGGCTGGTCGAAGTGTATGGCGCGGCGCTGCTTGCCGAGGAGATGGAACACGTCACCCGGTATATCCACGCAGCCGGCAATGACCAGAAGCGGCAGGTGGAGGGACTCGATGCACTGATGCGTTCGATGGTGCAGCTGCCCACCTACCTGGAACGCGTCTTGTCCGGCGGCCGCGACCTCGCCTTGGTGCTGCTGCCGTTGCTCAATGACTTGCGCTCGGTCCGCGGCAGCCCCTTGTTATCCGAGGGGACGCTGCTGCTGCTCAATCTCAAGTCCGACGAGCCGGCCCAACCGCAGTTGCCGCCGGGCGAACCGGCGATCGTGGCGGCGCAATGGGCGCGGCGCCTGCGGCCCCGCTTTCAAATCGGATTGCTGGGTTACATCCGCGGCGAGCGGACCGTGCAGAACCTGGAAATTCTGGCGAAGGTGGCCGAAAAGCTCGAACAGGTCGCGACCACGCAGCCGGTCTTCCAGTTGTGGTGGGTGGTCGGCGCGCTCATCGAGGCCCTGCGGACCAACGGGCTCGAGGGCAGCGCCACGTTGAAGCGATTGCTGGGCCAGGCCGACCGCCAAATCAAGGCGCTCTACGAAGCGGGCGAGGCCCGTTATTGCGAAAACCCGCCCATCGATCTGCTGAACAACCTGTTGTACTACGTGGCGCGCGCGACCACCGCGGGCGGCCGCATCGGCGCCGTCCGGACCTCGTTCAAGCTCGCCGAGCTGCTGCCGGTCGACGATTCGATCGAGCAGGAGCGGGAAAGCCTGTCGGCGCCCAGCGTCAAGCTGATGCGAACGGTTGCCGCCGCCATCAAGGAAGATCTGTCCAAGGTGAAGGACGTCTTCGATATCTTCGTGCGGCGCGGCGGTGGGCGCAGCGATGAGCTCATCCCGCAACTCGAGTTGTTGAAGAAAATCAGCGATACGCTTGGAGTCCTGGGACTCGGCGAGCTGCGGCAACGGGTCCAGCAGGAAGTGACCGAGCTCTCCCTGGCGGTGAGCGACGGCAAGACGCCGTCGGAGGCCGCGCTCATCAAAGTGGCCGGCGTGCTGCTGTCGGTGGAGGACAGTCTCGACGACCAGCTGGTGCGGCTCATCCTGCCCGCCGCATCGCTCGCGGCCGACGTGCCTGTCGATCAGGATCACGAGTTTCGCCAGGTCAGCGAAGCGGTACTGCGCGAATGCATCGTCAATTTGGCCCGCATCAAGGAAGCGGTGTCGGTCGCGGTACAGCGGCCGTCGGATTTCCCTCCGCAGGGTTTGGACAACGTGCCGCAGCTGTTGCGCGGCATCACCGCGGGCCTGTTGATGCTCGGGAAGGGGCGGGCGGTCGAATTGATGGACGCCATTGGCGCCGAGGTGCGCAAGCTCATCGAGCCGGGCGCGCCGGTTCCGGACGCGCTGCGTCTGGAGCGCGTTGCCGATGCCATCGTGAGCATCGAGTACTACATGGAGACCCTGCAGAACGGCCGTAACGATCCGTGGTACATGTTGGACAACGCGGAAATGTGCATCACGGCGCTGGCCGAGCAGGGGCCGTCGCGGGTTCCCAACCTCGAGGCGCCGGGCGTCGACGATGTTGCCAAGACGGTCAATTTGAATCCCGCGGTCACCATCGCGATCGAGCCGAAGAGCGAGCAGATCGCCACTCATCCGCTGGGTTCGGGGCCGCCGCCGCCCGCGGTCGATCCGCAGTTCGTCGAACTGTTCATCGAGGAGGCGAAGGAAGAGATCGCATCGATCCAGCAAAGCTTCCCGCAATGGGACCAAAATCCCATGGATCTGGATTCGCTCGGCGTCCTGCGCCGCAGCTTCCATACGCTGAAAGGCAGCGGTCGAATGGTCGGCGCCAGGCTCATCGCTGAATTCGGATGGTCGATCGAGAATTTGCTGAACCGCATCATCGATAAGACGCTGTCGCGTACACCGGGCATGATGGTGCTGTTGCGCAGCGCGGTTGCGGCTCTGCCGCAACTGGTGGAGCAATTGGAGACCGGCCGCCAGAACCTGGTGTCGGTCAACGACATCATGGCCAGCGCATTCGCCTTCGCCGATGGCCGCGATGCGAAGCCGAGCCCGGCGCCGGAGGATGTGAACGCCTCCCAGGATTTCAAGGGGGTGGAGACGCTTGCCGCGCTTCCGGCCGGCACCCCGGAGCGGCCCGCGGAGGCGGCCCCGCCGGAGCCGCCGCCGGCGGCGTCGGCTCCCGTCCTGCCGGCGGCCGCGGTTCCCCATACCGCGGCGGCCGACGACGCAGCGTCGGCCATTGGCGCGCGCGCGCACCCACCCACCGGGATTGCCGACGCCGCGCTCCAGGAATCACCCCTGGGTGCCCCGGCCGCCTCGGCCGAGCTGGCACCGATCATGGATCCCTTGCTGCACGACATCTACAGCAAGGAGACCTCGAGCCACCTCGCGGAAATCCGGGAGTACCTGCGCAAGCGAGCGGACCAGCCGTCCCCGCACCATCTGCCCGAATCCGTATACCGTGCCATCCACACGCTGAGCGGCAGCTCGAAGATGGCTGAAGCACGGCACGGAATCCGCATTACCGAACCGCTCAACCAGGTCATGCGCAAGTACTACGACAGCGGGCTTGGTTTGAGCGATGCCGGACTGCGGACCCTGGCAGATTCGGTGCGCGCCATCGACGATGTGGTCTCTTACATCAACGAGTCCACCGCGTTTTTCGTCGACCAACCATCGCTCCTGCACCAGCTGCGCGAACTCGAATCCGAGGTCGACGCGGAACTCGCGCGGGTGTCCAGCGATGTCGCCGTGTCGGTGAACGTCTCCCAGCTGCCGGAAGACTCCGTGTCGGGGAGCGTCTCCCAGCTGCCGGAAGACTCCGTGTCTCCGCGGCTGGCAGCGGAACCCGCGGCCGCGCTGCCCGCGGCTGCCGAACGCGCCGTCCCACCGCCCGCGCCCGTGGAACCTGCGCCTGCGGAGCGGGCGGCCGAAGAGTTCGATCACGAGATCGCGAAGATCTACAGCGAAGAGGCCACCGAGTTGCTGGAGGCCGCCGAAGGCTCGCTGACGGCTTGGAACCTCAACCGCAAGGACAAGGAACGGGTCGCGGAACTGCAGCGTCAATTGCACACCCTGAAGGGCGGCGCGCGCATGGCGGGAATCGCCTCGATGGGGGACCTTTCCCACGAACTCGAGACCCTGGTCATCAATATCGACACCGGCGCGGTGCCGGCCGACGATCATGCACACGCGGTCATGCAGGCAAGCCTCGACGAACTTGCGCGCATGCGCGACACGGTGAGCGCCGGCACGCTGCCGGCCCCGGCCACCTCGCTGCTCGTCCAGGTTCGCGAATTGGCGATGGGCGTGCGTGGCGCACCGGCGCCGGCTCCAGCCGCGCCCGCGCCGGAGGCTGAGCAGGTCGAAGCGCGCGCCGCCGCGCCCGGCGCGCCGCCACCCGAGGCCGTGCCGCTGGCGGAGGCGCCAAGCGCGCCGGTGGTCGCTGCCGGCGCTGCAGAGGGCGTGGACACGCGCGGAGTCACCGCGCCGCCGCCGGCCGCCTCAGGCGCCGCGGACAAGGAGGCTCGCGCGCCGGCCCCCGAGCCCGCGCCGCCGGCCGTTGCCGAGGATTCGATTTCGAGTCTCGAGGTCAGCACCGCGGCCGTACTGCCCGGCCGGGAGAATGTTCCGGCGGAGCGTGTGGAAATGGCGCGCGTGGATGCCGAACTGCTCGACACCATGCTCAACAACGCCGGCGAGGTGAGCATCTTCCGCGCTCGCCTCGACCAGCAAGTGAACTCCATCGACTTCAACCTGGCGGAATTGGCCCGCACGGTCACCCGCCTCAAGGACCAGCTGCGCGGATTGGAAATCGAGACCGAGGCGCAGGTGCTCAACCGGCACCACGATGAAGATCCACGGCGCGGGGACTTCGATCCTCTGGAATTGGACCGTTATTCGGCGCTGCAGCAGTTTTCGCGCGCTCTGGCCGAGACCTCGGGCGACGTCGCGAGCATCCAGGGCTTGTTGGAAACGCTGACCCGCGAGGCACAGAACCTGTTGACGCAGCAGGCGCGCGTCATCACCGAGTTGCAGAACAGCTTGATGCGCACGCGCATGGTGCCGTTCCAGCGCCACGTGCAGCGGTTGACGCGTCTGGTGCGGCAAGCCGCGAACGACACCGGCAAGCGCGCCGAATTGGTGGTCCAGGGCGCATCGGCGGAACTCGATCGCCAGATGCTAGAACGCATGGTTGCGCCGCTCGAGCACATGCTGCGCAACGCCGTGGTGCACGGCATCGAGCCGGCGGAACGGCGCGCCGCCTTGGGCAAACCGGACGTGGGACGAATCTCGATCAGCCTGACCCGCGACGGGGCCGAAGTGGTGATCGTGGTCACCGACGACGGCAGCGGCGTCAACGTGAAGTTGATCCGTGAAAAAGCAGTGTCGCTCGGCCTGGTCGACCGGCACGCAAAACTCACCGACGAAGAAGCCATGCAGCTCATTCTGGAGCCGGGATTCAGCACGGCAGGCCGCGTTACCCAGGCGGCCGGCCGCGGCGTGGGCATGGACGTGGTCGCCACGGAGGTGAAGAAGCTGGGCGGCGGATTGTTCATTGACTCGACCGGCGGCAAAGGATCGCGCTTCACGATACGGCTGCCGTTCACGCTGGCGATCAGCCAGGCGTTGATCGTGCGCGTCGCCGAGGAAATGTACGCATTGCCGCTGGCCACGGTGGAGGGCGTCGTGCGGCTGCCGCGCAACATCGTTGCCCGGCATCTCAGCAAGGATGCGACGCTGTTCGAATACGGCGGCCAGAAATATCGCTTTCAGCAGCTGGGTTCGTTCGTCGGGCTCGGGCCCACGCGCCTGCCCGAATCGGACGTGTCCATGTCCGTCGTGCTGATTCGCGCGGGCGAACACTCGACCGCGCTGGTGACGGATGAATTGGTCGGCAGCCGGGAAATCGTGGTCAAATCGTTGGGACCGCAGATCTCGGGCATCCGCGGCATCGCCGGCGCCACCATATTGGGCGACGGGCGCATCGTCATCATCCTCGACATGGGTTCGCTGGTGCGTTCCGAATGGCGCGCCAAAACCACCGAAACGACGGTGCTCGATCAGCGCGACCGGCGTACGTTCGCGCTGGTCGTGGACGATTCGATCACCGTGCGCCGGGTGACCCAACGGCTCCTCGAGCGCAACGGCATGCGGGTGCTCACGGCCAAGGACGGAGTGGACGCCGTGTCGCTATTGCAGGAAAATCTTCCGGACATCATTCTTCTCGATATCGAAATGCCGCGCATGGACGGTTACGAGGTGGCCGCCCATGTCCGCAACGACCCGAGGCTGAAGGACATCCCAATCGTCATGATTACCTCGCGGGTCAGCGAAAAACACCGGGCGCGGGCGATCGAGCTGGGCGTGGACGATTATCTGGGCAAGCCCTACCAGGAAAGCCAGCTGCTCGATGCCATCGAGCCGCTGGTCAATCGCCGCAGCGCCGTCGCGCGCTGACCCCGTGTCGGACCTGCGCGACGAACTCTACAGCCTCCTGGTGCCGCTGGCGGGCGAGCGGCTGATCGTGCCGCGCGCCTGCGTGGCGGAGGTCATCAGCTATCAGGCGCCGGCCGAAATGACCAACGCGCCTCCATGGTACGCCGGCCTCGTCAGTTGGAGCAGCCACAGCGTCCCCGTCGTGTCCTTCGAGGGCGCCTTCGGCCAGGCGCTGCCCACGGTCACTAGCCGCACGAGAATCGTGATCTTCCATGCCATGGGCGGCAAGCTGCAATCCGGTTTTTTCGGCATGTTGACGCAAGGCTTTCCGCAGCTCGTGCGCGTCAACGCCGAGGTGGTGCGGCCGGACCCCTCGCGCAGCTTCCCGGAGCGGTCGCCGGTCATCTGCCAGGTGCGCATGGTGAATGAGACGCCGCTCATTCCCGATCTGCAGCGGCTCGAACAAATGATCGCCGAAGAAACGTCGGTGATGCCGTGAAGCCCCTAGGCGGAATAGCACTTACTTAGGCTGCATCAGCCCTGACCGTTCGGCGGATTAAACCCAGGAAAGAGATAGGTAACTTTTTGCGACCCTTGTACTCCGCCAGGGTCGCAAAAAGTTACCTATCTCTTTCCTGGGTTATTGCAGCGACGAACTCAACGGGATTACGCCTACGTAAGTGCCTGTGCTCCTAGGCGCGCATGTCGCCGAAGCGGGTCTGCAGCCACGTAAGGGCGGCGATGGCGGCCGTTTCGGTGCGCAGGATGCGGGGGCCGAGCTTGACCGCAACGAACCCGGCAATCCGAAAACCCTCCAGTTCGTCGGCCGCAAAACCGCCTTCCGGCCCGATGGCGATTTGCGCGGAAAGTCCTAGATCCGCCGGCGCCATTGCGGACTCGAGGTCGGGCTCGAGCACCAATCTCGCGCCGGTCGGCGGCGAACTTCCGAGATAGTTGAGGAGGGAGACCGGCGCGCCGATGGCCGGCAGCCGGTTGCGACCGCACTGTTCGCAGGCGCTGACGATGACGGCGCGCCAGTGGGCCGCTTTCGATTCCGCCTGATCCGCATCGAGGCGCACGACGCTGCGCTGGCTCAGGACCGGCACGATGCGCGTCACGCCGAGTTCGGTGGCCTTTTGTACGATGAAGTCCATGCGATCCCCGCGCGGCACGCATTGCACCAGCGTGAGCTCGAGCGGCGATTCGCGGTCGACGTCGGCAATGGGCCCCACGGACGCGGCCACGCGCGCGCCGCGTACGCTCTCCACGGCGCCCGCATATTCCCGGCCATCGCCGTTGAACAGGATGATCTGATCGCCGCTGCGCGCGCGCAGCACCTTGGCGAGGTGAGATGCGGTGTCCTTGGGCAGTTCCACCAGGCTGCCGGGCGCCAGGGGCGCGTCCACATACACGCGGGTCAATCGCATGTCGCGAGCTCGATGCCCTCGGCCGCGACCCGCACCATCAAATCCATTTCGGCTTCATTGACGGTATAGGGCGGCATGAAATACACGACGTTCCCGATCGGGCGCAGCAGCACGCCCCGGTCCAGGGCATGCCGGTAAATCCTCTGGCCGCGGCGCTCCGCCCACGGATAGGGCTCGCGCGTGCGCCGGTCTTGCGCAAACTCGACGGCGACGATCATGCCGCACTGCCGAACCTCGGTGACATGCGCATGTGCCTCGAGTTCGCGCGCCCGGAGACCGAGATAGGCCGCCTTGGCGCGATTGCATTCGATGGTGTTGTCCGTGGCGAAGATGTCGAGAGTTGCAAGCGCCGCCGCGCACGCGAGGGGATTGCCGGTGTAGCTGTGCGAGTGCAGGAACGCGGTCAGCTTGGCGTAGTCGTCATAGAACGCATCGTAGACGTCGTCCGTGGCCAGGACCACCGAGAGCGGCAGATAGCCGCCGGTCAATCCCTTCGACAGGCACAGAAAATCCGGCGTGATCCCCGCCTGTTCGCAGGCGAACAGCGTGCCGGTGCGGCCGAATCCGACGGCGATTTCATCGGCGATCAAATGGACCTCGTGGCGGCGGCACGCGTCGCGCAGCCGCGTCAGGTACACAGGGTGATACATGCGCATGCCGCCGGCGCATTGCACCAGCGGCTCCACGATCACGGCGGCGACCTCGCCGGCGTGGCTGGCGAGCATGCGTTCCATATGATCGATCTGCCGCGCGGAATACTGCTCCCAGGATTCGCCCGCGTCCCGGAAATAGCAGTCGGGCGACGGCGCCGTGAGCACCTCCATCAACAGCGGCTTGTACAGGGATTTGTAGAGCTCGACATTGCCCACGGCCAGAGCGCCCAGCGTCTCGCCGTGGTAGCTGTTGGCGAGCGTAATGAAGCGGGTCTTGCGCGGCTGGCCGCGGTTTCGCCAGTAGTGAAAGCTCATCTTGATCGCGACTTCGACCGCGGCGGAGCCGTTGTCCGCGAAGAAGCAGCGGTTGAGGCCGGTGGGCGTCAGGGCCACCAGCCGTTCCGCCAAGCGAACCGCGGGCTCGTGCGTGAATCCGGCGAAGATCACGTGCTCGAGCCGATTCAGCTGATCGCGCACAGCGGCGTTGATGCGCGGATTGGCGTGGCCAAACAGGTTCACCCACCAGGAACTGACCGCGTCGAGATAACGCTTCCCGTCGAAGTCCTCCAGCCACGCACCCTCGCCGCGCCTGATCGCGATCAGCGGCAGGGTTTCGTGGTCCTTCATCTGCGTGCATGGGTGCCACAACACGGAGAGGTCGCGCGCGGCCAGTGCCGCCGAATCGCCAGTCGGTCCATCGGGGTCGTTCATGGGCCGGGATTGTCGCATATGCTATGGTCAGCATTGCCGATGGGAGAAAGGATTTGGAGGTAGACCCCGAGAGCGGACTGATGCGCGGCGTCGCGCAGATCGCCTCGCCGAATTGCGATGCGAGGCCGCCAGGCGTGGAGGCGGATCTCATCGTGGTGCACGGGATCAGCCTGCCCCCCGGCGAGTTCGGCGGTCCCTGGATAGAGCGCCTGTTCACCAACACGCTGCCTGCCGGCGCTCATCCCTACTTTGAGCAAGTGGCGGCGCTGCGCGTGTCGTCGCACGTGGCCATCCAACGGACCGGTGCCGTCACGCAATACGTCAAATTCACGGAGCGAGCGTGGCACGCCGGAGAGTCGAGCTTCGAGGGCCGCGCGGCCTGCAATGATTTCTCGGTGGGCATCGAACTCGAGGGCACCGACACGCTGGCCTACGAGCGCGCCCAGTATCAGGCGCTCGCCAAAGTGGTCGCCGCGCTCTGTGCGGCGTATCCGCGGCTGTCCACGGACCGGCTGGTCGGCCACAGCGATATTTCACCCGGCCGCAAGACCGACCCGGGGCCGGCCTTCGAGTGGCCCCGGGCGCGCTTGATGATCGCCAGAGCCTGCGCGGCTCTCGATCGAACATAACCTCAGCGGGATTCCCCGGCTTTGGGAGCAACGTGATTCGCGTCACGTTCGAATCCACTAGATTTCCACTACAACGCCGACATGGATGGCTGAGCCGGAAATTCCGTAAATTCGTGCCTAACGAGGGAGGGCTATTGTTTCGTTGGTTTGCGGACCTCCCCATCGAGCGCAAATTGCGCGTCGTCATCATGGTGCCGGCGACGGTCGCCTTCGGCATCGCCTTGGCCATGCACATCGCAACCAATTTGCTGCATCTACGGGAGGATATGCTGCGCCGGGCGTCGCGCGCCGCCCGGGTGATCGGGCCGAGCGTCATCGCACAGGCCACGGCCGGGGACCGGGCGTCCGCCGAGAAGGCCCTGGATGTGTTTCGGGACGAGCCGATGGTGCGCGCCGCGGAGATATTCCGACCCGACGGCAAACGGCTGGCCACGTACCAACAAGCCCAGAGCGGCCCCATATCGGACGCGGGCGGCGCCTTGCCTCTGGACCCCGCCCGCCCCAGACTGTTTGCGCGCGCCGGCCATCTGCACGTCACGGCGCCGGTCGTGCAGAACGGCAAGGTTCTCGGATACATCCACATCGTCGTCACTCTCGACGCGCTCTATCCGGATTGGCCCGGTTACCTGTTTATCATTCTCGCGGCCGTGGCGGCTGCGGTCGGAATCTCGTATTGGCTGGCCGCGCTCCTGCAGCAGCAGATCTCCGGACCCATCGTGAATCTTGCGCACACCATGAAGCGAGTGTCGTCGGAGGAGGATTACAGCCTGCGTGTGGACCGCAGTTCGCAGGATGAGATCGGCTCGCTGATCGACGGATTCAATCAGATGCTCGCTCAGATACGGCATCGGGATTCGCGTTTGGAGCGGTATCGGGAGTTCCTCGAACAGCAGGTTGCGGAGCGCACGGTCAACCTCGGCAATGCCAACCGGGAATTGCGCCGGGCGATCGACGAGGCGAACCTGGCGAAGGATGCCGCCGAAAGGGCGAGCCGCGCGAAAAGCGAGTTCCTCGCCCGCATGAGCCACGAAATTCGCACCCCCATGAACGGCGTCATGGGCATGTCGGAGCTGCTCGGCGGCACGGAACTGACGCCGCGGCAGCGGCGGCTCTCGGAAACCATCTCGCGGTCCGCCGAGGCGCTCCTGGAGATCATCAACGACATCTTGGACTTCTCGAAAATCGAGGCCGGCAAGCTCGATCTCGAGCGGATCGACTTCGCTTTGCGCGAAGCGGCCGAGGAGACCGTCGAACTGCTGGCCGCCCGCGCACATTCGAAGGGGCTCGAGCTGGTATGCGTCATCGAGCCCGAGGTCCCGATCTGGGTGCGCGGCGATCCGATGCGCCTGCGGCAGGTGCTCATCAATCTGGTGGGCAACGCCATCAAATTCACGGAGACCGGGGAAGTGGTGGTGCGCGTGAGGGCCGAGCGCGCGGGCGGGCGGATGCGCTTCGAGGTGACGGACACCGGAGTCGGCATACCCGAGGACGCCAAGGTCCACATATTCAACGCCTTCAGCCAGGCCGACACGTTCACCACGCGCAAGTACGGAGGCACGGGCCTGGGTCTGGCCATCTGCGAGCAGCTGGTGGGCTTGATGGACGGCGAGATCGGCGTGAACAGCACGGTCGGCGGCGGTTCGACTTTCTGGTTCGAACTGCCGCTCGAGACGATAGCCGGCCACGGCGCCGCCGCCGGCGCGGCGGCGCAGCTGCCGCGCTTGAATCTGGCGGGCATACGGGCGCTGGTGGCCGACGACAACGCGAACAGCCGCGAGATCCTGCAGCAGCACTTGACGTCCTGGGGTCTGAACGTCGTTGCGGTTGACAGCGGCGAAGCCGCGCTGGCGTCGTTGACCGCGCGAGACTCGCCGCGCTTCGAGGTGGCTCTGGTGGACGACCGCATGCCGGGAATGGGCGGCATCGAAGTGGCGAGGATCGCCCGCCAGAACCCGCTCCTCAACGGACTGCGGCTCATCATGTTGAGTTCGGAGGACGGCAACGACGACGCCTTGGACTGCGCGATGCTGTTCAACGCGGTGTTGGCCAAGCCGGTGCGGCAGGCGCAGCTGTTCACTTGTCTGAGCCGCGCCATGGCCTCGGCGTCCGAAGCCGCGGCCGACGAGCCGGCCGCGGGAGCAGCCGCGGCGGCGGAGCCGCGCGCCCCGGGGCCGCGCATCTTGTTGGTCGAAGATAACCCGGTGAACCAGGAAGTGGCGGTCGGCATGCTGGAGAGCTTGAGCTGCAGCACGCATGCGGTCGGCAACGGTTGGATGGCCATCGAGGCGATGAGCGCTGCGGAGTACGACGCCATATTGATGGATTGTCAGATGCCCGTCATGGACGGGCTGACCGCAACCGCCGAGATCAGGCGCCGCGAGAAGGGCTCCTTGAAGCCGCGCATTCCCATCGTCGCGCTCACCGCGAACGCCATGGACGGGGATCGGGAACGATGTCTCGCGTCGGGCATGGACGATTTCCTGAGCAAACCGTTCACCCAGCAGCAATTGGCCGCGGTGCTCAAGCGCTGGCTTGGCGCGCGTGCGAATCTTGTGCAGGCCGAACGGACCGACCTGTCGAGGGCGCCGCTGGTCGACGTCGGCGTGCTGCGCAATATCGCGGCGCTGGCCCGTCCGGCGCTTTTGAACTCCTTGATCGACCTGTACCTGGAACACTCGCCCGGGTTGCTCGCGGCCGTCGAGGCCGCCGCCGCCAACCTGCAGCCGTCGGTGCTCGCGGACGCACTGCACACGCTGCGGTCGAGCACCGCGAATCTCGGCGGCGCCCGCTTGGTCGCCGCGGCCAAGGAGTGCGAGGCGCTGTTGCGCAGCGGCGGGATCGCCGGCGCGGGCGCGCTCACGCTGCGAATCCGCAGGGAGCATCACGAATTTTGCACGGCGCTCACGCGCGAGCGGACGGCCGATGCCGCGTAGTCCCGGCGCGGCCGCACGCCTGCATGGCATGAGGGTCGGATGAAAACGCAGGAATTCACCATGAACGCGGCCGCGGTGCTGGTCGTCGACGACGACCCGGGGGCGCGCCTGCTGATCGGGACCGCGCTGGAAATGGTGGGCTTCCGGGTGGCCACGGCGGCGGACGGACGGAGCGCCCTGGATGAATTTCACGCGCGGCCGGTCGATTGCGTCATCCTCGACGTGGTCATGCCGGGCATGAGCGGGTTCGATGTCTGCAGCGCGCTGCGGGCGCTGCCCGAGAGCCGGCATGTGCCGATATTGATGCAGACCAGCCTCGACGACATGCAGTCC
>JBEKYO010000050.1:0-27588 GCA_049510875.1 Steroidobacteraceae bacterium
GGCGTCGATGAACCGCCGTCCGCGGGTACGGACATCGACCCGGACCGATACGTGGGCGTGTCGGTATTAGACATAAGCCAGGTTCACTGCGCAAACCTCACCGAGCAACGCACGGCAATGCAATGTCGCCGATTATCCGCCAATCGGCAAGGCGCCGCCCGGCCGCCGCGCACGGTTTGCGCGGGTCCCGGCCGCCGGCGGAGCGCTGCGTCGAGGTGCCAGGCCCCTCCAGGCGCGCGTCAGAACGAATAACCGCCGGCTATGACGAGAACCTGCGGCCCGAACTCGATGTGCGTGGTGCGAATGACGCCCGCGGTGTCGGCTACCAGATTGGTATTGACCCGCGCAATCGAATAGGAGGCGTCGAATTGCCAATGACCCGACACACGGTAGGTGAAACCGACCGTGCCGGCCGGCCCCACAGAGGAACTCAGCGAGAGTTTCGTCGGGCCGCCGAACGCCTCGTTACCCAGCACAGTCGCGTCGCGGTCATAGAACGTCGTGTAGTTCACGCCGACGCCGATATAGGGACCCCATTTCGAGGTCTCACCGAGGAATTTGTAGTCCAGGAAGAGCGTCGGCGAGATCCATCGCGCCGAGGATACGGTCTGGCCGTTGTACGGCACGGAGCCCACCGTCGCCGGCCCCTTGCCATCGACCTTCGCGAGCGGCGGATAGCCCGCCGCGAGTTCAATGTCGAAGGACGAGGAGAGCCGGCGCACGTAGGCGGCGTAGAGCGTCTCCAGATTTTCCGCTTTGATGTTGACTCCGGCGGGCACGTAGGGGCCCGAAATGTCGTCCGCATTCGTGTGATAAAACACGCTCTCGGAGCCCAGCCGAAACGTGTTGCTGTAGACGGCGCCGTCGTCCGCGAAGGCCGGAACGGCGCAGAGCGCGGCGGCGATCGCGGCAGCTGCAAGCAGCGCTTTATTGTTGGTGATCATGATTCCCCCTAAAATTGGCTGAAGAACGAGCGGGCTGCCAGCGCACAGAACGGGGCAACGTTCGTGTGATAATTCTCCACCACCTGTTCCTCGGCTGCCGCGAGGGACAGACTGCCGCCGGCCGCGGACTGGTAGTACTCGAGAAGCTGCGCCTGGCTCTCGATGAAGCCGCCCTGAATGAGTGCGAACGGACCCGACGGGGTCCCGTTCACATCCAGCACGGTAACCAACCCCGCCGGCAGGGCGCTCCAGAATGCCTCCATGGTCCCGGTGTTCACGCTGAAGAATACGGTGGGATCCTGGTCGCCGCCGCACAGCAGGGTGGGCGATGTGGGCGCCCAGGCACCGTTGCGCAGGTCGTTCTTATAGAGCGCCAGGCGAAAGGTTTGCGTCGGCGCTGCGGCCGCGAGCGGTACGCCCGCCTTCGGTGTGGGCAAGGCGCCGTCCGGATTCGTGGCCGCATCCACCGCGTAGCTCACCCGATAATCGTTGAGGATGAGATACGACGAGCCGAAGCCGGCGTCGAACAGCGGAGTGTCGGGATTCGCCGCATTGCTGGGCACGGCAAGCGCCACGGTGAGCGCCGCGGACAGCGCCGCTTCTCCGGGGATGTCCACGACCGGCGTCGTGCTGTCGAACAAGGCGGTCTCCGGCAGCAACCCTTCCGAGAAAATGGTGTCGATGGGCGTCAAGCTCGGCAGCAGCGTCTCTATGCCCGTCGCGTAAGTGGCCGAATAGATATCCGTGGTCGCGCTGTAGATATTGCCGTAGGCCTTTTGGTAGCTCGTGGTCAGCAGCGGCGCAAACACGGTCGCGCCCAGGTCGACGCTGCCGAAGAAGATCGCATCGCCGAACGCCTCGAGCGCGTAGGGCCCCGACAGCGGCGCCGCCGCCGTGGCGGGCGTGCCCGCCGCCTGCAGCGCGCGCTGCGTCGCCATGGCCACGTGTCCGCCTTCCGAGTAGCCGGTGAGGAACAACTTGCCGCTGTCGCTGGTGGCGGCGCTCAAGGTATTGGGGAGCGCGGTGCGCGCGGCGCTCAGGATGTTCATCATTTCCCCGGATTGCTGGGCCGCGTTCAAGAACGGATGGTAGCCGAGCGTGGAGATGTCGTAGCCGGCGTAGTTGGGCGCGACCACGATGTACCCTTGAGCGGCGAACATGGCGGCGATCAGCGCTCCCTCGGTATTCGTGGGGTCGGTGATGTTGGCGATGTTCAGCGCCTTGTTGGTGTTCGTGCCGTGCGCATACAGCACGATGGGCCGCGGACCGGTGCAGCCGGTGCCGCCGGTGGGTACCATGAGCGCGCCGGACGATTCGGTGGTTTCGCCCGCGCCGCCCAGCGTCCAGAACTTGATGTAGTAGAAGTCCACGCCGCACGCGGGTGCTCCGGTGAGCGTCAATAATTGCGCGCCCGACGCGCTCGCTCCGAGATCGGCCGCCAACGTGGCGGCATCGAGCGATGCGATCCGAAACGGGGGATCCACCGCGAGGGTGCCCGGCGCGGTGGACGTGGAGACCACCGAGGTCTGGGAACTGGATCCACATGCCGCGATTAAGATGACCGCAAGCGACACGCCTGCGGACTTGAGAAACTTGATCATGCTATCTCCCTGCTTCCGCGTGAACGAAACCCGAGGACATGCCTCGCTAAGAGTCCAATCGTTATTGTTGTAATGCGGCCACCAGCCCGTGAACGGCGGATTCTACGCTACCGGCACGGATCGAGCACCTGAGAACGAATTTCGAGTCAACGGTGAAAAATTGAGCGACGCGTCAGCGCCCTGCAAGCGAGGCGTGAATTTCGCTGACAATGGCGAGCGCGATCCCTTCCGGCGTGACCGCCCCGATGTCGATGCCGACCGGGCCGCGAATGCGCGCCAGCAGCTTGTGCATGGCCTCGCCCAACTCCTGCGCGATGCGCTGGCGGCGCGCGGCGGGCCCGAGCAGTCCGACGTAGTCCGGCACTCCCGCATCGGCCAGCGCCCGCAGGTACGCGACATCGGAGGGCAGGTGATGGCTCATCACGACCGCAGCGTGGCATTCCCCGAGGGACACCGTGGAGGCCAAGTCGCGCGCGTCCGCACGCCGAACGTCCGCCCCCGGAAAACGCCGGGCGACGGCGTACGCCGGCCGATGATCCACCACGGACACGCGCCAACCCAGGCCGAGCGCGGCGCCGGCCAGCGGTTCGGCATCGGGGCCGGCGCCGCAGATCAGCAGGTGCGGCGGCGGCGCAAGAAACTGCACGAGGGCGCGGCCGCGGCGCCCGTCCGCTTCGAACATGAGGTCGCGCGATTCGGCCGCTTCGACCGCGAGCCGCGCGGCGTGCAGCAGCGCGGATGCCATGCCGGGCAGCGCCAGCGAGGACAGCGCGGCCACATCGTACGTGCCGAGCGCGAGGTCCGCCGAATCGTGCACCGCCACCAGCGAGGTCGCTCGACCCGATCGGGTCGCCCGGCCGGCGTCGGCCAGCGCGGATGCGGCCAGGGTACCCGGTCCCGCGGGCTCGAGCAGCACGCGCATGGCCCCTTCGCAACCGGCGCCGATGCCGAACAGGATATCGTCGGGACCGCGCATGTCGTACTCGACGATCCGCGGCCTGCCGCTGCCCTGGACCTCCCTGGCGTGCACATTGAGGTCCGCCTCGAGACAACCGCCGCTCAGCAAACCGCAAAAGCTGCCGTCCGCCATGATGAGCATGCGCGCACCCGGCTTGCGGTAAGTGGAGCCGGCCGTCGCCACCAGGGTTGCCAATACGTCGCCGCCGCGAGGCGCGCATTCCAACAACGATTCCAAACTTGTGTCGAGCCGTGCCTCGAGTCTGCGCCTGTGCATGACGCAATTCTCGCAAAGTATGGGCAGGAACGCGATCAAGCCCACGTTGCCATCCGAATGGGAAGCGGTCAAGATTCGCCCCAATGACGCTCTTGCCCGACACACGCAAGCTCTACCAGCAGGTCGCGAGCACGATCATGGCTTGCATCGCTTCCGGCAAATACAAGCCTGGCGAGCGGCTGCCGTCGGAGCGCGACCTGGCCGCGGCGTTCAAGGTGAGCCGCCCCACGATACGCGAGGCGATGATCGCCCTCGAGATTCGCGGATTTGCCGAAGCCCGCCATGGCTCGGGCATCTACGTGAGCGGGCAGCTGCCGGCCCAGGAGAGCGCGGGGGATCTGGATATCGGGGCATTCGAGTTGACGGAAGCACGCCGGTTGTTCGAAGGCGAAGCGGCGGCCCTGGCGGCGACGATCATCACCGAGGAATGTTTGGAGGAACTGCGGGTCATCGTCGGCGAGATGGCCGACGAGAACGCGCGCAACGCGCAGGACTGGACCGCGGATCGACGGTTTCACGTCGCCATCGCCCGCGCCACCCGCAACTCGGCCATCGCCCAAGTCATCGAATCGCTGCTCGACATGCGGCACAAATCCCCGCTCTGCGTCTACATGCTCGAGCGGGCGCGCCGCGTCGGCGTGCAGCCGCGCGTGAGCGAGCATCGGCGCATTCTGGTCGCGTTGGGCAAGCACGACCCCAGGGCCGCCCGCAACGCCATGCGCGATCATTTGGCCCGCGTCATCCAGGATCTATTGGCGGCCACCGAGCCCGATGCGCTCGACGGCACCTCGCCGAGGGCGGTCAAGAAGCGCAACGACTATATCCGCCGGCTGGCGATCTGAATGGCGCCGCCGGCGGGTCCCCGGGTGCGCAGCGCGGGTGAACTGCTCGAGGCCAATCGCGCGTATTACGACTCGCTGTGGGCGGGTGCGCGCCTGGTCGACCCGCAGCGGTTCAACACCTGGCCGCTGGTGCAGTCGCTGCTGGCCCGGGGCGCGGCGCGGCTCGAGGTGGCGCCGGGCCTGCGGCCCAGGTTGCCGCTCGAGGACACACAATTCGTCGACGTCAGCGGGCCGGCGCTCACCAAGCTGCATCAGCGCGGCGCCTCGGTGACCTTGAGCCTGGTCACCGCCCTGCCGTTCGCGAGCGACAGCTTCGACCTGGTGTGCGCGCTCGACATCGTGGAACACGTCGACGACGAGGACGGGGCGCTGTCCGAAATTTCGCGGGTGGCCAAGGTCGGAGCGGTGCTGCTGCTGTCGGTGCCCCTGCATCCGGAGCGCTGGACCGCGTTCGACGACTTCGTCGGCCATCGCCGCCGCTACGAGCCCGAACGGCTGTGGAGGAAACTGGCGGAACACCGTCTGCTGGTGGAGCGCAGCGCCGCCTTCGGCATGCAGCCGAAATCCTCGTGGCTGCTCGATCTCGGAATATGGTGGCTGACCCACCAGCGCGAACGCGCCTTGAGCTGGTACAACCGCGTCTTCATGCCGCTGGGGCTGCGGTTTCAAAAAAAATTGGATATTCGCGCCGGTATCATCGCCACCGGCGAGGTCGACGAGATTCTGGTGGTTTGCCGCAAGCACTGAGCCCGGATGCGCGGCCGCAACCGTCGCGGAATCCATGGAGACACGGGGTGGAATCTCATCATAGACTATGCGATAACGGATGGGGACGCGACGTCGGGAGCCACCACGGGGCGGCAGCTTAAAACAGGCGCAGATCTGACATTAAGGAAGATATGTTTCACCAATTGCTGACTCCGGTGGGTGACAGCTTGGCGCTGTCGTTCTGTGTGGCGCTGTTGCCGATCATCAGCGTGCTGGTGCTGCTCGGAATTCTCAAACGGCCGGCATGGCAAGCGGCCCTGTCCGGCCTGGTGGTCGCGTTCCTGATCGCCGTCACCCTATGGGGGATGCCGGCACGGCTGGCGCTCTCCGCGGCGGTCAACGGCGCGGTGTTCGCGCTCTGGCCGGTGATGTGGATCGTCATCAACGCGCTGTTCCTCTACAACATCGCGGTGGCGTCGGGCCGCTTCGACGCATTTCGCGACTGGGTGATCGCTCACCTGCCGAATGACCGGCGGGTGATACTCGTCGTCATCGGTTTTTGCTTCGGCGCGCTGCTCGAGGGGATCGCCGGATTCGGCGCACCGGTGGCGATCACCGCCTCGCTGCTCATCGCGATGGGATTCTCCGCGCTCGACGCCCTGGTGTTCGTGTTGATATTCAATACCACTCCGGTGGCATTCGGCGCGCTCGGCGCGCCGATCACGGTCCTGGGCGCGGTCACGGGGCTGCCTGCGCCCGCGCTGGCCGCGATGATCGGCCGGCAGCTGCCCATCATGGCCACGTTCCTGCCGTTCTACGTGATGGCGTTGTACGGCGGCTGGCGATCGATCCGCGCCCTATGGCCGGTGTTGGCGGTCGCCGGCCTCAGCTTCGGCGCGGTCCAGTTCGTGGCATCGAACTACATCGACTACACGCTCACCGACGTGCTGGCGGCGCTCGGCTCCCTGATCGTCACGGTGATCTTTCTGCAGGCGTGGCGGCCGGCGGAGGCGCCCGAATTCAAGATCGCCCGCTCGCCGCTCGCCGCGGCCGATTCGGCCGCGCGCAAGGTGGGTGCGTGGCAGGGATGGCTGCCGTGGGTGCTCGTGTCGGCGACGGTGATTCTGTGGAGCACGTTCAAGGTGGCCGCCAAGGGGCAAATGAACATTCCGTGGCCCGGTCTGGACAAGGCCGTGGCCATCACGCTGTACCACGACAAGCCCTACGCCGCGGTCTGGGCATTCCAGCCGCTCGGCACGGGAACGGCCATTCTGATCGCCGCGCTCATCACGGCGCTGGTGGTTCGATTGCCGGTGCCCGGGGTGTTGCGCTGCATGGCGCGCACCATCGCGCAAATTTGGGTGGCCGTGGTAACCGTCATGCTCGTGGTCGCGCTCGCTTACGTCATGAATTACTCGGGTCTGGCCTATACGCTCGGGCTCGCCGTCGCGTCGAGCGGCTACGCCTTCATCCTGCTGTCGCCTTTCCTCGGCTGGGTCGCCGTATTCCTGTCCGGCAGCGATACCTCGGGCAACGCGTTGTTCGGCAATCTGCAAGTGGTCGCGGCGCGGCAACTGCACCTCAATCCGCTGCTGTTCGCGGCCACCAACTCATCGGGCGGGGTTCTCGGCAAGATGATCTCCCCGCAGAACATCGCTACCGGCGTGTCGGTCACCCACCTCAAGGGCCAGGAAGGCGCCATCCTCGCGCGCACGTTCCTGCACAGCGTGGTGCTGACCCTGATCCTGGTCGTGATCGTCGTCATCCAGCAATTCGTCGTGCCCGGCATCATTCCGAGTTACCCCGGCAACCCCTAACCCGGCGCTTCGGCCGGGCGCAGCTCGTTCTCCCACTTCGCCACCAACGTGGACGCCACGGCGTTGCCGACGACGTTGGTGGCGCTTCTGCCCATGTCGAGCAGATGATCGACCGCCACGATCAGCACCAGCCCTTGTTCCGGCAAGCCGAAGTAGGTCAGGGTGGATGCGATCACCATGAGCGAGGCGCGCGGTACCCCGGCGATCCCCTTGCTGAGCACCATCAAGATGAGCAGCATCGCGACTTGTTGATGCAGCGGCATATCGATGTGAAAGATTTGCGCGATGAACAGCACGGCGAACGCGCAGTACATCGTCGAACCGTCCAGATTGAACGAATAGCCCAGCGGCAGCACGAAGGCCGCGATGCGCGGGCTGATGCCGAACTGTTCCAAGCGCTCCAACGTGCGGGGATAGGCCGCCTCCGAACTCGCCGTCGAAAATGCGATGAGCACCGGTGAGCGGATGGCGGCCAACAGCTCCCACACGCGCCGGCCCAGGCTCGCAAACACGGCAAACGCGAGGAAGCCCCACAGCATGAGCAGCGCGAGGTAGAAGCTGCCGATGAACTTGGCATACACCAGCAGCACCCCGATGCCTTGCGAGAGGACGGTGGCCGCCAGCGCGGCGAACACCGCGACGGGGGCCAGCGTCATGACATAGCCGGTGAGTTTCAGGATCACGACGGAGATCTGGTCGATGGCGTCGATCAGTCCGGCGACACGGCTGCCCAAGGCGGACGCCGCCAGTCCGAACAAGATGGAGAACACCACGATCTGCAGTATTTCGTTGGCCGCCATCGCCTGCACGATGGAACTCGGGATGATGTGATCGAGCATGTCCTTGAGAGTCGGCGGCGCGGCTGCCGGGATGGCGGCGGCGGCGTGCGGAGCCGGCAACCCCACGCCCGGCTTGAACAGCTGCACCATGAAGATGCCGATGGTCATGGAAATCAGCGATGCAAACACGAACCAGCCCAGGGTCTTGGCGCCCACCCGCGCGATCGAGGCGGTGCCCTCCATGCGTGCGACGCCGACGGTGAGCGTGGAGAACACCAACGGCGCGATGATCATTTTGATGAGGTGCAGGAAGCTGGTGGTGACCAGCGAGAGAGCGGCGGCGGCGGAGTCCGCCGCGTCCCCCGCACCCAGCCACGCGTGCAGCAACAGCCCGAACAGCGGGCCGGTGAGCATGGCGGCGGCGACGAACCAGGTGAGCCGGGATTTCATGGAGCCTCGCAGCGACTTCTGTCAGCGAATGCTGACACAGACTCACAGCTTTATCCCGCCTGTCGAGGTTATCGGTTGCCCAAGAATAGTGTTGTCACCCCGATCAGGCGCAGCGAAGCTCATGGCCTTGTCACCCTATGTCTCCAGAGGCGCGATCAGCTTTCTCGCACGGTACGTGCGGCGGCGCCTATTCAGCCACGTCGTCGTGCTGATCGCGGTCCTGGCCGCGGTGGGATGTGCGGTCGGCTCGCAGTACGCGGTCAAGCACCTGGTGGACGTCCTCGGCGTCCATGATCCGGCCTCGCGCATCCTGTGGGGTGCGGTCGGAATCCTGCTGGCGCTGGTTGCCGGCGACAACCTGTTGTGGCGCCTCGCCGGCTGGGCGTCCACGCACGCCTTCGTCGCGGTGGGCGGGGACATGCGGCTCGATCTCTTCGATCACCTGTCGGGGCAGGGGACGCGGTATTTCGTCGAGCGCTTTCCGGGCGCATTGGCCGGCCGGATCACGGCCGCGGCCAACGCCGCGTGGCTTATCGAGAACTCGCTGATGTGGACCACGATTCCGCCCGGAGCCGCGGTGATCGGCAGCATTGCCGTGCTGGGCACGATCAACTGGCGGTTGACCGCGGTGTTGCTGGTGGTGATCGCGGCCCTGGGCGCGACCATCGGTTGGCTGGCCTCGCAGGGGCGCGAGCTGCATCGCAGCTTCGCCGGCCACGCCGCGCACGTGACCGGCGATCTTACCGACATCGTGAGCAACATCGGCCTGGTGCGCGCATTCGGCGCCGCGCGCCGCGAGCAACATCGTCTCTCTGTGAAGATCGAGGACGAGATGCAGGCGCAGCGCGCCAGTCTGCGCTCGCTCGAGCGGCTGCGCCTGTTCCATGCGGTGACGGTGTTCGGCGTGACCGCGGGCGTGCTGGTCTGGTCCGTCGAGTTATGGCGCCGCCATGAGATTTCGACGGGCGACGTGGTGCTGACCACCACGCTCGGGTTCACGGTGCTGCACGCCTCGCGCGATTTCGCCATGGCCCTGGTGGAAATGGTGCAGCAGTTCGCCAAGTTGGACGAAGCGGTGCAGGTGCTCGGCCTGCCGCACGAGATGAAGGACACGGTGCACGCGCAGCCGCTCGTGATCGGCGGCGGACAGATCAGCTTCCGCAACGTGAACTTCAGTTATCCGAACCAGCAGAACGTGCTCAGGAATTTCGTATTGGAGGTGCCGGGCGGGCAAAAGATCGGCTTGGTCGGCCGCTCCGGCGCCGGCAAGTCCACCATCATCGCGCTGCTGCAGCGCCTCTACGATCCGGACACCGGCGAAGTCTTGATCGACGGCCAGAACATTGCCGGTGTGACGCAGGAGAGCCTGCGCAGTTCGATCGCCATCGTGCACCAGGACATTTCGCTGTTCCACCGCTCCTTGCTGGAGAACCTGCGCTACGGGCGCCCCGAGGCCAGCGACGACCAGGTCTTCCGCGCGGTCGAGGCGGCGAAGTGCACGGAGTTCATCGCTCGCTTGCCCGATGGCTTCGATACCTTGGTGGGCGAGCGCGGCATGAAGCTCTCCGGCGGTCAGCGCCAGCGCCTGGCGATAGCCCGGGCGTTTCTCATGGATGCGCCCATCGTGCTGCTGGACGAGGCCACCTCCTCTCTCGACACCGAATCCGAGCAGTCGATTCAGGAGGCGCTGGCGCGGCTGTTCAAGGGCCGCACGGTGATCGCGATCGCGCACCGCCTGTCGACGCTCGATGCGTTCGATCGCATCGTGGTGATCGATCGTGGGCGCATCGTCGAGGATGGGCCGCCGCGCGGGCTGCTGCAAGCCACCGGAGTCTACAGCCGGATGTACGGTCGCCAGGCGGCCAGAGCGGGCGCGGAGCGGGTGCTATGAACACAATTCGCGGGAGGGCTGCGGTGATGATGGCGGCGGCGCTGGCGGCCTGCAGCAGCATTCGGCCGGCTCCACCCGCACCTGCTCCCGCGCCAGCGCCAGCGCCTGAGGCGGAGAGTCCGCCACCGGCCGAGACGAATCCACCGCCGCCCGAGCCGAATCCGCCGCCGGCCTCCAGCGAGAACCCGCCGCTCACCAGCCAGAGCCCGCCGCCGGCCGGCGCCGCTGCGGGCGCTGCGCCCTGTGTGCCCCCCGAGAGCAATCCGAAACCGAAGATCAAGGCAAAACCCAAACCGGCGCACAACGAGGCGCCGCCGCCGCAACCCGGGGAACCGGCGTCCGCGGGAATGTCGCCCGACGGGGAGGTCGACGCACAGGTCAGGCCGGTGCCGGTACCGGTGATGTCCATCCTCGGCAAGCGGGTGCGCGGGCCGAAGGGCGAGGACCTGGGACGCGTCGTCGACGTGCTGGCCGATGCCGGCGGCCGCGTGCGCATCGCCATCGTCGACTTCGGCGGGTTCCTGGGCGTGGGCGATCGGCGCATTGCCGTGGATTGGCCGCTGCTGCACTTCGATCCCGGCAAAGGGGATCTGCCGTTGCTGCTGAGTGTCGGTCTGGACAAATTGAAGACCGCGCCCGAGTACAAGAATACGTCGCGACCGCAGACCTTGACGGAGCCGGCGGTTCCTGCCGACGATAAGAAGTGAATGAATGCCTGCAATGGGCGAAACGCAAGACTCGGCGCACCTGACGGCGGCGGCCGCCGGTCGCGGCCTGGATTGGTTCAACCTCTTCGTCGCGAACATCCAAACCGGCTTTGGGCCGTTCATCGCCGTCTATCTCAGCAGCCAAAGCTGGACGCAAACGTCCATCGGCTTGGCGCTCAGCATCGGGACGGTCAGTTCGATGGCAAGCCAGGTGCCGGCGGGCGCGCTCGTGGATCTCATGCCGAACAAGACCCGGGTGGCGGCGTTCAGCGTCGTGGTGTTCACGATCAGTGCGCTGATGTTCGCCATTCATCCGATACCGCTGTTCGTATATCTGGCGGAAATCCTGCACGGCGTCTCGAGCTGCACGCTGGGGCCCGCGATTGCCGCGATGAGTTTGGTGATCGCGGGCCGCTTCGGCATGGGATTGCGGCTGGGGCGCAACGCCCGCTATGCGGCGATCGGCAACGGCTTGGGCGCCGCGTTGATGGGCGCGTGCGGCCAGTACGTGTCCGAGCGGTCGGTGTTCTACCTGACCGCGGCGCTCACGCTGCCGGCGCTGTTCGCGCTGCTGCCGCTGCGGCGCTCGGCGGTCGCCGGGGCCGAGTTGCGGCCTGCGCCGCGAAAACCGGGGGAGAGCCGCGCGCAGCAATTGCGCGTGCTGGCCGACCGGCGGCTGCTGATGTTTTGCGTGTGCGCCATGTTCTTCACGTTCGCGAACGCGCCCGCGCTGATGCTGGTGAGCGGAACCTTGACGGCGCAGGGCTCGAACCCGAGTTTGCTGATCGCGGCGTGCATCGTGCTGCCGCAGATCATCGTCGCATTGGCCTCGCCGTCGGTGGGGCGGTTTGCGGAGCGCTACGGCCGGCGCATCGTGCTGATGGTGGGCTTCAGCATGCTGCCGCTGCGCTGCCTGGTGTTCGCCGTGACGCAAAATCCAACGCTGGTGGTGGCCGCGCAGGTCTTCGACGGCATCGCCGGCGCGTGCTTCGGAATCATGGTGCCCTTGATCGTCAGCGATGTCGCGGGCGAGTCGGGGCATTTCAATCTGGCCCTGGGCGCAGTGGGTTTCGGCATCGGCATCGGCGGCACCTTGAGCACGCCCGCGGCCGGGTGGATAGCGGATCATTTCGGCATGCGGCTGGCATTCTTCGCGTTGCTCGGCATCGGCGCGCTGGCCGTGCTCACGGCGTGGGCCATGTCGGAGACCCGGCCCGTCAGAGAGGCCGATCACGCGCGGCGCGGCGACAATTCAAGCGAGGGGCCGTCGGGCGTCCCATCGGGGGCGCAAACACCGGTATTGCCCGGGGGCCGGGTGGCGCCGCCCCCTCCCGACGCCGCGCCGAAGCCGCCGGCGCGGCGCCGCGCGTGAGCCGTGCAACGCTCCTATAGCTAGTGCCGCACCACGACACTCACGTCGCCGTCGCGGCGCGTGACCGTGGCCGCCACACCATCGCCGTAGCGATGCAGCATGACGTCGACCGAACCGCTGCTCAGGCGCAGATTGCGCAGCTGCAGATGGTCGATGAAGGCCGGCAGCACCGGCCGATAAAAGGCCACCTCGCGGCTGCCGTCGAACAGTTCGAGTCCGAGCGTCGCTTGCAGCAGGCACAGCGGCGTTGCGCTGGCCCACGCCTGGGGGGAGCAGGCCACCGGATATTGCGTGGGTGCATTGCGCTGGCGCCGCGTGAAGCCGCAAAACAGCTCGGGCAAGCGGCGCAGATCCATGTACGACGCGGCGTCGAACAGCGCGCCGAAGATCTCGCAAGCGGCGTGTTTCTGGCCGTAGCGCGCCAGCCCCATGGCGATCATCCCGTTGTCGTGCGGCCAAACCGAGCCGTTGTGATACGACATGGGGTTGTAGCGGGGGGCGGACGATGCGACGGTGCGTATCCCCCAGCCGCTGAAAACGGAGGGCGAGAGCAGCGTCTGCGCAACGCGTTGCGCGCGCTCCGGCGCGGCAATACCCGTGAACAGCGCCTGCCCCGAGTTCGATGAGATCACGCGACAGGGCCGCTTGGCGCCGTCGAGTGCGAGGGCGTACACCGACAGATCGTCGCACCAGAACGCCTCCTCGAAGCGGCGGCGCAGCGCCACGGCCTGCGCCTGCAGCGTGGCGGCCAACGCGTGGTGGCCCAGCGCACCGGCCAGCAGCGCGCCGTGCCGCTTGGCGCCGTACACGTAGGCTTGCACTTCGCAGAGCGCGATCGGCCCTTCCGCCATGCGGCCGTCGCTGTGAAAGACGGCATCATGCGAGTCCTTCCAGCCCTGATTGGCCAATCCTTCCTTGGTGCACCGGTAATACTCGACGAAGCCGTCGCCGTCGCGATCGCCGTAGACGTCGATCCAGCGCAAGGCGGCCTCGGCATTCGGCCACAGCGCGCGCACCGTGTCGAGGTCGCCGGTGCGGACGAAGTATTCACCGAGCAGCAGCAGGAACAGAGGCGTGGAATCGACGCTGCCGTAGTACCGGCCGAACGGTACCTCGCGCAGATTGGCCATTTCGCCGTGCCGCATCTCGTGCAGTATCTTGCCGGGTTCGGCATCGCGTTCCGGCTCGCTGGCCGTCGCCTGGGTGACGGCGAGAAAGTTGAGCACGCCCTTCGCGATGCTCGGATCGACCCACAATGTCATGAGCGCCGTGATGATGCCGTCGCGCCCGAAGGGGGTGCTGAACCACGGAGTGCCGGCATAGGGATAGTGGCCCTGCGGAGTGTCGGTCACGAGCATGTAGAGGTCGGACACGCAGCGGCGCACGATTTCATTGAATACGGAATTGGAGCTGTCGACGCTCGCCGCGCGTGCGCTCGACTCGCGCAGCGCATGGCGGGCGGCGCGCAACTGCCGATAGAACCTGCGGCCGCTCCACGCGGCGGGGTCGCTGTCGGGAACGCCGTAGCGCACGAAGATACGCCGCGTTTCGCGCGGCTTCAGCGCCAGATCGTAGGCGGCGCGCTCCGTGGTCAAAGCTTTCGGGGCCGGTTCGAACGTCAAGCGGGTCGCGCGTTCGATCCCGTCCAACCCCAGGTACCCGAGCAGCACGGCGCGATCGCCTTCCAGGACCGCGGACGACTGGCCGCGGGCGGCGCGTTTCTCGCCGCGCACTTCGAACAGGTCGGCGAAGTCCGACGCAAACCGCAGCGACAGGCGGATGCGCAGTGGATGGTCGCTGAAGTTGCGTACCAGCAGGCGCTCGAAGCAGGTGGCGCTCCATACGAACTTGATCCGGTGCAGGTGAACTTGTTCGCGGCGCAGGGCAATCCGCCCGTCGGTCAGCAAATCCGGATTGCTGAGGTCGGCGCTGAATTCGGCGTTGTCATCCTGAGTCATGGAACTCAAAAGCAGCGGCCGCGCTTCCTCGAGCAGCAACCGGAATTGCGACAGAATCCGGGTATCGCGGTGGTACAGGCCTTCGGAGTTGCCGGGTTCGCCGCCGATGTCGCCGCGCTGATCGAATACGGCAAAGGTGTCGCCGTGCTTCAAGGTCCGGGTGGGGCGTTCCTGCAACGCCGCATTCGCGGCGATGGCGTACTGCGGACCCCAAACCGCATCGTCGAGCGGGTGCGCCGCCGAATCAGGCAAAGAGGATGTGTTCACGTGTGCCCCGTTATCGATTGTCGTTTGTAGAATTTACATCGGCGCGCAGCGCTTCTTGCACTCGACAAGCAGGCGCCACAACGTAAGAGTCGGTCCGCGGCCGCGGGTTCCCCATTTGGGAAGGCGGCGGACGCCCTGCGCCACGGCACGTCGCATGCATGGGATTCGATGATCATGCATATCGCGCAGGTTGCCCCGCTGACCGAAGCCGTGCCGCCCAAGTATTACGGCGGCACGGAACGCGTGGTTGCGTATCTTACCGATGCATTGGTCGAACTCGGACATGAGGTCACGTTGTTCGCATCCGGCGACAGCGCCACGAAGGCCAAACTCGCGCCCATTTGGCCGCGCGCGCTGCGTCTCGACCCCACGGTCAAGGATTACTTCGCGCCCGTATTCATGGAACTCGAAATCGTCGCGCGCCGCGCCCGCGAGTTCGACGTGATTCACGCGCATCTGGATTATTTCGGCTATCCGCTGCTCAAGCGTCTCGGCGTGCCCTCGGTCACCACGCTGCACGGCCGGCTCGACCTGCCGGAACTGCCGCCGCTGTACGGGTTGTACGGCGACATGCCGGTGGTGTCCATCTCCGACTCGCAGCGTGCGCCGCTGCCGCAGGCCAACTACGTCGCCACCATCCAGCACGGGCTGCCGAAGGATCTGTTGCGGGCGGGGCCCGGGGATGGCGGCTACCTCGCGTTCCTGGGCCGCATTTCGCCGGAGAAGGCCCCGGACGCCGCCATCAGAATTGCGGCGGCCGCGCGCATGCCGCTCAAATTGGCGGCCAAGGTCGACAGGGTCGACGAAGAGTACTACGCGGCGACCATCGAACCGCTGCTCGCGCACGGCGACTTGGACTTCGTCGGCGAAATCGGCGAATGCCAGAAGAACGAGTTTCTCGGCCGGGCGGCCGCACTGGTGTTCCCGATAGCATGGCGCGAGCCGTTCGGTTTGGTGATGATCGAAGCCATGGCGTGCGGCACGCCGGTGATTGCATTCAACAACGGATCCGTGCCCGAAGTGCTGGAGGATGGGGTCACCGGGTTCATCGTAGAGAACGAGCAGCAGGCCGTCGAAGCGGTGGCCCGGATCGGTGCGCTCGATCGCGGGCGCATCCGCGCCGAATTCGACCGCCGATTCACCGCGCACCACATGGCCCAGAATTATCTGAAGCTGTACTCGCGCCTGTCAAAAAACCAGCGCACCGGGACGGGATTTTAGATCGTTCGCTGTTAACATGGCGGGATGCTGTTCGCCGACACCTACGCCCGTCTTCCGGCGCATTTCTACACCCGCATCGAGCCGGTGAAGGTTGCCGCCCCGCGGCTGATCAAATTCAACGCCGCGCTCGGCGCCGACCTCGGATTCGATGTGGACGGCCTGGATGAGCAGGCCCTTGCCGAGATCTTTTCGGGAAATACGCTGCTGCCCGAGTCGCGTCCCATCGCGATGGTGTACGCGGGGCATCAATTCGGGCAATTCGTGCCGCAGCTCGGCGACGGGCGCGCCCTCCTTCTCGGCGACGTGCGCGACCGGGCGGGACAGCGCCGCGACGTCCAATTGAAGGGCTCGGGCCGCACTCCTTATTCGCGCGGCGGCGACGGGCGCGCCGCCCTGGGTCCGGTGCTGCGCGAGTATCTGGTGAGCGAGGCGATGCATGCGCTCGGGGTGCCCGCGTCGCGCGCATTGGCGGCGGTCGCGACCGGCGAGTCCGTGTTTCGGGAGCGGCCGGTGCCGGGGGCGATCCTGACGCGCGTTGCCGCGAGTCACGTGCGGGTGGGGACGTTTCAATATTTCGCGGCGCGGGGGGACACCGACTCGGTGCGGCACCTGGCCGACTACGCGATTGAGCGGCATTACCCCGCCGCCGCGTCGGCGGCCAACCCGCACCTCGAGCTGCTGCGCGCCGTCACGCGCGCCCAAGCGCGGCTGGTGGCCGCCTGGATGCACGTGGGATTCATTCACGGGGTGATGAATACGGACAACATGGCGATCTCGGGCGAGACCATCGACTTCGGTCCCTGCGCCTTCCTGGACGGCTACGATCCGGCGACGGTGTTCAGCTCCATCGATCAGCTGGGCCGCTACGCCTACGCCAATCAGCCGGCCGCGGCGCGCTGGAATTTGACGCGGTTCGCCGAGACGCTCCTGCCGCTCATCGACGGCGACAGCGTCCGGGCGGTCGAGCTCGCCACCCGCGTGATCGGCGAATTCGCCGGGGAATTCGACGCACAGTGGCTCGCGGGCATGCGGCGCAAGCTGGGTCTTTTCACCGAAGAGGAGGCGGACCACGACTTGATCGGCGCCCTGCTCGAGGTGATGCAAGTCGCGCACGCCGACTTCACGCTGACCTTCCGGCGGCTGTGCGCGGCCGCGGAGAGCGAGGCGGGCGATGCGCCGCTCGAGCGGCTATTCGCCGAGCCGGCGTCCATTCGCGACTGGACGCGCGCGTGGCGCGCGCGCCTGGGGCGCGAACCGCAGCCGGGAAGCGAGCACGCCGCGTTCATGCGCCTGGTCAATCCTTGGATCATACCGCGCAATCATCGCATCGAAGCGGTGATCGCGGCGGCGGTGCAGCGCGGCGACTTCGCGCCGTTCGAGGAGCTGTCGCGGGCTCTGGCACGGCCTTACGAGGAGCGCTCCGAGTTCGCCGCATATGCCGATCCACCGCGGCCCGAGGAGCGGGTCCTACAAACGTTTTGCGGTACCTGAACCGACATTGCGGCACGCGAATCATGAACGAAGATACGCTTGAGCAGATTCAAACCAAGATTTCATTCCTCGAGCGCGCCAACGCGGATTTGAGCGATGTCGTGTTTCGCCAGCAGCTCGAGATCAGGGCATTGAGCGCGCGCGTCAAGGAGGTGGCGGAACGGCTCGAGTCCGCGCAATCGGAGGAGCGCGCACGCACGGCGGAAGAGGAGCGGCCGCCTCATTATTGACATGCCGGTTTCGACCCAACCCTACTGGCAGAACGGCGGCGTCGCGGCACTGGCCGAGGCAGCGCTGCCCGCTCGCGTCGACGTGCTGGTCGTCGGAGCGGGCTATACCGGGTTGTCGGCGGCGCGCGAGACCGCGGCCGCCGGCGCCGCCACCCTGGTGCTGGAGGCGGGCGGCATCGGCGCGGGATGCTCCGGCCGCAATGGCGGACAGGTCGCTTACAGCATCAAGCCGTCCTGCGCGGCGCTGAAGTCGCTATACGGCGATGCCAAAGCCCACGCCATCTGCCAGGAAGGGCGCGAGGCGGTGACATACCTCCGCTGGCTGGCGACGGAGCAGGGCGTCGATTGCGATTGGCGCGAACGCGGGTGTTTCTTCGGCGCCCATACGCCGCGCCACTTCGCGGCGATGGTGCGCGAGGCGCAGCATCAGCCGAAGGGCCTCGAGCAGCGCATCAGCATCGTCGCCAAGGCCGACCAGAGGAGCGAAATCGACAGTGATTTCTACCATGGCGGGTGCATCTATCACGACGACGCGTCGGTCGACCCGATGCGCTTGCTGCTGGCGCTTCTGCGGCGCGCGCAGGCGTCCGGCGCCGCCGTACTGGATCATTGCGGGGTCGAGGGCATCCAGCGCAGCGGCGACGGGTTCGAGATCCTGACCACGCGCGGCAAGCTCCAGGCGCGCCGGGTTCTGATTGCGACCAACGGCTACTCCGGACCCGTTTCACCCTGGCTGCGCCGGCGCGTGATCCCGATCGGCAGCTACCAAATAGCCACGGAGGCATTGGGCGCCGAGAGGCTTCGTACGCTCATCCCGCAGGGCCGCAATATCGTCGATTCGCGGCGTGTGGTGGTGTACTTCAGGCCGTCTCCCGACGGAGAACGGCTGATCTTCGGCGGTCGCGCCGCGTTGTCGGAAAAGGATGCGCTCGCCTGCGCGCCGCGGCTCAACGCCATGATGAGCCGAATTTTCCCGCAGCTGCGCGGCGTGCGAGCCGCCTACGCGTGGGTGGGGTGGGTGGCCTACACCTTCGATACGCTGCCGCATTTGGGGAGCCACGAGGGCATCCATTACTGCATGGGCTATTGCGGCCAGGGCGTGCCGCTGGCGCCTCACTTCGGGCGGCGGATCGGGCAGCAAATGGTCGGCCTCGAGGAGGGGCGCACCGCGCTCGACGATCTGCCGTTTCCGACGCGCCCGTATTACTTCGGCGTTCCATGGTTCCTGGCTCCGTCGGTGTTCGCCTACCGCACGCTCGACGCGGCCGGTCTCTAGAGCGCGGCGCGTGTTGCAGGATGCCGGCATGAGCAAGTACACATCATTCGCGCACCTGGCGCGCCATGAAGTAGAGGACAGGGATTTCCGCGTGATCCAGGTCGACCGTCCCGGGTCGCCCGCGGTCATCCTTGCCCCCCATGGGGGGGAAATCGAAGTCGGCACCTCCGAGATCGCGCGGCTGATTGCCGGCGCCGACCACAGCCTGTTCTGCTTCGAAGGCCTCAAATCGGCTGGACACAGCCGCGAGCTGCACATCACCAGTCATCGCTTCGACCATCCGGGTTGCATCGCGCTGACGGGCCGCCGCGCCGTGGTGCTCAGCGTTCACGGCTGCCGGGGCCGTGCGCAGATTTTCATCGGAGGCCTCGACCTGATGCTGATCGAGCGGCTCTCGCACCGGCTGTCGCTCGCGGGCTTCGATGCAGTGTCCGGCGGCCACAAATATCCCGGCCGCCATCCGTTCAACATCTGCAATCGCGGGTTGCGGAGTCGGGGCGCGCAGCTCGAGATCACCTACGATTTACGCGGGCCGGAGCATCACGCGAGCATCGGCCGGGCGGCGCGGGCGGCCATCGCGGACATCGCGGACATCACGGACGGGTGATCGGGCACACCCTCGCCGGCAGCGGCCGGCGCCGTAGGTTAAAGAAATTACGCCTTGCGCCGATGCATACCTACGCGCAGCGTCATGGATACGGGTTCCCGCCGCGCTCCGCGAGGTGTCACGGATGATTGCAGTCATGATCTTGGCCGCGGGGTTGCTCGGCGTCGGCGCCTGGCTGGCGCAACGCCGCTCCCATGCGTCCGCATTTGCGCCGGCCACGGCTGCGGCGAGCGCGCCGCCGGCCCGCGCGCCGACGGCGTCGGCGCCCCTGGCGGTGCCCATGGATGCAGCGCGGCTCGAGAGCGCGAAAGCTCAGGCGGCCGCGCGACTGTGGAAGCTTGCCTTCCGCGCGCCTGCCGGCGAGCAGACCTCACCGGAGGTGCACCGGCGGGTCAGGGACAACGTCATGGCCATGTTGCAGGCCGGCAGCCTGGATCCGCTGTATCTTCCGCGCCGCCCCACGTTGATGCCGCAGCTGCTGCAGGCGGTGAATGATCCGCTTGCGGCCTCCGAGCGGATTTCCCGCATCATCGCGCATGATCCCGTGCTCACCGCCGATGTGTTGCGACTGGCAAACTCGAGCCTGTTCCGATCATCCCCGGCCCCCATCGAGACCATTCAGCGCGCAATCGTGGTGTGCGGGGCGGATGCGCTGCGCGGAATGCTGGCGACGGCCATGTTGCGCCCGGTGTTTCGCGCCACGCGCCGCAATTTCCCGCGGTTGCCGCGGATGCTCTGGGAGCGGACCGAGCGCGCGGCCCGCGCGGCCGAGCTGTACGCCATGGAAACCAATCCGCGGGACCGCTTCGAGGCTCAGTTGGTGGTGCTGCTCGGCGCGCTGGGACCTTTGGTGGTGTACAGCGCGGCGCTCGATGTGTATGCGCGCAATCCTCTGGTCGAGCCGAGCGCCGCCTTGTGCGTGGAACTGATCGACGCATTGGCGGCGCAGGTGTCGCTGCGCGTCGCCCGGGATTGGCAAAGCTCCGCGCGCCTGACGGCCGCGCTCGAAGGCGCGGCGGCGGAGCCTCTCACGGCAGCGCTGCACGTCGGCGAATTCCTGGGTACGCTCGCCTTCCTCGAATCGCAGACCGTCATTTCGCCCGACGAAAGACGCGGGCTGGTCGCCGACGCCGGAATCGCGGGCGAGTCGGTAAACCGGATCTGGGCCGGTCTGACGGGCAACGCCTAGGAGCCAGTCTGAGTATTCCGGGGCTGAAGCGAAATCTGCCACGGTCGCGGCCACGGGGAATACTCAGACAGGCTCCCAGCGAACTGCCGGCCTTTGGTGTGGCATCATTCACGCTGGCGCCGGCACGGCGTCTACGCGAACGATTGGACATGCCCTCCGCAGCAGATCCCGCCGAGGGCCTGGAGGAGCCGCGACATGGTCTATGAACTTTATTATTGGCCCTCGATACAGGGACGGGGCGAGTTCGTGCGGCTGCTCCTGGAGGAGGCGCGCGCGCGCTATGTGGACGTGGCGCGCGGCTCCGGCAAGGGCGCCGGAGTGGGACCGATGATGCGGCTGATGAACGGCCGCGGCGATCCGCGGCCACCGTTCACGCCGCCGTTTTTGAAGGCGGGACGGCTGGTCATCGGGCAGACGGCCAATATTCTGCAGTTCCTGGGTCCCCGCCACGGTCTCGTGCCGAAGGACGCCGCGGGGCGGCTATGGACCCATGCACTGCAGCTCACGATGGCGGACTTCGTGGCCGAGATACACGACACGCATCATCCGGTGGCGTCCGGTCTCTATTACCAAGATCAGAAGCGCGAGGCGCGGCGCCGCGCCGCTGATTTTCTCGAGAACCGGGCGCCCAAGTTCCTGGGCTATTTCGAGCGCGTGCTCGCGCGCAATGTGCGCGGCGACCGATATCTCGCAGGCGCCAAGCTGAGCTACGCGGATCTTTCGATGTTTCAAATCATGGCCGGCTTGAGTTACGCATTTCCCCACGCGATGGCGGCGGGAGTGCGGCGTTACCGCCGCTTGATCGCGTTGCATGCCAGGATTCGGGACCGCCCGCGGATTGCGGCCTATCTTGCGTCGCCGCGGCGCGTGCCGTTCAACGACGCCGGGATTTTTCGGCACTATGCGGAGCTGGATGCGCCTGCGCCGCGGTCGGCGTAGGCGCGTGCCGTCCCGTCCGCTCAAATTGTTGTCCTCGATGGCCACGCGCGACGTGCTTGCGGCGATCGTCGCTCGCTATCAGCGCGATGCGGCGCGGCCGGTGATTACCGAAGCGGCAGGCGGCGTCGATGTCGCCAAACGCGTCCAGGCGGGTGAGGCGGTGGATGTCGTCATCCTCGCGAGCAATGCGATCGACAAGCTGATCGCCGAGCACAGGCTGCTGCCCGGCAGCCGCATCGATCTGGTGAGATCGGGCATAGCCGTCGCGGTGCGGGCGGGCGACCCGAAGCCGCAAATCGGCTCGGAGCAGGCGCTGAAGAAGGCCGTCGCCGCCGCGCGCAGCCTGAGCTATTCGACGGGCCCCAGCGGCGTGTACCTGGAAAAAATGTTCGAACGCTGGGGCCTGCTTGCGGACATCCGCGGCCGCATCGTGGTGCCGCCTCCCGGCGTACCCGTGGGCTCGCTGGTGGCCAGCGGCGCGGCCGAGCTCGGATTTCAGCAATTGAGCGAACTAATGCACGTCGCGGGCATCGAAGTGATCGGACCATTGCCGCCGGCCATTCAGAGCATCACGGTTTTCTCCGGCGCCGTCGCCGCGGATTGCGGCGACCCCGAGGCCGCCCGGGCGCTGCTTGAATTCATGGCGTCGACGGCGGTTCTGGACATCAAGATTCGGCACGGCATGGAGGCGGCCTAGGAGCCTCTGGTCGCGATGCATTATTCACCGGGCCTCATGCTGGCGTGTTCGGCGCTATTCGCGGCGTCGGCAACGGCGCAACAGGAGGGCGTGAAACTGATCGGCCGCTGGCTGGCGCCCGAGAGCGCGGCGACGGCGACCTACGCCGGATCGACCGTCATACTCAGCTTCAAACATTCCTCGACCGTATCGGCCGACCTCAAGGTGTCGAAGTCCAAAGGCAGCCAGGACCTGTTCATTTCGGTTTCCGTCGATGGGGGCAAGCCGCTGCGGATGGGTCTTGCTCGAGGAGAGCACCCGCGGGTGCTGCTGGCCTCGGGATTGTCCGGCGGCCCGCACCTGGTCGCCATTCGCAAGGAGGGCGAGCCGGCTTTCGGGGCGTTGCAGTTTTCGAAACCCACGCTCGAGGTGGCCGGACGATGGCTGCCCATCAGCGACGACCGGCCCATCATCGAAGTGATCGGCGATAGCGACGCGACGGGAATCTGTGCATTGGGCCCCGACAGTCCGGAGGACGCGGTCAACATCTGGAACGCGCAATGGGCGTCCGAAGCCGTTTCCTGGGTCGGGTTGCTGGAGGCGCAGCTGGCCGCCGTCGGACATCCGGCCGATATGGTCGATCTTGCGATCTCGGGTTCGAAGACCGCATCGGAAGCCGAATCCTACGACCTTACCGCGCCCGGCTACAGCGAGGCCGTTTTCGGCGAGTATTCGCCGCCGGGGCGCAGACATGCATCGCTGGTGTTGATGTGGGGCGGCGGAAACGACCGCCATGGCGGCGGGGATGTCGCGACCGGTGGCGGCGCCCTGACGTACGCCGCTCTCAGCGCGTTTCAAAAAGGCGTGTACGACCAATTGACGAAGGTCTTCGCGCGTAATCCCGATGTGAGGGCGGTACTGCTCGATTACATCGACCCCACTCTGCCCGATTGGAAGCCCGCTTATGACCAGGTGC
The DNA here is from genome assembly GCA_049510875.1 of Steroidobacteraceae bacterium. GTDB lineage: Bacteria > Pseudomonadota > Gammaproteobacteria > Steroidobacterales > Steroidobacteraceae > Bog-1198. The sequence continues at coordinate 23,176 of JBEKYO010000050.1, forward strand.
TGAGCCTATTTTCCGGCGCCGAGCGCGAGCGGATTTTCTTTCTACGGGTCCAGGTGCCGCAAGGCAGGCAGGATGCCTGCGAGATGGATCCGAACGGACATCCCAACGTGTCGCTGCACTCGACCTGGGCCGCTCAGATTCTTAGCTGGATGCTGTCGCCGGACATTTTCCCACGATTGGGATTTCCGAACGGCCGGGACTGGGGCGGCCTGTGAGCGATGCGGGATGCCGGTCCGTGCGGGGATGCACGGACCGGCGCCACCCGGCTTGGCGATTGCGGCCGCGGCCGCGGATCATCCCAGACCCACCGGCACGAACAAGCGCGTAGTGCCGCGCTGTATGAGCAGCGCAATCTGGTTTTCGTGCGACGCCACCATCCTGCGCAACTGTTCGACGCTCTGCACCGGTGTGCCGTCGACGGAGATCACCACGTCGCCCGGCTGGATTCCCGCGTCTGCCGCATGGCCTTGCGCATCCTCGACCATCAGACCGCCGGATAGGCCGGCCTGCTGACGCTCCTCCGGACTCAAGGGGCGCAGTGCCAGACCCAGCTTGCCCTGGGACGCGGAGTGCCCCGTCCCGTTGTTCGCCAGGGTTGGCGCGGCGGCGCCGATCGTGGCGGTCAGCGAGAGCGTGCGGCCGTCGCGCCAGAGTTCGATGGACGCCTTGTCACCGGGGGCCGCAACGCCCACGCGTGAGGAGAGTTGACCGGCGTCGACGATCGGGTTGCCGTTGAATTTGAGGATCACGTCGCCCACCTTGATGCCGGCGCGCGCGGCCGCGCCGTCAGGCTCGACCTGGGCGACCAATGCGCCGTTCGGCGTCTTCAACTTGAACGAGTCGGCCAAGGACTGGTCGAGCGTCTGCACCTCGACGCCGAGCCGCGCGTGGGCGACTTTGCCGGTCTTGACGAGCTGATCCTTGACTTGCACGGCCAGATTGATGGGGATGGCGAACGAGACGCCCTGATAGCCGCCCGAGTTGCTGTAGATCTGCGCGTTGATGCCCACCACGGCGCCGTTGGCGTCGAACAGCGGGCCGCCGGAGTTGCCGGGGTTGACGGCCGCGTCGGTTTGAATGAAGGGAACGTAGCCGTCGCCCGGCAGTGTGCGGCCCTTGGCGCTGACGATGCCGGCGGTCGCCGTTTCTTCCAGCCCGAACGGTTCGCCGATGGCAAGCACATAGTCGCCGACGCCCAATTGATCCGAGTTGCCGAGCTGCACCGTCGGCAGATCGCGGGCATCGATGCGCAGCACGGCGATGTCGCTGCTCTTGTCGGCGCCCAGAACCTTGGCCTTGAATTCGCGATGGTCGGAGAGCTTCACCGTGACCTGCTTGGCGCCGGCGACCACGTGCGCGTTCGTGAGCACCAAGCCGTCGGCCGATATGATGAAACCCGAGCCTTGTGCGTGCATGACGCCGTGGCCTCTCGGCGCGGGCAGACCGCGGAAGAACTGCGACAGCGGATTGTCGTCATTGGGATCTACGGGCTGCATGTCCTCGGACTCGGACGTGGGGATCGATCCGGCGGTGGTGATGCCGACCACGGCAGCCTGATTTTCCGCCACGATCGCGCGGTAATTCGGGGCGCTGGTCGGCGGCACCAAGTGCGCCGCAGCCGCCGGCGCCGCGGCCGCGGGCGCCGCCGGTTCCTGTGAGTGCCAGAGCGCCTGCGCGGACAAGCCGGTCGCCGCGCCTACGGCAAGCAGGCCTATTGCCGAAACGGCGAGTGCCTTATCGCGAAGTTGCATGAAGATCTCCTTGATCGATAAATTCGGTGAGCGGGTGCTCGAGGCTGCAGACTCTCATCCTTGCCTTAAACCAGCCTTAAGACGGGGCGAAGATCACGGTCACCCGCAACCCGCCGCCCGCCGCGTCGCCGAGCGTGACGCGGGCCGCATGCCGGTCGGCGACGGCTTTGACGATGGCCAACCCGAGGCCGGTGCCGCTTTCGGTGGCGGAGGGATGCCGGTAGAAGCGGTCGAAGACGCGCTCGCGATGCTCCGCTGCAATGCCCGGTCCCGTGTCGATGACCTCGAGCACGGCGCCGTCGGCGGTGGGCCGGCAGTACACCCGGACGGTCCCGCCGGGCGGGGTGTAGCGCACTGCGTTGTCGACGAGATTGCGCGCCAGTGTGCGCAGGGACTCCGACTCTCCGCGCACCATGCTGGACGGCTCGGCGTCGAGTCCAATGTCGATGTTGCGGGCCAGCGCCGCAGCCCGGCTGTCGGTGATGGCCGCGGCGGCCACGACGGCCAGGTCGACCGGCTCGAGGTGGGGGATTGCTTCGCCGGGATCGCTGCGCGCCAACGCGAGCAACTGTTCCACGAGATGGATCGAGCGTTCGACCGCGGCGCCCAGCCGCGCGCGCGCCTCCAGCCGCGCCGCCGGATCGGGCGCGCGGTCGAGCAGCTGAAGCTGCAGGCGCAATGCGGTGAGCGGCGAGCGCAACTCGTGCGCCGCATCGGCGATGAAGGCCCGCTGCGTCAAGAACGACTTCTCCAGGCGAGCGAGCAGCCGGTTGAGCTCGTTCACCAGCGGCGCGATCTCCAACGGTAGATTCGAGGCGGTGAGCGGACTCAGTCCATGGACGTCGCGGCGCTGCACCTCGGCGGTCACATGCCGCAGCGGCAGCAGGCCCCTCCTGACGATCCATGCGACGAACGCGACCATCACCGGCAGCAGCAGCACGAGCGGTATCACGACCCGCAACGCCGCCGCGCGCGCCAGCGCTTCGCGCACCCTGATGGGCTGCGCGATCTGAATCACGCCTTGCGCCGTTTGCAGCCCATAGGCGCGCCAGCCTTGGCCGCGCAGGGACAGATTGGTATAACCCAGCACCACCTGATTGATCATCGGCAGTCCGGGCCGCGAGAGATAGACCCGGGTGCCGAAAATATCCCAGATCTGGATGACGAAGTCCGAATCGCCCTGGTCGGGCGGCACCTCGATCTGCGGCGCCATGGTGATCTGACCGCGCAGGGACAGCGCCATCTGGCGCAATTGATAATCGAACAGATCCGACGTCTCATTGAGAACCCGGCGATAGGTGACACTCGCCGCGAGCGTCGAGACCAGGGCGACGAGAACGGTCAGCGCAATCACCAGCCGGGCGCGAATCGACCTCATGATTTGGGAATGAAGTAGCCGACACCTCGGAGCGTACGGATCGCCTCGCTCCCCAGCTTGCGCCGCAGTGCGTGGACGTAGACCTCGACCGCGTTACTGCCGATGGGCTCATCCCAGCCGTACAATCTGTCCTCCAATTGGGCACGCGACAGGACGGCGCCCGGACGCTGCAGCAGAGCCTCCAGCACGGCGAACTCGTGCGCCGACAAGTTCACCGGCGCGCCCTTGTACTCGACGGAATGCGCCGCGGGATCGAGCCGCAGGTCGCCATGCTGGATGACGGGATCGCCCCGGCCGGCGGCGCGGCGCAGCACCGAACGCATCCGCGCCGTCAGCTCGTCGAGATCGAACGGCTTGACGACGTAGTCGTCGGCGCCGGCATCGAGGCCCTCGACGCGATCTCGAATTTCATCGCGCGCCGTCAGAATGATCACCGGGGTTGCATCGCCGCGCCGGCGCAGTTCGCGCAAAATGGCGATTCCGTCGCGGTTCGGCAGGCCGAGATCCAGCAGCACCACGTCGAACGGCGAACCGTGCAGCGCGGCCGCGGCGTGCTCGCCATCACGGATCCAATCGACCGCCGCGCCGATCTGGCGCAACGCGGTTTCCAATCCCTGCGCGATCATCGCGTCGTCTTCCACCAAAAGCACCCGCATGACCACCGATCCTATCAAGTTCCGAGCATGACGGCCGACCCTAGGTACGAGGCAACACCAATTGGGCAACTCGGCGGCAATGTGACGGTAATCATACCCAACTCAAGAATCGCATCGCGATGGAACGGCGCGCTGCGGGCGCGGCTGCGGCAGGCGCCGCTCGAAGCCTATTTGCGCTCGCACGGACAGAAGTGGGCGCTTGCCGGTGAGACCCGTCTCACGGACAACCTGGCGTGCGCCACCATTTACATCGTCAGCGCGGCACTCGCCCAGTGCGCCCAAGAACACCGGCCGCTCACCGCGCCCCAACACCCGGCCGTGGGTCAGATTGCCTGCACCGTGAGCTCCAGTTTGGCCCTGTTGATCCAGGAGCCGACCCAGTGGCGCAGCGCCGCGTTGGTGGCCACGGCGCGGCTGCTCGAAAAGCACGTGGGCCTCAGTGCGGCTGCCCATGCGGCAGCGGCGTCGGCGCGTGAATTCGGTGCCGCCCTCAACAACGGGTGCCTCGACGCGGAAGTGCTGCGCATCGGCAACGCCGCCCGCGGCGCGGTCGAAAGCAACGCAGACGCCGACACGATGAGCGCCGTGCGGTCGATCGCCGAGCGTCTGTCATCGATGTCGCCCCTCG
>JBEKYO010000051.1:0-27549 GCA_049510875.1 Steroidobacteraceae bacterium
CGCGAGCACGGGGAGTATCTCAACCCGACGCTGGCGGAGCTACCGAACGGCGATTTCGGTCAAACCGTGGTACGCCAGGTGTTGATCGACGCGTTTCAATTGGAACTCTACGAGCGCCTGACCGCGTCCGCGGACGAGCGCTTGGCCGCCGTCGCGGCCAAGGCGGTGAAGGAGACGCGCTATCACCTGCGCTACAGCGGCGGGTGGCTGGTGCGTCTCGGCGATGGTACCGAGGAGAGCCACGCCCGCGTGCAGGCGGCACTCGGACGTCTTTGGCCGTACACCGGTGAGTTGTTCGCCGCGGATGAGGTGGATCAATCCATGGTCGAGCGCGGCGTCGCGCCGCCACTGGCCGAGGTGCAGCAAGGCTGGACGTCCCGCGTCGACGCCTTGCTCGTGCAAGCGACCCTCGCGCGTCCGCGCGACCGGCCGTATGCCTGGTTCGGCAAGCGCGGGCAACATAGCGAGCACTTGGGCTACATGCTCGCCGAGATGCAGCATTTGCAGCGGTCCTACCCGGGTGCACGTTGGTGAGCACCGCCGCGCCCGAGGCGCCGACCGCGGCGGCTGCGACGGCGACCGCCGCGGCCCGCGTCGCGCGTGCGTGGGCGGCGCTGGCCGGCGTCGAGGATCCCGAAATACCCGGCGTGAGCGTGATCGATCTCGGCATCGTGCGCTTCGTCGCGCCGCAGTCGGACGAAAGGCTGGAGGTGGGCATCTCGCCCACCTACACGGGCTGCCCCGCGACCGAGGTGATCCGCCGTTCGGTCGAGTCCGCGCTCGCCGGCGCTGCGCTCGGTGCATTCCGGATCACCACCGTGCTCGCCCCCGCGTGGAGCAGCGATTGGATCACCGCCGAGGGCCGGCGCAAGCTCGCCGATTACGGCATCGTGCCGCCCGATCATTCATCGGCGAACCTGCGCGAGCTGCGCCGCGGGGATCGCCCGGTCGCCTGTCCCCGGTGCCACTCGACGCGGACGGAAACCCTCAGCGAATTCGGTTCCACGCCCTGCAAGGCTCTGCACCGGTGCTGCGCCTGCCGCGAACCCTTCGAGTACTTCAAATGCATCTGATGCCGCCATGCCGACCTTCCATCCGTTGACCGTGGCGGCGATTGAGCGCGCCGCGGAAGACGCGGTGTGCATCTCGCTCGCCGTGCCGCCCGCGTTGGGCCGCGTTTTCGACTTTCACGCGGGTCAGTACCTGACCGTGCGCCGCCGCGTCGGCGGGCGCGAGGAGCTGCGCACCTATTCGATCGTCACCGTCCCCGGCGGTTCGATACTGAAGCTCGGCGTACGCGTGCAGCCGAACGGACGCGTGTCCGGTCAATTGAGCCGCGACCTCAAGGCCGGCGATCTGCTCGAGGTCGGCCCGCCCGCCGGCCGATTCCGCGCCCAGATCGATCCGGCGCGTGAACGCTCCTATGTCGCGTTCGCGTCCGGCAGCGGCATCACGCCGATTCTCTCCGTGGCGGGGGACATACTCGCGCGCGAGCCGGCCAGCCGCGTCACCCTGATCTACGGCAATCGCAGCATGGCGCGCACCATGTTCCTCGAGGAGACGCTGGCGCTCAAGAACCGCCATCTCGGCCGATTTGCGGTGCACTTCGTGATGAGCCGCGAACCGCAACAGGCCGCAATGCTCAATGGCCGCATCGACGCCGCCAAGGTGGCCGAGCTGGCGCGCCGCATCGATGCCATCGCCACCGCCGACGAATACTTCGTGTGCGGTCCCGGGACGATGCTCGAGGATGTCAGGGGCGCGCTCAAGGAGATGAACGGCAGCGCCCCGGTGCGGTTCGAGCGCTTCGCAGCCTCCGCCGGCGCAGCGCCGCCGCCGTCCGCAGCCGCGGCGGCCGCGACCGCCGTGCGCAAGCCCACGGCCGCGATCTCGATTACCATGGACGGACGCAGACGAGCCTTCGCCATGTACGCCGAGGATGAGTCGGTGCTCGAGGCCGCGGAGCACGCGGGGCTCGAACTGCCGTTCTCCTGCAGGTCGGGAATCTGCGCCACCTGCCGCGCTCGCGTGATTGAGGGAGATGCGCTCATGATGCACAACATCGCGCTTGCCCAGTGGGAGATCGACGCGGGCTTCGTGCTGTGCTGTCAGGCGCGTCCCACCACCGAGCGGCTCGAATTGAGCTACGACGAGAAATAACGGGCAAGTGCGGGGGTTCATGATGTCCTTCGAAACCATCCTCTTCAGCGTCGATCAGGGCGTGGCTCGGTTGACGCTGAATCGGCCGGACAAACTCAACAGTTTCAACGTCGCCATGCACGCCGAGGTGCGGCAAGCGCTCGCCCACGTGGCCGCCGGCGGCGCGCGGGTACTGGTGCTGACGGGCGCCGGCCGAGGTTTTTGCGCCGGACAGGATTTGGGCGACAGGGCGGTCGCGCCGGACGCGGCGGGAATCGATCTGGGCGAGTCGATCGAACGCCATTATAAACCGCTGGTGCTGGCGCTCACGTCGCTGCCCGTACCGGTCATCGCCGCCGTCAACGGGGTCGCGGCGGGCGCCGGCGCGAATATCGCCCTGGCCTGTGATCTGGTCATCGCCGCGCGCTCGGCGGCCTTCGTGCAATCGTTTTCGAAGCTTGGCCTGGTGCCGGATTCCGGCGGCACGTGGACCTTGCCGCGGCTGGTGGGCAACGCACGGGCGCTGGGGTTGACCTTGCTCGGGAACAAGCTGTCGGCGGAGCAGGCGGCGGCTTGGGGCATGATTTGGCAATGCGTCGAGGATGCCGAGTTGGAGTCGACCGTACGTGACCTTGCAGGGCAACTGGCCGTGGCGCCGACCCGGGGCCTGGCGGGGACAAAGGCGGCCATTCGGGGCGGTTGGCAGCGCAGCCTCGCGCAACAATTGGACGTGGAGCGGGACGCCCAGCGCGAGCTCGGCCACTCCGCGGACTACGCCGAAGGCGTGGCGGCGTTTGCCGGCAAACGAACGCCGCAGTTCACCGGAGCTTGAGCATGCACGGCCCACTCGACTCCCTATCCGGCGATGCCGAGCGGCGTGCGCGCGCCGCCGTGGATGCGCTGTACGCGGGCGACCGCGTGTCGCGCGCCCTCGGCATCGAGGTGCTCGATGTGGCCCCGGGACGCGTGCGCGTCGCCATGACGGTGCGCCCCGATATGGCCAACGGCCACGGCATCTGCCACGGCGGCGTGTTGTTCACCTTGGCCGACAGCGCCTTCGCATTTGCCTGCAATTCGTACGGCGAGCCGATGGTGGCGGCGGGGGCCGGCATCGAATTCCTGGCCGCTGCGCGCTGCGATGAGCGGCTCATCGCCAGCGCCACCGAAACCGCCCGCACCGCGCGTCACGGAATCTACGACGTGGCGATCGCCACGCAGGGCGGAGAGCCCATCGCTCATTTTCGCGGGCGGTGCGCGCGGCTGCGCCCGGCACCGGCTACGACCGGATCGATACGATGAGCGAGGCCTTCATTTGCGATGCCATTCGCACGCCCATCGGCCGCTATGGCGGCGCGCTCTCGGCGGTGCGGCCGGACGATCTGGCCGCGATCGTGCTGCGGGAATTGCTGCGGCGGAACGCCCGCCTGGACCCGGCGGCGGTGGATGACGTGATCCTGGGGTGTGCGAATCAAGCGGGCGAGGATAACCGCAACGTCGCGCGCATGGCCGCCTTACTGGCGGGTCTGCCCGTCGAAGTGCCGGGCGCCACGCTCAATCGATTATGCGGTTCCGGCCTCGATGCGGTGGCGAGCGCCGCGCGCATGATCGGCGCCGGCGAGGCGGATGTGGCGCTCGCGGGCGGAGTCGAGAGCATGAGCCGCGCGCCGTACGTGATCTCCAAGGGCGCCACGGCGTTCGCGCGCGATGCCCAGATGTTCGATACCACCATCGGCTGGCGCTTCGTGAATCCGGCGCTCACGCACGTGTACGGCGCCGATTCCATGCCGGAGACGGGTGAAAACGTCGCGGCGGACTTCCGCATTTCGCGCGAGGATCAGGATCGCTTCGCACTGCGCAGTCAGCAGCGGGCCCTGGCGGCGCGGGCGGCCGGATTCTTCGATCCGGAAATCGTGGCGGTGACCATTGCCGACAAGCGCGGGCAGTCGACGCTGGTCGGCATGGATGAACATCCGCGCGAGACCAGTCTGGAGGCGCTCGCGAGGCTTCCGACTCCGTTTCGCCCGGGCGGCACCGTCACGGCCGGAAACGCATCCGGGGTCAACGACGGGTCGTGCGCGCTGCTGCTGGCCGGCAGCGCCGCGTTGAAGCGCCACGGGCTCACGCCGCGCGCGCGCATCATCGGCACGGCCGTGGCGGGCGTCGCGCCGCGCATCATGGGCATGGGGCCGGTGGCTGCCACGCGCAAGCTCATGTCCCGGCTGGGTCTCACGCTGGGGGACATCGACGTCATCGAATTGAACGAGGCATTCGCATCCCAGGCACTCGCGGTGCTGCGCGAGTTGGGCATCCCCGACGATGCCGCGCACGTGAACGCCCAGGGCGGAGCCATTGCCCTGGGACATCCCCTGGGCGCGAGCGGCGCACGCCTGGTGGCCACGGCGATCAATCAGCTCGAACGATCCGGCGCACGCCGGTCGTTGTGCACCATGTGCATCGGCGTGGGACAGGGCATCGCCATGGTGATCGAGCGTGTCTGAGGAGGGCGTCAAGATGCAGAGCTACGTGTGCGGCCGTTGGCGCACCGGAGGCGATCCAGGCATCGCCATCCGCGATGCCACGACCGGTGAACTCATCGGCCACGCTTCGTCGGCCGGGCTTGATTTTGGCGCCATGCTCTCCCATGCGCGCAACGTGGGCGGCCCGGCGTTGCGGGCGCTCACCTTTCACGAGCGGGCCGGGCTGTTGAAAAGACTGGCGAAGCGCCTGTCGGAACTGAAGGAGGAATTCTACGCGCTGTCCTACCGGACGGGCGCGACCAGGAACGATTCGGCGATCGATATCGACGGCGGGATCGGCACGGTGTTCGCGTTCGCCGGCAAAGGCACCCGGGAACTGCCCAACAGCCGCGAATACCTGGACGGCGCGACCGAGGCTCTGTCGAGAGGCGCAACATTCGTCGGGCAGCACCTGTACGTGTCGCGCGAAGGCGCAGCGGTGCACATCAATGCCTTCAATTTTCCGGTGTGGGGAATGCTCGAGAAATTGGCGCCGGCAATCCTTGCGGGCGTGCCGGTCATCGTCAAACCGGCCACGGCGACGGCGTATCTGACCGAAATCGTTGCCCGCCGCATCATCGAGTCGGGTCATCTGCCGGAGGGTGCGCTGCAACTCGTGTGCGGCAGCCTCGGGGACCTGTTCGATCACCTGAACTGCCAGGACATGGTCTCGTTTACCGGTTCGGCGGATACGGCGGCGCGGCTGCGCGTGCATCCGGCCGTCATCCGGCATGCGGTGCGCTTCGTCGCCGAGACCGACTCCTTGAATTGCAGCGTGCTCGCGGCGGATGCCGTGGCCGGGACGGCGGAGTTCGACTTGTTCATCGACGAAGTGGCGCGCGAGATGACGGTGAAGGCGGGCCAGAAATGCACGGCCATCCGCAGGGCGCTGGTGCCGGCGGCCTGCGTTGCCGATGCCGTGGCCGCGCTGCAGGCGGCGTTGCGCCGCATCACAGTGGGGGATCCACGCGCCGAGGGCGTGCGCATGGGACCTTTGGTGAGCGTTGCGCAGCGGACGGACGTGCTGCATCGGGTCGCCGATCTGCGTCGCGAGGCCGAGCTGGTTGCGGGCGACCCCGAGCGCTTCGAGCTTACGGGCGCCGACCGCACGCGCGGGGCGTTCGTCCCGCCGCTGCTGCTGGTGTGCCGCGATCCGCGCGCCGCCCGGGCGGTGCACGAGGTCGAAGCCTTTGGCCCGGTCGCCACCGTGCTGCCGTACCGCGATGCGGATGACGCCATCGCGCTGGCGCGGCGCGGCCAGGGCAGCCTTGCGGCCTCGGTATTCTCGGCGGACGATGCGCTCGCCGCGCGGCTCGTGCTCGGGCTGGCCCCCTACCACGGCCGGGTGCTGGTGGTGAACCGTGACTGCGCCAAGGAGTCGACGGGGCATGGCTCGCCGCTGGCGCCGCTGGTGCATGGCGGCCCGGGCCGCGCCGGAGGCGGCGAGGAGATGGGCGGCATCCGCGGGGTTCTGCACTACATGCAGCGAACGGCGGTGCAGGGATCGCCGCAGACCATCACCACCGTCGGCGGACGCTGGACGCGCGGCAGCCGTCTGCTAAATCCCGGCAGGCATCCATTTCGGATTCCCTTCAATGATCTGGAACTCGGCGACACGCTCGTATCGGGCGAGCGCGAGGTGACGGTACTGGACATCGAGCGCTTTGCGGCCTTGTCGGGGGACAATTTCTACGCGCACATGGATGAGCAGGAGGCGGCGCGCAACCCGCTGTTCGGCGGGCGCGTGGCGCACGGCTATTTTCTGATTTCGGCGGCGGCCGGGTTGTTCGTGGACGCCGCTTACGGGCCGGTACTCGGCAACTATGGCCTCGACCAACTGCGCTTCGTCAGACCCGTCAAGCCCCAGGACCGAATCAGAGTGCGTCTGACCTGCGCCGAGAAAAACCTGCGCGCGGACAAGGGCTGGGGAGAAGTGGGCTGGGATACCGAGATCACCAATCAGCGCGGCGAGACGGTTGCGTCGTATACCGTATTGACCATGGTGAGCGTGCACGCCGTTCCTGATTCGCAAGGGGCCTGAGCATGCGTGCCGAGGGCGCGGCTGCGGCGGACTTGGATCCCATCGAGCGGGCATCCGTCGATGAATTGCGGGCGCTGCAGCTCAGCCGGCTGCAATGGTCGCTGCAACATGCCTACGACAACGTGGCTCATTACCGGCGCAGCTTCGAGGCGGCCGGCGTGCATCCGCGCGACCTCCAGGGGCTGGCGGACCTGGCGCGCTTTCCATTCCTGACCAAGCAGGATTTTCGAACCCACTATCCCTTCGGCCTGTTCGCGGTACCGCGAGATCAGATCGTTCGCGTGCATGCCTCATCGGGCACGACGGGCAAGCCGACCGTGGTCGGCTACACGCAGCGCGACATCGGCACCTGGGCCGAGTTGGTGGCCCGCAGCCTGCGGGCGGCCGGCGCGCGGCGCGGCGACCTCGTGCATGTCGCCTATGGATACGGCCTGTTCACGGGAGGGTTGGGGGCACACTACGGGGCCGAGCGCCTGGGCTGCACGGTGATTCCAATATCGGGCGGGCAGACCGAGAGGCAGGTTGAGCTCATCGGCGATTTTCGGCCGCGCATCATCATGGTGACGCCGTCCTACATGCTGACGATCGCCGACGAAATGGATCGACAGGGCGTGGACGCGCGCACCTGCTCCCTGGAAATCGGCATCTTCGGCGCCGAGCCGTGGAGCGAATCGATGCGCGCCGAGATCGAACGGCGACTCGGACTGGCGGCGCTCGACATCTACGGCCTGTCGGAGGTGATGGGCCCCGGCGTGGCTCAGGAATGCGCCGAGAGCAAGGACGGACTGTGCATCTGGGAGGATCACTTTTATCCGGAGATCATCGATCCGGTCAGCGCCGAGGTGCTACCGGACGGGTCGCACGGCGAATTGGTGTTCACCTCGCTCAGCAAGCAAGGGCTGCCGGTGATCCGCTATCGGACGCGCGACCTGACGCGCTTGTTGCCGCCGACGGCACGCAGCATGCGCCGCATGGAGAAAATCTCGGGCCGCAGCGACGATATGCTCATCGTGCGCGGGGTGAATCTTTTTCCCTCGCAGATCGAGGAGCTGATTTTTCGCTGTCCCGGACTGTCCGCCCATTACCAATTGGAACTCACCCGCGACGGTCACCTGGACGCGCTGGCGGTGCACGTGGAGCACACGGCGGACGCCCCGGCTGCGCGGCGCGAGTCGGCGCCGCGCGAGCTCGCGCATCTGGTGAAGGCCCACGTGGGCATCAGCATACGCGTCGAGGTACACGCGCCCGGCGGCCTCCCGCGCTCGACGGGCAAGGCGCGGCGCGTCGTCGATCGGCGTGGCGCGACGTAGCGGGAATTGTCCAGGCCGCTCACACCAGAGGCGCCGCACAGCGCAGCACGGGATACAAATTGTACCGGGCGTCCCACGAGGCGTGGCGGCGCAGAAAGTACTCCAGGCGCGCGCTCGGACTGTCGGCGAAATCGGCGTCCTCGAGCTGGCGCGCGAAATCTCTCGACAGGGCGGGATCCGCCTCGAGCATCTGCCGGGCGATCTGTTCGGCCACGTAGGGTTCCATGTGTTCCTTCTGCTCGAAGCAGGCGTTGAAGAACCCCCACGCGGCGAACGAATCCGGCGCCTGCGGCTCGAACAGCGCCGCGATCAGGCGAGCCAGCGGCTGGGCGACCGGGACGACGAGAGCGCCGGGGCGGATGTCCACCCGCTCCTCGCTCCATGCTCCCTGCAGCGAGGCGCGCATCCGCCCCTCGAAGGGCGCCGCCGAGAATCGCACGCCGGCGGCGCGAAACGCCTCGGCCGCGATCGCCTCGCGGGGACTCTCCAGTCGTTGGAAGGCGATGCCGTGAGCCGCGAGCCGCGGTTCGATGTCCACGGCAAAGGGGAGCGGCACCACGTAGCAGCCGCGCGGCATGGTGACGATCAGCGAGGCGCCAACCCGATCGCGCAGCGGCACGCGCCAGATCTGCGGCGTGGCCGGGTCGTACACGGTCACCAGGCCGCCGGAAATCGGCGACGGCGATCGCGTATAGGCGTAGCCCCGGAAGTCGATGATTCGCGCACCCGCAGCGTCGCGCTCGGGCGTGGCGCCCCCGGCCTTCGCCGGCTCACGCCAGCCCGCGCTGTAGTCGAGCGCGATGTCGCTGCCTCCCAGGCGCGCCGCCGCGGCATCGGCCTGACGCGCGAGCTCGAGCCACTTGCGGCCGTGGGCTGCGGTCAGTCCGGCGAGGCTCACCACCGTATTGCGCGTCACCCGTACTCGCGCGGCATAGGGCTTCCAGGAGTGCGTTTCAACGAGCAGCGTGAAGCGGTTGCGCTGAGGGAAATACCCCGTCGAGAAACGCGGCGAATAAACCGTCAGCGCGAATCCGGAGGCGGGATCATCGGTGCGGGCGAGATCGGGATAGAAATCGAGCGGTAGCGAGCCCTGCCGTGCAAGCTCTGCGATGAGTGCGTCGCGCAGCTCCCGGCCGCTCGCCTGCAAGTGCGGATCCCCTTGATTGAGCGGTTCCGCTTGAATCGATACGTCGGGCTCGAAATTCGCGCCGTCGGTGACGTGCAGGTCGGCGCAAATCAGCGGATCCCACTCATCGATGAGACGCAGCATGGCGCGCATTTCCGGCGCGTCCGCCTTCGTGTAGTCGCGGTTGAGATTCAGGTTCTGCGCGGTGGTGCGCCAGCCCGTCTCCTCCGGTCCGATCTGGTTGGGCCGGTTCCATCGGCCGCAGCGCTCGTGACCGTCGGTATTGAAGGCCGGCACGAACAGAATCGCCGTCCGCTCGAGCGTGCCGCCGGCGGCGGTACCGTCGAGCAACTCGCGCAGCGCGATGAAGCCGGCGTCCTTCCCGTCGCTTTCGCCCGGATGAATGCCGGCTTGAATCATCAGCAGCGGAATCGACCGGGCTCGAATCTGCGCGGCCGTCAGCGCACCCGACCGGGACACCAGCAGAGCCCGCATGATTCGGTCCTCGGCCGAACGTCCAAAGGCGAACGAGCGCACCGCATCGGGCCAGGTCTCGGCCAATGCCGCGCACAGCCGTTCCACTTCATCGATGCGCCCGGTCTTCGTGTAGCCCGAGCTTTCGGCAATCGTCTGTAGCGAGCGGTGTGTCATCTCCGTCTCCAGCAATGCTGCCAACCCGGTGCGCAGCATATGCCATACATGCCGGTTCGAATGACGCATAATTCGCGGCGGGCCAGCCGGCCGGGCCAGCCGGCCGAAACGTTCTCGATGGCGGGGGGGGGCGAACCGTGGAATTTGCACGAACACGTGGAGCGCAGCGGCAGGGGTGGCTGGCATCGGTCCTGGTCTTTGCGTGCCATCCAGGCGTCGGGCAAGAGGCGCCTCTGATGGCAACCTGCAACGAGCCCGTCAAAGCGCCCTTCTGTCAGGCCGTCCGCGGCGATCGCTCCGAAGGATGGTTGGAGCAGGGCCGCTCCGAGGTGATGGCGCAGCATGGCATGGTGGTGACCAGTCAGCCGCTCGCGGCCCAGGCCGGCCTGCAGATCCTCAAGCAGGGCGGCAATGCCGTCGATGCGGCGGTGGCGACGGCAGCCGCGCTGAATCTGATGGAGCCGATGATGGTGGGAGTGGGCGGAGATCTGTTCGCCGTGATCTATATCGCCAAGGAGCACAGGCTCCATGTGCTGAACGCCAGCGGCACGGCGCCGTCCGGCGCCACCCTGGAACACTTCAATGATCTTGGGTACCGGGCTGATCCGCAGTCGTGGGGCCCGGGCTCGGGGATGCCGGTGCACGGCATTCTGACGGTGACGGTGCCGGGAGCGGTCTGGGGCTGGGAGGAAGTGTTGAAGCGCTTCGGCACACTCACGTTCAAAGAGGTGCTGCAGCCGGCGGTCGACTATGCGGAACACGGCTTTCCCGTGTCCGAGCGCATTTCCCACGACTGGCAACTGCCGCCGGCGCTGCCGCTCAGGAACTGTTGCAGCGAAACGGATCCGGATTCGATCAAAACGTGGATGATCGATGGTCAAGCGCCGCGGCCCGGGCAGATCTTCAAGAATCCCGAGTTGGCGCGCACCCTCAAACTTCTGCAGGCGCAAGGTTCCCAGGCGTTCTATCGCGGCGAGATCGCGCGCGCGATCGTCGCCAAGTCGAATGCGCTGGGCGGCACCATGACCGTGGCGGATCTCGCCGGCTACCGCGGCGAATGGGTGGAGCCCGCCGTGACCAGCTACCACGGTGTCGATGTCGCCGAACTGCCGCCGCCGTCGCAAGCCTGGGCCGCCGATGAGATGCTGAACATCCTGGAGGCCTGTGTGCCGCGCTGGGCGCCCGGACAGACGCTCGGGAGTCTGGGGCCGCGGCAGCCAAAATATTGGCATTTCCTCGTGGAGGCGAAGAAGCTGGCCTATCGCGATCTGTATCGGTACAACGCCGATCCGCACTTCGCGGCCGTTCCGGTCGAGCGATTATTGTCGAAGGCCTATGCCGCCTCGCTATGCGCCCAGGTGGATCCCGAGCACGCCTCCGGCACCGGACCGCGCGGGCCGGGCGATGACCGGGGCGACACCATCGTGCTGTCCACCGCCGACAAAGACGGCAACATGGTGTCGTGGGTCAACAGCAACTTCGATCACTTCGGCTCCGGCCTCACGGTGCCGGGCTACGGCTTCATTCTGCACGACCGCGGTTATTTGTTCTCTCTCGACCCCAAGAGCCCCAATGTCATTGCCCCGCACAAGCGGCCTTTCAATACCCTCTCGGCGGGCTTCGTGACGAAACACGGCGAACCCGTGATGACGGTGACGCTCATGGGCGGCGACATGCAGGCGCAAGGCCACGCGCAGATCCTCACCGACATTCTCGACCTCGGCGCCAATCTTCAGGCCGCGGCGGAAATGGCGCGGTTCCGGCATGACCAGGTCTCGAACGAACTCAGTCTCGAATCGCCATTGTTCCGGCTGCTGGGCGCGCAGCTGGCCGCCATGGGTCACAACGTCAAATCCGCGAACGGCGAGAGCATGGGCGGCGTACAGTCCATCTTCTACAGCGCCGATCCGGACCCGGCTGCCGGCTTCTACCGCAGCGGCTCCGATCACCGCAAGGACGGAGCGGCCGTGGGCTGGTAGGCCTGCTTAGTATTCCGCCACCGCGGGACACGAGCACGCGAGATTGCGATCGCCGTACACATTATCGATGCGCCCCACCGGCGGCCAATATTTGTCGCCGTGGGTTGCGCCCGCGGGTAAGCAGCCGGCCGCCCGGCTGTAGGCCCGGGTCCATGTCTCGCTCACGAGGTCGCGTACCGTATGCGGCGCGCCGCGCAACGGCGACTCGAGGATGGTATGGCGGCGCTGTTCGATGTCGCGAATCTCCGCGCGGATGCTCACCAGGGCATCGCAGAACCGGTCGAGTTCACGCTTCGATTCGGATTCCGTGGGCTCGATCATGAAGGTACCGGGGACCGGGAAACTCATGGTCGGCGCGTGAAACCCATAATCGATCAGGCGTTTGGCGATGTCGTCCACGGTGACGCCGCAACCGTCCTTGAACGGGCGCGGATCGATGATGCACTCATGCGCCACGCGCCCCCTGGCATTGCGGTACAACACGGCAAAGTGCGGATCCAGCCGCTGCGCGATGTAGTTCGCGGAGAGTATGGCGATCTCGCTCGCGCGCGTGAGGCCGGCGCCGCCCATCAAGCGGATGTAGGCATAGGCAATGGGCAGGATGCCGGCCGAACCCTGGGGCGCCGCCGACACTCGCGGCAGGAATGGCGCGAGGTGCGCCTTCACGCCGATGGGTCCGGCGCCCGGGCCGCCGCCGCCGTGCGGGATGCAAAATGTCTTGTGCAAATTCAAGTGCGACACGTCGGCGCCGTAATCGGCCGGCCGCGCGAGACCCACCTGCGCGTTGAGGTTCGCCCCGTCGATGTACACCTGGCCGCCCGCCGCATGCACGATCTCGCACAGACGCGTTATTCCCTCCTCGAACACCCCGTGCGTCGAGGGGTAGGTGACCATCACGGCGGCCAATGTCGCGGCATGCCGGTCGCACTGAGTTTGCAGATCGTCGAGATCGACGTTGCCCGCGGCATCACAGCGCACCACCACCACGCGCATGCCGGCCATGGCCGCGGATGCGGGGTTGGTGCCGTGCGCGGAGGAGGGAATGAGGCACACATCGCGGTGCGGGGCGTGGCGGCTGCGGTGATACGCGCGGATGGCGAGCAGCCCCGCGTATTCTCCCTGGGCGCCGGAATTCGGCTGCAGCGAAACCGCGTCGTAGCCCGTGATGGCGCACAACTGCCGTTCGAGCGCCCCGAACAGTTCGGCGTAGCCTTGCGTCTGCGCGGCGGGCGCGAAGGGGTGCAACCCGGCGAATCCGGGCCACGTCATCGGAATCATCTCGGCCGTGCCATTGAGCTTCATGGTGCAGGAGCCGAGCGGAATCATCGCCCGGTCGAGCGCCAAATCGCGATCGCTCAAACGGCGCAGATAGCGCAGCAGCTCCGTCTCGGAGCGGTAGCGGTGGAACACCGGGTGGGAAAGAAATTCGGACGTGCGCGCCTGCGCCGCGGGGATGCCGCGTGCGGGTCCGCGCTGGATCTCGTCGAAGCCGAAATCGCCGCCGAAACAGCGCCAGATGTCCTCGACGGTCCGATCCGTGCTGGTTTCGTCGAGCGACATGCCCAGTGCGCGCGCCGCTCCGCAGGCGCCGTGCGGGATGATCCTGAAATTGAGGCGCCGAGCGCCCGCCCTGCCCTGGATGCGGTCGTGATCGAAATCGCTGTCCACCGTCAACGTATCGAAATACGTGGTGTTCAGCAGGCGCACGCCGAGGCGCCGCAGTCCGGCCGCGAGCACCGCGGTGCGCCGGTGGATCCCCTGCGCGATGTGGATCAATCCCTCCGGCCCGTGATGCACGGCATACATCGAGGCGGCAATCGCCAGCAGCACCTGCGCGGTACAGATATTGGAAGTCGCCTTGTCGCGGCGAATGTGCTGCTCGCGCGTTTGCAGCGCGAGGCGGTAGGCGGGCGCGCCGTTTGCATCCACCGAAACGCCCACCAAACGTCCGGGCAGGTTGCGCTGGTAGGCCCGCCGGACCGCGATATACGCGGCATGCGGGCCGCCGAAGCCCAGCGGGACGCCGAAGCGTTGCGTGGATCCGATGGCGATATCGGCCCCGAATTCGCCGGGCGGCTTCAACAGCGTGAGCGCCAACGGGTCGGCTGCCACGACGGCGATTGCGCCGGTTGCGTGGATCGCGTCGACGGCGGGCTGCAGGTCGCGAACATGCCCATAGGTGCCCGGATACTGTAGAAGTGCGCCGAAGCAGCCGGCGTGCGACCATCCGGCCGGGTCATCGACCACGACGAGGTTCCAGCCCAGCGGTTCCGCCCGCGTGCGCAGCACCGCCAGTGTTTGCGGATGAACGCAGGCGTCGACCAGGAACGTCATCGACGACGGCGCGGCGACCCGCTTGGCCAGCGCCATGGCTTCGGCGGCGGCGGTGGCCTCGTCCAGGAGCGACGCATTGGCGACGTCGAGGGCCGTCAGATCGCAAACCATGGTTTGAAAATTGAGCAGCGCCTCGAGCCGCCCCTGGCTGATTTCCGGCTGATAAGGTGTATAGGCGGTGTACCAGGCGGGATTCTCCAGGACATTGCGGAGGATCACCGGCGGAACGACGGTGCCGTGGTAGCCCATGCCGATCAGCGACGTCCTGATGTCGTTCTTGTCCGAGAGCGCCTTCAGGTGAGCGAGCACTTCGCTCTCCGAGAGGGCCGGCCCGACCTCGAGCGGCCGGGTCATGCGAATCGAATCCGGCACGGTCTGACCGATCAGCTCGTCCAAGGACTCGAGTCCCAGAAACGCGAGCATGGCGGCGACGTCCGCGCCCGCAGGGCCGATGTGCCGGCGCGCGAAATCGACGGCCGGCGCCGGCGGCGGCGCCAGGTTCGCCGCGGGCATGGCAAGGACTGATTCGAGGTTTTTCATCGGGCGACCTGCCGGTACGCCGACTCGTCCAGCAATGCGGCGGATTCCGCCGGGTCGCTCCATTGAATTTTGAACAACCAGCCGGCGCCGAGCGGATCGCTGTTGACCAGCGAGGGATCGCCCGCGGCCGCGGAATTCACCTCGGTCACGCGGCCGGTGAGCGGCGCAAATATATCGGATGCGGCTTTGACCGATTCGACCACCGCGGCGACGGCTCCGCGCGAGATCGCCGAACCTACGGTGGGCAACTGAATAAAGACCAGGTCGCCCAGGGCGCGTTGTGCATAGTCGGTGATCCCAACCGTGGCGTGGCTCCCCTCGATGGCGATCCATTCGTGTTCAGCGGTGTAGCGGAGAGTCATGAATGTGTTTTCCTGCTGCTAGCGGCGGTAACGATGCGGGACGAAGGGCATGTCGCTCAGCGTGACCGGTATTCGCTGGCCGCGTACGTCGGCGTACAGCCGCGTTCCGACCTGCGCGACCGATGCAGGCACGTACCCCATGGCCACCGGGCATTGCGCGGAGGGTGCGTAGGTTCCCGAGGTGACCCGGCCGAGAGCCGCAGTCGAGGTCGAGTCGGCGAAGAGCGCGGCGCCTTCGCGAACGGGCCGCGCATCGGGCCGCAGGCCGACGCGCTTGCGCGCGGCACCATGCGCGAGTTGCGACAAGATGATCTCGGAGCCGGGGAAGCCGCCGGCCCGGGCGCCGCCGACCCGCCGCGCGGGTTGAATGGCCCACTCGAGCGCGGCCTCGACCGGGGTGGTGTCGGTCGTGAGATCATGGCCGTACAGACACAGCCCCGACTCCAGACGCAGGCTGTCGCGCGCGCCCAGACCCACCAGCTTCACCGAGGGGTGGACCAGCAGCTGCTCGGCAATGGTCGCCGCCAGGGCGGCGGGCACGGAGATTTCGAAACCATCCTCTCCCGTATAGCCCGAGCGGGCGATGAAACATGACGCACCCTCGATCGAAAACACGTCCGCGTCCATGAAGCGCATGGCCGCGACCATCGGCACCAATGCGGCGAGCGCGGCGCAGGCCTTGGGTCCCTGAATCGCCAGCAGGGCGCGGTCGGACAAGACTTCGACGGTGCACTGCGCCGACAGCCGTTCGCGCAAATAGGCAACATCGCTGGCCATGCACGCGGCGTTGACCACGAGGTACAGGCAGGTGTCCAAGTTGGCGATCATCAAGTCATCGCGGATGCCGCCCGAGGGTGTCGTGAAAAATGCGTAGCGCTGGCGGCCCGGCCGCAGCGACACCACGTCGGCCGGGACGAGCGCTTCGAGGGCGAGCGCGGCATCGCGAATCTGACCCGACCGGGCACGCAGCAGAATCTGGCCCATGTGCGAGACGTCGAAGAGTCCCGCGGCGGCGCGGGTGTGGCGGTGTTCCCCAAGGACGCCGAGCCCATAATGAATGGGCATGGTCCACCCCGCGAATGGCTCCATGCGTGCACCCTGAGCGACGTGAAGTTCGTGCAGAGGCAGGCGCCGCAGGGGATCAGGAGTCAGAGCGGCCGGTGAGGTGCTGGAAATCACGATGGCGACTCCTTCGGCAACTCATGGCTGCCACAAAGTGTGTCGCCCCATCTGTCGGAAGCGCCTGAGAATGTTATTCCTTCGGCGGACACGCCGTCGTGCCACTTTCCAGATGTACCGTGTCGTGGTCCTTTTGCCTGAGAGATTCCGGGGCGGTTGCTCCTTCGGCGCCGACACCAGCGTGTCAGTCTCTTCCAACGACCGCCAAAGCCTATGCCTCGGCAGCGGCAAGGTCAAGCTAACCTTGTTGAACGCCATCACAACTATTATTCGTCAGGGAGGCGCGCAGTTCGGCGCGTTCGAATCCAACAAGGAGCCTTTAGTTGCCGAGGCGAGATCCCTTATCGGCGAGCATGTGCCGGGTGGGTATGCGATATTTGCGGCCATGAGCGACCCCAAACCGGCGGATGAGGATGCCGCGGGCCGCGCCAAGACGCTGCTCGCCTTGGTGTTCGTCCTGGCGCTCGTGCTGGGCGGCCTGATCCTCGTGCATTACCTCAGGAAGCAGTCGCAGCTGCAAGACTGCTTCATGCAGGGACGCACGAACTGCGCGCCCATCAATGATGCGCCATAGCGTGAGAGTTCATGCGCCGGCCGGCGTCATGGCGCGGTCGCCGGTCCGGCCGGCGCAGGCCGTGCGCCACGACGAGGAGCACACCGTCATCCGACCAGCCGGAATCGCCCGCATCGGCGGCATCGGCGGCGGGGGGCGGGTAATAGCTCCCCGGCACGCCGTACCGGGTCATGGTTGGCAATAGCGGCGCCGAATCCATCCGATTCGGCTCGGCGATGTCGCGCGCACGCGCGGCGGCACCGCAGGGCGAATCGGAAAAGGTACGCCGCCCGTCGACGACGCATTCCCAGATCCTCGTGGTCGGCGGCGCGGACGACGCCTGATCGGTCGGGCTCGCGTTCAGGGGTTCGAGCATGGTACGCGGTTGCTCGGTCACGGAGGGCGCAAGCGCCGGCGGCAGCGGCGGCGGCGCCGCGCTCTGCACGGCATCGGCCGCGACGGGAAGCGGGGCGGCAAGCTTCGGGTCGACGCCGCGATCGGCCGCGGCGATGCCGATCGCGAGCGCGGCCGTCGCGGCGGCAAGAACGCCGACGGCCCACGGAAAATACTCTCGTGCCCGGCCCGCTACAGAGTCCATGATCGCGATCGTACGCTCGTAAGTGCGTGCCGCCAAATCGCCGCGCCGAGCAGCCGAAGCTGGCCTTCTGCGGCACCGCCCCCCCCAAATGGGGGGGCGAGGCAAGGGCGGCGCGCGCGCCGACTCGCGTTACAATCGTGTACGACGCATCCCGTTCCCAAACGGCGGAAAACCTCAAGTGAAAATCCTGATCGTCGACGATCACGCCCTGTTTCGCGCCGGGCTGCGCATGCTGTTGGCGACCATTGGACAGAATGTGACCTGCCTGGAGGCGGAAGGCGTCGTGCAAGCGCTGTCGTTGATTGCGCTGCATCCGGATCTGCAGCTGTGCCTGCTCGATCTGGCGCTGAAGGACGATCATGGCCTCACGGCGATACGGAAAATCAAGGACTGTGCGCCGCAGATCGCGGTGGTCGTGGTGTCGGGCGCCGATGACAGCGCCACGATTCGCGCCTGCATCGATGCGGGCGCGATGAGCTTCATACCGAAGAGCGTCGCGCCGGAGGTCCTGACCCGAGCCCTGCAACACGTGCTGAACGGCGTGGTGTACCTGCCCGAACAGATCGTCAGCGCGATGGAGAATGCGCGGCAACGGCCGTCGCTGACGCCGCGGCAGCTCGAAGTGCTCGCCTGTCTCAGCCGGGGACTGCCCACCAAGCTGATATCCCGCGAGCTGGGATTATCGGAGCACACGGTGAAGGAATACATCGCGCTGCTGTTCCAGGCGCTGGGCGCGCACAATCGCACCGAGGCCGTGATCAAAGCCAGCCAACTGCGGCTACAGGAACGCCCGGCGACCGTGCGCGGATGAAGCCGGGATTGAATGATCTGGAATGGCCCGTTACCGCTGAACGGGAAATGCTGGTCGAATTGGTGGGATTGCACGCGCGCTCGCTGCTGCGCATGCCGTGGGTGCAGACGCTGCTGATGCTGGGCATCGGATTGGTCATCTTCGCCTACGTGAACGCGGCGCTGTTCTGCGGCTGGAGCGCGCTCAGCATCGGTGTGGAGGCGCTGCGGGCGCGCTATGCGGCGCGCGTCCTTCGCGGTGGCTACGATATCGATCCGAAACGGGTTCACGCCGCATTCGTCGCGCTAGCGGCGGTGTCCGGCGCTGCCATCGGAGCAGGCGCCGTGATTTTCCTGCCGCGGTTGCCGCTGCTCCATCAGGCTCTGTTCGGCGCCATCTTGCTGGCGATTCCGGCCGCCGGCGTGGCCGTGGCGCAGTCGTCGCGCTACGTGCTTGCCGCGTACGCGGTCGGCATCCTGCTGCCGGCCTCCCTGACATGGGGAGTGATGCATCCCAGCCAATTCATGGGCGTCATCGCGCTCACCATGCTGCTGTGCGTGGTGCTGATCCTGGTGGCGGCCGACGGCGACAAACTGCTGTTGCGGTCGGTGCTCATCCGCCACGAGCGCGACCGCTTGATACGCGACCTCGAGCAGCGCAATGCGGACGTGCGCGCGGCCTCCACGCTCGCCGAGCAATCCGCGCAGGCGCGCGCCCGGGTGCTGGCGGCAGCCAGCCATGATTTGCGCCAGCCGCTGCATGCATTGTCCGTCTACAGCGCCGTGCTGGCGGCTCGCCCGGGACCGGAGACATTGAGCGAGGTCAGTCAAAATATCGATCAAATCGTGCGCTCCCTCGGCAGTTTGCTGAACGGCTTGCTCGATCTGTCGCGCCTGTCCGCGGGTCACTATGTTCCCGAGCGGCAGAGCCTGGACCTCAAGCGGCTGGTGGCCGGCGTGTGCTCGGAGTATGAGCAGGCCGCCGCACAGAAGGGACTCATGCTGACACAGCATTTGAGTCCCATACGCTTGGCGGGCGATCCGGTCGCCATCGGCCGCATCGCGCGCAACCTGCTCGACAATGCGATCAAGTACACCGAGCACGGCGGGGTGACGGTGACCACCCGCGCCCAACCGGGCGAGCCGGCGCCGCTCGCGCTGCTCTGCGTCGCCGACACCGGAAAGGGCATTCCGGCCGAAGAGCAAAGCAGGATCTTCGAGGAGTTCTATCAGCTGGATAACCCCGGCCGCGACCGCACCAGGGGCGTCGGGCTCGGTCTCGCGATCGTCCAGCGGCTGTGCGAATTGATCGGCGCGTCGGTGAGCGTCGAATCCACGGTGGGCGAAGGCGCGTGCTTTCGCGTCGCCATACCCGTTGCAGTCCCCGACGCGCGGCCGATCGAGGAAGCTCCCGCTTGCACGGCGGATGCGCCGGTGCAGGGCAGGCGGGTATACGTCGTCGATGATGAGCGCGATATCCTCACCAGCATGCGCACCTTGCTCGGGGTATGGGGCATCGAGGTCGCCACCGCGGAGTCGCCCGGTGCGGCCGATCGTCTGTTCGAACAGAGCGGGCCGCCCGATCTCTTGATCGTCGATCTTCGGCTCGGGGGCGACGAGCACGGCGCCCAATTGGCGTGCCGATTGCAGCAGGCGTATGGGGACTTTCCGGTCTTGATCGTCACCGGCGAAGCCTCATCGGATGCCCTGCGCCTCGCGAACGAGCGAAGCTACCCGCTGTTGCAGAAGCCGATCGCACCGGAGTTACTGCGCCGCGCGATCATGTCGGCGTTGAGCGTGCCTGCGTAAATGCGTCCGCGATGGCGTCGATCAGGCTGTCGATCGAGCGCTCGTCCGCGTGCAAGGTAATCGAGACCCGCAGGCGCGCCGACCCCTGGGGCACCGTCGGCGGGCGGATCGCCCGGACGTCGAAGCCCGCGGCTTGGACCCGCCCGGCAATTCGCAGAGCCTCCTCGCTGGCGCCGACGATCACGGGCAGAATCTGTGAATCGGGCGGCGTCAGGCCGAGACGCCGCTGCAGACCCGCGCAGGCGTGGCGGCGCAGAACGGTCAATCGCGAGCGCCGTTCAGGCTCGTCGGAAAGGATACGCAACGACTCGCGCAGCGCAGCCGCCGCGAGCGGCGAGGGCGCGGTGGCAAAGATGAACGGCCGCGCGCGGTTCACGAGAAAATCGCAGAGCACGGCGGGCGCCGTGACCAGCGCGCCGCACATGCCCAGCGCTTTTCCCCCGGTGTGCACCGCGATGACATTGCCGCGCCCCTCGAACTCGGCGGCGAGACCCCGCCCGTCGGGGCCAAACACGCCGGTGGCGTGCGCTTCATCGATGATGAGCAAGGCGTCGCTGCGCTCTGCGAGTGCGCCGAACGCGGCCAGCGGCGCACGGTCTCCCTCCATGGAATACAGGCTTTCGAGCACGATCCACGGCGTGCCGTCGCCGCCGCGTTGCCGCCACGCCTGGATGGCGTCGGCCGCGCCGTCGACATCGTTGTGCGCAAACGCGACGCAGCTCGCACGTCCGAGTTTCATGCCGTCGTGCACGCTTGCATGCACGTATTCGTCGTAAACCACCAAATCGTTGCGCTGCGGCAGCGTGCCGAGCAAGGCGGTGTTCGCGGCGTAGCCGGAACCGAACAACAGGGCGCGCTCGGCGTGAAAGAATCTCGCCGCCTCCTCCTCGAGCCGCTCATGCTCCGGATGATTGCCGCGCAGCAGCCGCGAGCCGCCGGATCCGCAGGGTATGCCGCGCTCCAATGCCTCGATGACGGCCCGGCGCAGCCGCACGCCATCGGCGAGGGCGAGATAGTCGTTGGAGGAGAAGTCGGCGCCGGCCGCCGTGCGCAGACGCCGGTAGGCCCCGCGGGCGTCGAGATCGCGCAACTGGTGGGAAAAGCGTTCTAGTCGGTCCACTGCCGCGCCTCAAAGTTGTCGAAATTCGGACTGCTGGTAAGCTTGCAGGCCAACCAAGGGGAAGTACACGCGTTGCCGGCAAGCGCCGGCAAGCGCCGGCAATGGCTGATTGCGCGGGTGGCGATCATGAGCGAGGCTGCTGTCGAACGACGCCATTGTCAACAACACCGTCGTTGGAGTCCAAATGCCCGCCAGTGCGCAATCCGGGAAAACGAGTCGCGTCCACCGAATGCCCCAGGGAGCCGAATTGTTGGCGGGCGGCGGCGTGCGATTCCGCCTCTGGGCGCCAGAGTGCGACGAGGTACGCCTCGCCTTGCAGGGCGAGCCGGGCGCTTTGCTCGCGATGACGGCGGCGGGCGAGGGGTGGCACGAGCTGTGGGTGCCGGATGCGGGCGCCGGCACGCGCTATCAATTCGTGCTGCCCGATGGAATGCGGGTGCCGGATCCCGCCTCCCGCTACCAGCCCGACGACGTTCACGGTGCGAGCGAAGTCATCGACCCGGCACGCTACGCCTGGGCCGACGGGGCATGGGCCGGGCGGCCGTGGCACGAGGCCGTGGTGTACGAGCTGCATGTGGGCGCGTTCACTCAAGCGGGCACCTTTCGCGCCGCCATCGAGCGGCTCGATCATCTCGCGGCGCTGGGCGTCACCGCCCTGGAAATCATGCCCGTCGCGGATTTCGCGGGCAGGTGGAACTGGGGTTATGACGGCGTTCTGCCCTATGCGCCCGATTCCTCGTACGGGCGACCGGAGGATCTGAAGGCGCTGGTGGACGCGGCACACGCGCGCGATATCATGGTGCTGCTCGATGTGGTGTACAACCACTTCGGGCCGGATGGGAATTACCTGCCCAGGTACGCGCCCGCGTTCTTCACCGACCGTCATCACACGCCGTGGGGTGCGGCCGTCAATTTTGACGGCCGGGACAATCGCCCGGTGCGCGAGTTCATCATCCACAACGCGCTTTATTGGATCGAGGAGTACCACTTCGACGGCCTGAGGCTCGACGCCGTCCACGCGATTCTCGACGACGGCGACGATCATGTGCTGGACGAATTGGCGCGCCGCGTGCGCGCCGGCCGCCAGGTGCACCTGGTGCTCGAGAACGAGGAGAATCAAGCCAGCCGGCTGCTGCGCGCCGCGGATGGAACGCCGCTGCATTACACCGCGCAATGGAACGACGATGCCCATCATGCGCTGCACGCGGCGGCAACCGGCGAGGACGCCGGCTATTACCGCGAGTACCGGGGCGATGCGGACAAGCTCGGCCGCGCGCTGGCGGAGGGATTCGCGTTTCAAGGGCAGGTCATGCAGTTCCGCGGTACGCGCCGCGGCGAGCCGAGCGGTTCGCTGCCACCCGTGGCCTTCGTCGCCTTCATTCAAAACCATGACCAGATCGGCAACCGCGCCTTCGGCGAGCGCATCACCGCCCTCGCGTCGCCGCACGCGGTGCGCGCCATCGCCGCCGTCTATCTCTTGCTGCCGCAGGTGCCGATGCTGTTCATGGGCGAGGAGTGGGGCGCCGCCCAGCCGTTTCCCTTCTTCTGTGATTTCGCCGGCGAACTCGCCCACGCCGTCCGCAAGGGACGCCGCGCCGAGTTCGCCAAGTTCCCGGAATTTGAGGACGAGGCCAGCCGGGAGCGCATTCCCGACCCCCTGGCGCGCCGCACGTTCGAGTCCGCCAAGCTGGCGTGGGGCGATCTCGACACGCCGCAGCACGCGGCGTGGCGCGCGTTCTATGCGCGGCTGCTCGAGACGCGGCGTGCGGCCGTGGTGCCGTTGCTGCCCTTGCTCGCGGATAACGCGGGCCGTTACGAAGTGCTGGGGCCGGCGGCCGTCTGCGTTCGTTGGCGTACCCGCGACGGCCGAGAGCTCATGCTCGCCGCCAATCTCTCAGCCGAGCGCGCCGCTGTGATGCCGCATGGCGCGGGGCGTATTCTGTGGCAGGAGGGTGCGGCGCCGGCGGACGGCACCGGCGCCCCGTGGTCGGTGCGTTGGTCCCTCGCACCGGCCGGGTGAGGAGCGCAAGGTCGTGGTCAATGCGCAAGTAGCAACCTGGGGGATCGCCGCGCTCGCGACCGCGGGCGTGGTGCTGCGCCCGCTGCGAATTCCCGAGGCGGCGTGGGCTCTGGCCGGGGCACTGACGCTGGTGGGCTTCGGTTTGCTGCCCCTCGGCGCGGCGGGCGCCGGCGCCCTGAGGGGCGTCGATGTCTATTTGTTCCTGACGGGAATGATGTTGCTGGCGGAAGCGGCGCGCCATGAGGGATTGTTCGAATGGCTGGCGGCGCGGGCGGCATCCGCGGCCCGAGGGTCGGCGGCGCGCTTGTTCGGGCTGGTGTATGGGGTGGGCATCGCGGTGACGGTGCTGCTGTCGAACGATGCCACTGCCGTGGTGCTCACGCCGGCGGTCGCCGCCGTCGCGCGCGCCGCCAAGGTCGAGAACCCGCTGCCGTACCTCCTCATTTGCGCATTCATTGCCAACGCCGCGAGCTTCGTGTTGCCGATTTCCAACCCCGCGAATCTGGTCGTGTTCGGCAGCCAGATGCCGCCGCTGCTGCAATGGATCCCGCGCTTCGCCTTGCCCTCGCTGGTGTCGATCGCGGCGACCTACGCCGTGTTGCGGTGGACCCAACGGAGCGCGCTGCGCCAGCCGGTGTCCTTACGGGTCGAAGTCCCGGCATTGTCGGGCGGCGGAAGGATCGCGGCGCTGGGGATTGCGGTGACCGCCCTGCTCTTGATGCTGGCGTCGGCGCGCGGGGTTCAGCTCGGACTGCCCACCTTCCTGGCAGGGCTCCTGACGACGGGCATCGTCTGCGTAAAGGTTCGCGCGTCGCCGTGGCGCTTTCTGCGCGAGATATCCTGGGGGATCATACCGCTGGTCGCGGGCCTGTTCATACTCGTCGAGGCCCTGGATCGAAGCGGGGGCATCCGCGCCGTGAGCGAGTCCATGCGCGATCAGGTGCTGCGCTCCACGGATATGGCGGCCGCCGCGTTCGGCATCACGGTCGGCATCATTTGCAATCTGGTGAATAATCTCCCGGCCGGCCTCATCGCCGGTGCGGCGGTGCAGAGCGCGAACCTACCGCAGACGGTCGCGAGCGCGGTGCTCATCGGCGTCGATCTGGGCCCCAACCTGTCGGTGACGGGCTCGCTCGCGACCATCCTCTGGCTGACGGCCCTGAGACGGGACGGGATGGAGGTCAGTCCATGGGATTTCTTCAAGGTGGGATTATGGGTGATGCCGCCGGCGATGCTGCTGTCGCTCGGCGCCCTGGTCCTGGTGGGTTGACCCGGTCAATCCTGCAGCCGGACGGGGGGCGGGGCGGGTCCCTGGAAAAATCGGCGCACGATGGGTTCGAAGGCATCGAGCGCGAGCGTCGGAAAATCCGGATCGAAGGAATTCTGATCGTAGGCCTCGCAAAAGCGCGCGGTTTCGCCGAAGCAGGGATGCCCGGCGTACTTGTCGCGTTCGTTGCGGTCGCGCGTCGGATGATTGGCGAAGTGCAGGGCTTGAAATTCCACATGATGAATCAGCAGCCATCTGCGCCGCTCGGAAATCCAGGGCGCGAGCAGCTCGGCCGCCACCAGTCCATGATGATTGTCGCTGAATGCCTCCGGCAAATCGTGGAACAGCGCGACCACCACGAGCTCGTCATCGTGGCCGGCTTGGAGCACACGGGTGGCGGTTTGCAGACAGTGCGTGTACAGATTGACGGGCGCGCCCACGGGGTCGCCGGTTGCAAGGGTCCGCATCATGGACAGCAGCGCGCCACCGGGGCCGTAGCTTCCCCGGTAGGCGCGTTCCGCGCGCTCGATGATGGCCCAATCCGCCGAGGTTGCATCCGACAGGGCGCGGAACGCGGCGCGTTCGGGTTGTACGATTGACATCAGATCCGCTCCCGCAGGTTGCCCCGGAATTAAATCACCTGCGGTTGAACGGGGTCAAATTCCCGGGCATTCGCTCTTCGGCGTTGGTGTTTGCGGGTGAAGCCTATATAATTTTGCCGCATGACGACCGGCACAGGCATTCGGCGAATTCGTAACGAGCGAGATCGCGGGTTCAGCGCCGCCGTGCTCGTGCCGCTGGGCCCGAAGTCGCTGGTGTTCATCTCCGGAGAAGTGGGGCGCGACGCGTCGGGCGGCATCGTGGCGGGCGGGTTCGAGGCCGAGGCGCGCCAGTGTTTCGCGAATATCGAGCACGCCCTGCAGCGCGCCGGCGCCACGTTCAAGGACGTGGTGCGGATCACGGCCTACGTAAAGGACCTCGCCGACTACGCGGTTTACGCGAAGGTGCGGACGGAAGTATTCGGCGAGGAATGGCCGGCGAGCGCCAGCGTCGGCGTCGCGGATTTGTTGCTCGGCGCGAAGCTTGAAGTCGATGCGGTGGCCGTGGTGACGGCCGGCTCTTGAGTCCGCGCACCTTCATCGAAGAGCGCTATCGTCAAGAAACTCCGACGTCGGCCGCACTGATGAAGCGGGCGGCGGCGGCCATGCCGGGGGGCAATACCCGCACCACCAGCTTTCATCCGCCGTATCCCGTCGTCATCGAGCGCGGCGACGGAGCGTGGCTGTGGGACGTCGATCAACGGCGCTACGTGGACCTGTTTTGCAACGGCCTGTCGCTCATTCACGGCAACAACCATGCGCCGGCGCGCGAGGCGATCCAGGGCGCCATGCAGCGGGGGATGGCATGGACCGGCGCCTCGCGCGAGCAACTCGCGTTTGCCGAGCTGCTGTGCGATCGCATCGCGGCCATCGAGCTGCTGCGTTTCACCAATTCAGGCTCCGAAGCGGGCATGCTGGCGGTGAAGGCCGCCCGCCGGATCACAGGACGCCCATGCATCGTCAAATCCGTGGGCGCCTACCACGGCAGCTATCCTGATCTCGAGGCTGGGCTGTACGGCATGGGCGATCTGGACGGCCGCGCGTTCGTGGCCCCGTTCAATGATATCGCGAGCTACGAGCGCGTCATGGCCCGGCACGGCAACCAGGTGGCCGCCATCGTCATCGAACCGGTGTTGGTCACCGGCCGGGTGGTTGCACCCGAGCCGGGGTTTCTCGCGGCGCTCGAGTCCCTGGCGCGCCGCCACGGCGCCCTCACCATCCTGGACGATTGTCTGATGCTGAGACTCGCCGTCGGCGGCTCCGCCGAGAAATTCGCCCTGCAGCCGGACATCGTCGTGCTCGGCAAGTTTCTCGGCGGCGGCACGCCGGTGGGCGCCTTCGGCGGGTCGCGTAGGATCATGCAGATCTTCGATCCCCACCAACGCGGACCGGTGTTTCACGGCGGCTCATTCAACGGGAATCCGATCGGATGCGCGGCCGGCGAGGCGACCTTGCGGCACCTCACCGCGGAGCGCATCGCCGCCATGGACGCGGCCAGCCAGCGGATACGCACCGCGCTCGTTCAGCGCGCCGGCGCCCTGGGCATCGATGCGACCGTGAGCGGCATCGGTTCGGTTGCGGGCATCGCCTTCGCGGGCGATACCCAGCGCCACGAGGATGATCCATCGGCCTTGGGATTGGCCTCGCTATTCCATCTCGCCGCGCTGAGTGAAGGCGCGGTCATCGGCCCGGGCGGCATCATCGCGGTATCGACGGCGCACGACGCCGCTGCGGTCGATGCGGCGATCGCGGCGCTGTCGGCGGCGCTCGCGACGATGGCCGAGCTGTTGAAATCGACGCGCGCTGGAATCTAGAACCGGACGTTGTCCTTGCCCTTGGTGGCGAGAATCGTGCGCGCCTCGGCGGGCGAGGCGATCTCGAGGCTCAACTCTTCGAGGATGCGGCGAATCTTCGCGACCTGTTCCGCGTTCGACGTCGCGAGCTTGCCTTTCCCAGCGTACAGACTGTCCTCCAGTCCGACGCGCACGTTGCCGCCGAGGATGGCGCTCAGGGTGACGAACGGCAGCTGGTGCCGGCCCGCGGCCAGCACCGAGAGATAATAATCGGCGCCGAACAACCGGTCGGCGATCGCCCGCATGTGCAGCAGATTCTCGTGGTCGGCGCCGATCCCGCCGAGAATTCCAAAAATGCATTGCACGAAAAACGGGGGCCGCGCCAGGCCGCGATCCGCGAAGTGCGCCAGATTATACAGGTGGCCGACGTCGTAGCATTCGAACTCGAAGCGTGTTCCCACGGCGGAGAGCTCGCGCATTCCGCGCTCGATCTGGGTGAAGGTATTCGAGAGGATGAAATCCTTCGACGCCTCGAGATAGGGCCGCTCCCATTCGAAGCGCCAGTCGGTGCGTTTTTCCGCGGCGGCGGAGATGTTGAAGTTGAACGAGCCCATGTTCATCGAGGCGATTTCGGGCTCGACCGCCAGCGCGGGCGCGAGGCGCTGGTCGAGGGTCATGCCGAGGCCGCCGCCGGTCGTGATATTCAGGATCGCGTCGGTCTGCCGCTTGATCTGCGGCAGAAACTCGAGGAAGCGCCCGGGCGTCTGGTCGGGTCTGCCCGTGACAGGGTCGCGCGCGTGCAAATGGATGACGGCCGCGCCGGC
>JBEKYO010000052.1:0-27368 GCA_049510875.1 Steroidobacteraceae bacterium
ATCAGTAAGCTGCGTCAGAAGATCGACGCGGAGTTCGAACGTCCTCTGCTGCGGACGGTGCGCAATGCCGGCTACATGGTCACCGCCGCCGACTGAGATGCGTCCATGACCCGCATGATCCGCTCGTCCGCGGTGTCTCTCGCGCTCGGCTATGTGCTGCTCGGACTGCTGGCGTTGGTGCTGTTCGCCGCGCCGCTGTGGTACGCATGGCAGGGCATGATCCAGGAAGGCCGTGCGGAGATCCTTCAGGCCGATGCGCAGCGGCTCGCCGACGTCTACCGGCGCGACGGCGCGGAGGGCCTGAAAAACTTCATCGACGCCCGGATCCGCATGCAAATTGCCGGCGACCGAATCCTGCTGCTGACCGACGCCGCGCGCCACCGGTTGGCCGGCAACCTGCCGGTTTGGCCGAACGTGCCGGCGACACCCGGCGACTACCGGATCCAAATCGACTTGGGGGAGCGCGGAATTCAGACGGCCCTGGTGCACGTCACCCTGCTCGGGCGATACAACCTGCTGGTCGGACGGGACAACCGGCTGTTCGCGCCGTTGGAGAAGAGATTCTGGTACGGGTTGACGGGCGCCATCGCCGTGCTCTCGATCGCCGGCCTGTTGATCGGACTCATCACCCGGCGTGCCTTGATGTCCCGCGTCGACAGCATCCGCCAGACCGTGTCGGCAATCATCCACGGCGATCTCAAACATCGATTGCCGACGCACTTGAGCGATGACGAACTGAACACGCTGTCGCTCACCATCAATGGCATGCTGGACCAGATCGAGCTGCTCGTTCACGGCGTGCGCAACGTGTCCAACGCCATTGCCCACGATCTGCGCACGCCGCTCGCGGAGTTGCGGTCCCGGCTCGAGGGCCTGTCGCTCATTCGGCCGTCGAGCGAGGAGACCTTCGCGGAAGTCGACGGCGCAGTCGCGGACGTGGACCGGGTGATTCGCATCTTCGACGCCCTGTTGCGCTTGGCGGAGATCGATGCCGGCATGCGTCGCTCGGGCTTCGTGTCGGTGGATCTCGCCGATCTCGCCTCGACCGCGGTCGAATTCTACGAACCCGCGGCGGAGCTCAGGAACATAGCGTTGACGCTCCGATCGGAGGGCCCGACGCAGGCGGCCGGGGACCCGGTGCTGCTGGCACAGGCGCTCAGCAATCTGATCGACAATGCATTGAAGTATGCGCCGGAGAACGGGCTGATCGACGTGGCGGTGCAGAGGCGCACGGACGGCGCCGTGCAAATCTCCGTCACGGACAATGGCCCGGGCATCAACGATGCGGAAAAATCCAAGGTCGTCGAACGCTTCTACCGCGGGGATGCCAGCCGCGGCACACCGGGAGTCGGGTTGGGCCTGAGCTTGGTACAGGCGGTGGCGAAACTGCACGGCAGCATGTTGGAGTTGTCCGATCAGAGTCCCGGACTGCACGCCGTGTTCACCATCGCGGCCGAGCCGCCGCCGAGTTCACCCGGCGCGTCGCCCGGCACCGTGGCCGCGTCGGCGGGCGATGCCGCGGACGCGGCCGTGGCCTCCCCATAACCCGATCCCCCCGCACGACTCCCCAACGCAAATCGCCCCCGGCCCAAATCGCCCGAGCCCAACTCCTCCCAGCCAACTCCCGCCATATCCCAGATTCAATAAACTTTCAAAAACAAATTGTTACAAATGCTATGGAATGTTCTTTATAGGGCACGAGCGGCCGCCGCCGCGCTTCGGATGCACGCCGCGCGCCGCGCGTCGCGCGCAAGTTGCATTTAGTTAAATGTAAAAATGCGACGCAGTACCCAGTCTTGGCGATTACCACGCGGATAGGATGATTCCGCAATCCGTCCCTGAGTGATGAAACCGACTTGCAAAGGTGAGGCGATGACGATTCGAAGTGTCTTCTTCTTTCTCGGGTGCATCGCGACCTGGGTCTTCGTACTTCCGGTGCTGGCCGTCTGCGGCGTCGTCGCCCTCGTGGCATACGCAGTCATCTCGCAGCTCGGTGACTTCCTTCTCGCCCGCGGCGACAAGGCCTTGGATCAAAAAACGGCACGCGAAATCGCGCGCCGCATGTGTCTCGGCCACTAAGCGTCCGCGCCGGCAGCTCCCGCGCCGGCAATTCCCGCACCGACAACTCCCGCGCCGCCCTGCGCCGGGCCGCTATGGCATGCGCTACGCACAACGGCTAGGATCGCATGCATGGGCAAATATACCGGGCTGATCGCGCTGAGTGCGCTCATCGTGATCGGGCCTTTCGTGAATTCGGACAGCGCCGGACAAACGCCTGAACAGCAGCAGCTGTGGGATGCGCAACGCGCGGAGGCGGCCGCCGTCGAAAAAGCGAGGGCGGAGCGCCTGGCTCGGGAGCGGGCAGCCCGCAAGGCTGATCCGATGGCCTGGGTACGAACCTTGAATCCGATGGTGGCGGGCGGTTGGGAGTTTCGCGCAGTCGCCAACGACGGTTCGTGGGCCACCTACAGCTCGAGTCATCAGATGAAACGCTCCGGCAAGCTCGTGAGCGTATGGTTGCGGCAGGAATACGCGGAACCGCAATCCGGCAGCGAGGGCAAATTCCTGAGTGTCGTGCAAAAGGTGCAGTACGACTGCACCAAGCAACAGGCGCGCACGCTGCTCATCGTCTATTACACCGAGAACAATATTCAGGGCAGCGAGGAAAGCGAGGAAGCCGACCCCAAGACGGCTGCCTGGTCCGCCATCGTTCCCGGGACGCGCGATGAGCTCAATTTTCTATGGGCCTGCGGCGCCGGCAAGTCATCCGCGCAAAACTAGGAGCCTGTCTGAGTATGCCCGTGGCCGCGACCGCGGCGGATTTCGCTTCAGCCGCAAGCTAGGCTAGCTCTTCGGCGCCTGCGTCAGGCGGATGCTGGCGGCGAGCAGCCGCGCCCGGTCCGCGCACGGCCCGACCAGGATTTGCACTTCGCCCGGCTCGAATACCGGTTCGAGGTCCGGCCCCAAAAAACGCAGCTCCGCGGCGGGCAGCATCAAGGTCACTGTTCCCGTGGCGCCCGGGCCGAGGTGAATCTTGCCGAAACCCTTGAGCTCGAGCACGGGCCGCGACACGCTGGCGAGCGGGTCGTGCGTGAACAGAAACGCCGTCTCCTCCGCGGCGCGGGTTCCCCGGTTGGTCACGTCGACGCGAATCGCGATGGTATCCCGCTCGGCGACGGCGTCGCGCGGCACACGCAGGTTCGAGTAGCTGAAGCGTGCGTAGGTGAGCCCATGTCCGAATGGGAACAGCGGCTCGTTGGGGACATCGAGATACTTGCTGGTGTAATGATCGTCGGGATTCGCGGGCCGGCCCGAGGGGCGTTGTCCGAAGAACACCGGTACTTGCCCCACGGCGCGCGGCCAGCTCACCGGCGTGCGCCCGCTGGGCGAGGTTCGTCCCAGAACCACGTCCCCGATGGCGTTGCCCGACTCGCTGCCCAAGAACCAGGCGGCCAGCATGGCGTCGGCCTGCTCCGCCAGCCATGGCACCGCCAGGGGGCGGCCCGAAAATAAAATGACGATGACCGGTTTGTGCAGCTGCCGGGCCCGCTCGAACACCGCCTGCGCCAATTCGCGCTGCCGGCCCGGCAGCCCAAGATGCGCGCGGCTGGCCGCCTCGCCGCTCATCGTCGCCGCTTCTCCGAGACACAGCAGAATCGCATCGGCGCCGCCGCAGGCATCGAGCGCCGCGGGAATGCCGCTCACATCGTCGCCGTCCACGGCCACGCCGGCGGCGTACAGAACCGGCGGTGCCGGGCGCATCTCCCGCAGCGCCGCCAGCACCGTGACTTGACCCTCGGGTTGGGCGGCGCCCCACCACGGGCCGCGCATCTCGGAGGACGCGTCGGCCAACGGGCCGATGACCGCCAACCGGGCCGCGCCTTCGGCCAGCGGCAGGACTTCCCCCTCATTCTTGAGCATGACGATGGCCCGCGATCCCACCTCGCGCGCGAGCTGCCGGCGGGACGCCAGGGTCGCGGCCGCCTCCGGGGCCGCGCCGCGGCGGTACGGATCATCGAACAGCCCGAGCCGTTCCTTCAGCGCGAGTACCCGGCGCACGGCCGCGTCGATATCCGCCTCGCTCACCCACCCCCGGTCGAGCGCGACCGGCAGGCCGCGGCGGTAGGCATCGGCCATCATGTCGATGTCGACACCCGCCTTCAGCGCGAGAGTCGCCGCCTGCGCAAGATCGGCGGCGATCCCGTGGTGGATGAGTTCTGCGATGGCGTTGTAGTCGCTCACGATGACGCCGTCGAAGCCCAACTTTCCGCGCAGCCATCCGCGCAGCAGCGCGGCATCCGCCGTCATCGGTACGCCCGCAAAGTCGGTGAACGCGGGCATGACGGCTACGACTCCAGCGGCAACCGCCGCTGCAAACGGCGGCATGTAGACTTCGCGCAACGTGCGTTCCGAGATATCCACCGAAGCGTAGTCGCGGCCGGCGGTCACGGCGCCGTACGCGCAGAAATGCTTCGCGGTGGCCGCCAGCGCGTCGGGCGCTGCAAGGTCATCGCCCTGGTAGCCGCGCACTTTCGCCTCGGCGAAGCGCGCCGCGAGCCACGGGTCCTCGCCCGGCCCCTCGGCGCTGCGCCCCCAGCGCGGATCGCGCGCCACATCGAGCATGGGCGCAAAGGTCATTGCGAGACCGTCGGCGGCGGCCTCCCGGGCCGATTCCCGGGCCGTCAGCGCCCAAGTCCGGGGGTCGAACAGCGCCGCCTCGCCGAGCGGTATCGGAAACAGCGTGCGATGGCCGTGCACCACGTCGAACCCGATCAGCAGCGGAATGCCGAGGCGCGACTCCTCGACGGCAAGCCGCTGCATGTCGTGCACATGCTCGGCGCCGACCATGTTGAGCAGGTTGCCGATGGTGCCATCCTTGATGGCCTGGGTGGAATCGCCCGCGATGATCGGGCCCGTCGTGGCGTAGCGGGAGGCCGTCATGGTCAGCTGGCCGAGTTTCTCGGCCAGCGACATTTTGTGCATCAGGGCGTCGATTCGGCTCATAGGTACACCGCTCACGAATATCTCGACCGCCGATGAGTGACCGATGGCAAGGTGCGGGATAATGGCAACATTGTTCTTTGCTCGAGAAGAGTCCGCATGATACTAGAACGCACGCGAAGCGCAGCCAGCCCGTTGCTCGACCCGGAAGAAATCGCCCAGTCGGGGCTCGTACCGCAACTCGGCATGGTGAGCCGCGCGCTGTGGAGCGCACCGGTGCGCAACGCCCTGCTGCTGCTTTCGGCGGCCCTGTTCGTGGTGATCGCCGCCACCGCCTACGGGCAGATCCGGCTCAACAGCTGGAACCAGCCGTTCTACGATGCGCTGTCGCGGCGCAACTTCGATGAGTTCCTGGTGCAGTTGGGAATTTTCGGCGTCATCGGCGGCGCGCTCCTGGCGTTCAACGTCGCGCAGCGCTGGCTCGTCGAGATGCTCAAGCTCAAGCTGCGCGAGGGTCTGGTGCACGATCTGATCGAGAACTGGCTGGCGCCGGGCCGGGCATTTCGTCTCGCGAGCGCCGGCCCCATCGGGGTCAACCCCGATCAGCGCATGCACGAGGATGCGCGCCATCTCACCGAGCTGTCCGCCGACCTCGGGGTGGGTTTGCTGCAGGCCTCGATTCTCCTCATCACCTTCGTCGCCGTGCTGTGGCACCTGTCGGCCGATTTCGTATTTCACGTCGAGGGGCGCCGCCTGTTCATTCCGGGGTACATGGTGTGGGCGGCCATCGTTTATTCCGGATCCGCGTCGCTCTTGAGCTACTGGGTCGGCCGCAGCCTGATCGACCGCAATGCCGAGCGGTATGCGCGCGAGGCCGACCTGCGTTTCTCCCTGGTGCGCGTCAACGAGCATATCGATGCCATCTCGCTGACCTCCGGCGAGCCGGACGAAGCGCGGCGCATCGAAATCGACATGGCCGGTGTGCTCGCGGCGATGCGCGGGCTGGTCTCCGGGCTCACGAACCTGACCTGGATCACCGCCGGCTACGGGTGGTTCACGCTGGTAGCGCCCATCCTGGTCGCAGCCCCGCTGTATTTCGCCGGCAATATCACCTTCGGCGGCCTCATGAAGGCGTCGGGCGCCTTTATTCAGGTGCAGTCCTCGCTGCGCTGGTTCGTGGACAATTTCAGCACCATTGCCGACTGGCGCGCGACCCTGCTGCGAGTGGCGAGTTTCCGGCGCGCCGTGCTCAATACCGACGTGCTGCATGACCTGCGGCGGCGGATCACCTTCGATGACGGACCGTCCGGCCGATTGACGATCGACCATCTGCAGATCGCCTCCCCCGCCGGCTGCATCGCGCTCGAGGAGACCCACGTCGAGGTGCAGGCGGGCGAAAGAATCCTCATCGTCGGGGAGTCCGGAACCGACAAGACGCTCCTGTTTCATGCGCTGGCCGGACTTTGGCCCTGGGGCAGCGGACATATCGGGCGCTCCCAGGGCGAGTCGATGCTGTATCTGCCCCGCGTTCCCTATCTTCCTCCGGGAACGCTGCGCGAGGTTCTCGCCTATCCGTCGCGCATCGACCGATTCGACGAAGGCGCGTTCGCGCCGGCCCTCGAGAGGCTCAATCTCGCGCGCCTGGTCCCGCTGCTCGATCGCACCATGCGCTGGGACCGGGACCTGAGCGAGGACATGCAGCAGAGCTTGGTGATCGCGCGGGCGCTGCTTCACGCCCCGCACTGGATCATCCTCGATGAAGGGCTCGACGCGCTGGACGATCCCACCCGCGATCGCATCGGCGAGGTTCTGAGTCACGACCTGCGTCAAACCGGCATCATCTACATCGGCCGCACCGCCGTGGATGATTCGCTCTTCGGGCGGACGCTGCATCTCGTGCAGGCTCCCGATGCGGCCAGGCTCGCGGTTCCCGCGCAGCGCGCCGCTGCGGGCGCAACGGACTCAATCGGTCAATGAGCTCGACCCCTTGGAATCCATTTCGTAGATTATCCGAGGTGGCTCCCCGAAGCCCTTGTACAGGCGCTCCGCCACGGCGACGGCCGCGAGCGCCGTGATGAACGACACGGCGATGGTGATCACGAGGCCGAGAAAGCCGTCCTTGTGCTCTTGATGCCAGAGCTCCATGCGGCCCAGGCGCGTGTGCAGCCGCGTCGCCCGATCCGCCCCCGCGAACGTCACTGCGACGTTGACCATTTCCTTGGCGGCCGGCTCGTATTTGATGAGCCGGCGGTAATGCAGATAACGCAGCGGCAGTTCGAATTTCGACAACAGCAGCTTGCGGCGCAGCTCCGCGGGAACGACGGAGGAGTCGACGCTCTGCAGGCCGCCGTCCTTGAACCATTTGGCGCCGTCGAGGTAGGAATGCGCCGCGAGCCATAGGACCTGATCGCCGGTCACGGCGAATTCCTCGTCGATGCTCTCACGGAAGTAATGCAGGCCGTGGAGGATGCGGTCTTCATCCTTTCTACTCATCCTTGATACTCTAGCAAAGTGGCACGGTATTCTGGGCCCGAGTCGGCGTACGCCCGGGCCCGATGATACTATTGATGGCTCCATGGTACTCACGAATATCCTGTGAAAATCGCGGTCTATCTCGTCGTTGCCATCGTTGCCATCGTCATCGTGCTGGGACTGCGACTCGCCGCCCGGAGCTTTTGGGCCGAACGCGCGGACTACGTGCGAACGGCCCCCGAGGCAATCTCGCGGCACCCGGAGCGCGCGGGAATACCCGGTCTCGCCGAGGTGCGGTTTGCCGACGCGCACGGCCACCGCATGGCGGGTTGGTATGCGCCGTCGCGCAACCGCGCCGCCATCGTACTGGTGCATGGCACCGGGGCGGACCGCTCCTCGCTGCTATTCGAGACCGGCTTTCTCGCGCAGGCGGGCTTCGGCGTGCTGGCCTTCGACCTTCCCGGCCAGGGAGCGAGCGAGGGTACGACGCGCTGGGGGGTTCCGGAGCGGCAAGCCATCAGCGCCGCAGTCGACTGGCTGAGCGCGCGCACCGATGTCGACCCGCTGCGGATCGGCGGCTTCGGCTCGTCGATGGGTGCGTACGTCATGACGCAGGCCGCGGTACTCGATCCGAGGCTGCGCGCGGTGACGCTCGCTGCATCGCCCAACGACGTCGTGGAACAGAACTGGCTCGCGTCGGACGATTGGGGACTGCTCACCCAAATACCGAATTATCTCGCCCTGCGGGCGTACGGCCAATCGCTCGACATGCTGCCGAAGGACGTCATCGGCAGGATTGCGCCGCGGCCCGTATTCATCATGGGCGGCGAACTCGACCAATTGGTGCCCAGATTCATGGCCTTGCAGCTCTACGCGGCCGCGGGCGAGCCGAAGGATCTGTGGATCGTGCCCGGTGCACACCACGTCGACTATGCGAAGGTTGCCGCAGACCAGTATCGCGCGCGCGTGACGGAGTTCTTCCGGCGCAGCCTGTTGCAGTGATCGATCCGGCGGCGCGGAGCCATCCGAAGCGCGGTTGACGCGAGTGTGAGCGACGTCACGGCAACGGTTGCGATGCGCGCGCGCCCTGTTCTCGAACGTCGCGATTCTGAATTGGGGCGCGCCGCAATTCTTTTCAAGGCTATGTCGCTCGTCACACTTTTTTTTCCGATTGAGGCCCTGAATAATTTGATGCCGTGGCCGATCTGATATACAAGGTTAATGAGAGTGTCGAATGAGTCGCGCTCCGCTCAAGCTCTTTTGAGGCTGCTGCGCGTCGATGCCGGGTAGGGCCCAGTCCAATTCCCAAGTGGAGGTTCGACGATGGGAATATCAGAGCTTAGACCAGAGTCCAAATCCGAGGACTTCCTCGCTTCGCTGACCGATTTCAGCAAGCAACATCGCGCGCAGCGTTGGGAGGGCTCGCTCGGCGATTTCCTCACGCGGATCCTGCCGGAGAATCCGACCGCGCTGGTTCGCACGAGCCACGAATATATTTGGGATATGCTGCTCTGGTATGGACGCGACGTGCAAGGCGGCGACGATGTAAAGGCCCGAGAGCTCTTCAAACGCGAGCTGTTCGGGGTGGACGAGCCGCTCGGCCGGGTCGTGGATTACTTCAAGGCGGCGGCCGCGGGTTCCGATGTGGGCCGCCGGTTGTTGCTGTTGCTGGGGCCTCCCTCGGGTGGCAAGTCGACGCTCGCGATCCTGCTGAAGCGCGGGCTCGAGGAGTACAGCCGCACCGATCAAGGCGCTCTGTATGCGATCAAGGGTTCGCCGCTGCGCGAATCGCCGTTGAATCTTATTCCCATCAGCTTGCGCGCGGAGTTTCGCGAAACGTATGGCGTCGATATCGCCGGCGAGGTGAGCCCATGGGCTCGCGATTTCGTCGATCGCGAATGCGAAGGCGATTACCTGCGCGTCCCCGTGGAGCGCATCTTCCTGTCGGAGGCCGCGCGCTGCGGAATCGGCACCTACGCCCCCCACGATCCCTCGACTGCCGACATCGCCGATCTGGTCGGCTCGGTCGATCTGTCCAAGGTATCGGACGTGGGCGACGAGGGCGATCCGCGCGCCTGGTCGTGGTCCGGCGCGGTGTACGCGGCGAGCCGCGGTGTCCTCGAGATGATCGAAATCCTGAAGGTCAAACGCGAATTCCTCTATCTGTTGCTGACCATGACGCAGGAGAAGAACGTCAAGGTCGCGCGGTTTCCGCTGATTTATCTCGATGAAACCATCCTCGCGCACACGAACCTCGCGGAATTCAATCGATTCCTCCAGGAAAAAGAGAATGAGGCGCTGCTCGACCGCATGGTCATTATCAAGGTCCCCTACGCGCTCTCGTACCGCGACGAGGCGCGGATCTACAAGAAGCTGGTGTACGGCGCGCCCGCCTTCCGCAATACGCATCTGGATCCGCACGTGCTGCATCTGGCCGCGGTCTTCGCCATTCTGACCCGTCACAGCAAACCCGAACGCGAGGGGTTGGATCTGCCGAAGAAGGTTCGCCTGTTCGCCGGCGAGGCCGTGGAAGGCTTCTCGGAGACCGAGGCCGCGCGGCTGCGGTCCGAGTCCCCGGACGAAGGGTTGAGCGGCGTCAGCCCGCGATTCGTGATCAACGCCCTGTCGAACGCGATCACGCGCGGCAACGCGCGCAGCCTCACCAGCATGGAGTTGCTGCTGGCGATCAAGGACGCCATCGAAAGCGATGCGCGCATGGACGCGAAACAGAAGAAACAGTGGTTCGACCACTTGGTAACGGCGCGCAAGGAATTCTACAATCGGTGGGTCAAGGAGGATGTGCATCGGGCCCTGTTCGCCTCCTTTCAAGACGAGGCGCAACAGTTGCTGGAGAAGTACCTGGACGAGATCGAAGCCTCGCTCGATCAGCGCAAGGTCACCGACCCCATGACGGGCGAGAATCGGGCGCCTGACGAGAGATTCCTGCGGTCGGTGGAAGAGAAGATCAAGGTGTCCGAATCCGGCAAACAGTCCTTCCGCCAGGAGGTGATCCGCAAGGCCATGGTGGCCTTCAAGGCCGGCGAGAAATTCCGCCTGGCAAGCCACGCGCGGGTACGGGAGGCGATCGAGCAGTACCTGTTCGAAGAGCGCCGCGACGTGCTGCGGCTGGTCACCTCCACGGCACGGCCCGACGACGACGCGCGCCAGAAGATCTCCGTGGTGCAGGAGCGGCTGGTCAAAGAGTATGGATATGATGAACATAGCGCCCAAGAGGCCTTGAACTACGTCACCACCCTGTTGTCTCAGGAGTAACACGGCATCATGGCGCCCAAACGCAAGGGGGTGACGCAATGACTACGGGACCTGGCGGCGGCGGCCCCGGTGAGCCCGGCGGGGATGCTAACGCAGTCAACGGTTGGTACGAGTTGTTCTCGCGCGGTTCGCGCGACTGGCTGCGGCACAGCGAAAAGATCAGGGAAGCGGTGCGCGAGCACCTGCCCCAGATCGTCGCCGGTTCCGACATCATCAATGACGGCGCGCGGACGGTCAAGGTGCCGGTTCGAATGCTGGAACACTACCGTTTTCGCCTGCGCCACGACGCCGAGGCGCAGGGTGTGGGCCAGGGCAGCGCCAAGCCCGGCGACTTGCTGGGGCCGGCCAACGCCGGCAGCAAGCCCGGCGGCAAAGGCGCCGGGGGCACCGAACGGGGCGGCGCCGATCTGCTGTTGGAATTCAAGGTCGACGACATCATCGATTGGATGTGGGAAGAACTACGGCTGCCGAATCTGCAGCCGCGGGTGGGGCAATCGGAAGAGGCGGAATGGAAACGCGAAGGCTGGGACCGTCGCGGTGCACGATCCCGACTCGACCGCCGCCGCTCGGTCAAGGAATCGGTGAAGCGCCGCGGGCACGATTCGTCGGCGCCCGCGTTCATCGATGAGGACCTGCGCTACCGGCAGCTCACGCGCCGCCGCCAGCCGGCGTTGCGCGCCGCGGTGTTCTTTCTGCTGGACGTATCGGCGAGCATGACCGAAGGCGACCGGCAGTTGGCGAAGACGTTCTTTTTCTGGGTGGCCGCCGGATTGCGGCGCGAGTATCGCTCCCTCGATATCGTGTTCGTCGCCCACACCACCGAAGCCTGGGAATTCAGCGAGGCCGATTTCTTCAAGGTGGCCGGCAGCGGCGGTACGGTGGCCTCCACCGGATTCTGCAAGGTGCACGAAATCATCAAGGCGCGCTTCGATCCGGGAACCTGCAACCTCTATCTGTTCTACGCCTCGGACGGCGACAACGCCGTGGACGACCGGGACCGCGCGCGTACCGAGCTCGAAGCCATCGCCAAGGATGCGCAGTACGCCGGCTATGTCGAGATCGCATCGGGACTGCGCAGCAGCCATAGCGAGACCTCCAAACTGTTCGACTCCGTCAGCGCCCAGAGTCTGCCGACCGGGCGCTGCACCATCCGGGATGCCAACGACGTCGCCAATGCGGTGCGCCATTTCTTCACGCTCGAGGCCCAGGCGGGCGCGGCGCTCGATGCCCCGGGAACGACGCCATGACGAGCGACTGGCGCGGCCACCTGCCCCGCCTGGAGGAACTCGCGCGCAAGCTCGGCCTCGACTGGTCGCCGGTGATTTTCGAGGCGGTTCCCGACAGCTTCATGACTGAAATCGCCGTGTACGGGCTGCCGGTGCGCATGCCGCACTGGTCATTCGGCGCGCGCTATATTTATCAGTTGCTACAGCGCCACATGGGGTATTCCCGGCTGTTCGAAGTGGTGTTTCCCGGCAACCCCGGCCGCGCCTACCTCGCCGCGAGCAACGGTCTTGCCGACAATACCCTGGTCGCGGCTCACGTGCTCGGTCACGCGGATTTCTCCAAGAACAATCTCTTGTTCCGAAAGTCTCAGGAGCAAGGCAGCGAGCACATCATCGAACATGCCGCGAGTCATGCACGGCAGATCGAGCGGGATATCGAGGCGCACGGATTCAACGCCGTGGAGAAGGTTCTCGACGCCGCGCTATCCCTCGAGCAGTACATCGACATCGACTGTGGACTGCGGCGCGAGCATTATCCCGAGTATGCGCCGACCCCCGCGCCCTCCCCCGA
Organism: Steroidobacteraceae bacterium; assembly: GCA_049510875.1. Taxonomy (GTDB): domain Bacteria; phylum Pseudomonadota; class Gammaproteobacteria; order Steroidobacterales; family Steroidobacteraceae; genus Bog-1198. The sequence goes on from JBEKYO010000052.1 coordinate 12,484, forward strand.
CGACGCGTTTCGGACCCGCTTCGCCACGCTCGATCCCGACGACAAGGTGGTTCACAGCGCGCGGCGCCAGCGCGCGCCGCTGCCGCCGCATCCCGAGAGGGATCTGCTCTGGTTCATCGCCACGTACGCGCCGGACATGGAGAGTTGGGAACGGGATATCTTTCTGGCGGTCCGGGACGAATCCTTTTATTTCTATCCCGTGTACGCGACCCAGACCATGAACGAGGGCTGGGCGTCGTACTGGCACGCGCGCCTGCTGAGGGAAGCGGATTTCATTCCTCAAGACACGTATCTGGATGCCATCAAGTGCCACTCCGATGTCGTGCGCCCGGTCGCCGCGGAGGAGCAAATCGCGCTGGCCGTGAATCCGTACCACCTGGGCTTCACCTTGTGGGAGGAAATCATCAAACAGGGCGGACTCGACACCGCGCGGCGCATCATGCGCGAGGACGATGACTTCAGCTTTCTGCGCAACAACCTGACGCGGGAACTCGCGGCGGACATGGGCCTGTTCCGCTACAAAAAGCAGTCGAACGGACCGGTGAAGGTGCTGGCAGAGGACATCGATGAACTGCGCGAGACGCTGCTGCACGACAAGTATAATTTCGGCGCCCCGCGCGTCTCCGTGGTTGAAGTGAAGGGCGACGGTACGCTGGTGCTCGAGCACAACAGCCAGATCGACAAGCGGGGTGTGGATACCGAGACCGCGCGCAAAGTGCTCGAATACGTCGCCCACGTCTGGCGCCGACCCGTGGTGCTCAAAACGGTCGACGCGGCCTCGAAGGACGTCCAGGTCACGGTGGATCCCGCTGCGGCGTGAGTCCGCTCCGGCCGCTCCGGCCGCACAGTCCGGACGTTCAGGCTTCGCTCTCGAATTCCCGCAACAGCCGGCGCTGTCGATCGGGCTCCGGTATCGAGTCGAGCAGCCGGCGAAAGAACTCCCGGCGCGACGCCGAGTGCGTCGCAGCGCGTTCGACCAGGAGCGAGGCCATGGGACCCAAGTCCCGTGCGAGTTGTGCCGTCAATCGATCGAGCGTCGGGCCCTGCAGCGGCCACGGAGCGGCGGCGGCCGGTGCCGCGGACGATTCTGGTAACGATGCCGCGCCCTGCAGGCGGGCCAGGCGCGCCCCCGCCTCCAGGAACGACCGGCTGGCGGCGCGGTCGGCGATGTGCGCCGCGAGCCCCCGGCAGAGCGCATCCGCATCGGTGGCCTGGGCCGCGGCGCGTTGCACCAGGATCTGCGCCATCGGGCCGACCGCCTCGGCGAAGATCGCCGTCAATGACTCGAGCCAGGGGAACGGAGCGGCCGCTGCCCCATGGGCGCCCTCGAAGGCGGCGGCGTTCAAGGCATGAACGAATTCGCCGGCCGAGCCAAAGCGCCGTTCGGGCCGCAGCGCAGCCGCCTGCGCGATCAGCGCATCGAAGCGCGTCCCTAGTTCCGGCCGCCGGTGCGACAGCGGCGGCAACTCCTCGGTCATCACCTGATGCATGACCCCGGCCGGCTCCCCGACGAAGGGCGCGCGCCCGGCCAACATTCGATAGAGCAGCACGCCGGCGGCGCGGATATCGCCGCGCACGGTGGCCGCGGCCCCGGTCAATTGCTCGGGAGCCAGGTACATCGGCCACCCGGCGCTGGCCGCATCGTCGGCCCACGCGAATCGCTCGGCCGCGTACAGGCCCACGTCGAGCAACCGCACGACATCCGACGACGACGCCAGCAGTACGTTCGCCGGGTTCAGGTCGGCATGCACGATCCCGAGCTTATGCGCGTGGTCGAGGCCGAGCAGGATCTGGGCGGTCCAGGTGTGCGCGGCGGCCGGGTCCACCGCACCTCCCGCCTCCAGCCGGGCCGCCAGGCTCTGCCCCTTCACCCACTCGCTGGCGACGTATGCAATCCGGGACTCCGCGCCGGACTCAGCAGCGACGCTGAGTTCGCCGACCTCGTACACCTCGGCCACGTTGCCGTGGCCGCCGCCGCCGCAGGCGCGCAGCCACTGCCGCAGGGACAGCAGACTCGATTCGCGGCCGGGGACCCCGGGCGGCCAGTGCAACAACCGCAGGCGCACCAGTCGTTCGGCGTTCGTATCGAAGGCACGGTGCGAGACGCCCAGCCGATCCTGCCCCATGGCTTCGAGAAGGATGTACGGACCGAGCTGCTGCTTCATGCTACGGGGGCGCGGAACGCAGCGTCTTCATGGCAAGGCTGAGGCTCACCCGCATGCGCTCGAAGGCGCGTGTCAGCGAGGACAGCTCGTCGGTGCCGGTGCCGGTGGCCGTGAGCGCGGCCGACTCCACCTCGCCTTTACTGATCGACTCGGCGGCACGCGCCAGCCGCCCGACGCGCCGCGAGACCACGAAGTACAACGCCCCGTTGACGACGACCAGGATCGTGACGAACGCCGCGACGAGCACGGAGACGACGCCGCGAAACAGCACGTCCGCACGCTGCTGCGCGACGGACATGGGCACCGACACCACCTGCGCGCCGATGACCTCGTTGAGCTTCCAGCCAAACCCATTGTCGCGGCCGTACGTTGCGATCATGGTGGCGGGAGCCGCGTCCGGCACGGAATGACAGGACAGGCACGCATCGTTGGTAATGCGAATCGGCACCGCGATGACGGCGAAGCGTCCTTTGTCGGTCTGCCGCACGTCGGTGAACTCGGCGCCGGCCCCGTCGCGGGCCAGGGTCTGAATGGCGTTGATTTCCCACGCATCGGCAAGGTCGCGCTTGTTCGTGGGATTCAGTGCCGCGACATGATAGCGGTAGTCGTGAAACTCGCGCTGCATGCGCCCGATGGTTTCGGTTGCCGCATACGAGGAAACGCTTTGCACCAGGAAATCGTACTTCGCCTCGAGCGTGGGTTTGATCTGCTCGACCGTATAGTCGAACGTCGCCTGGGCCGCCGACATGATGAGGCGCGCCGCGAGTTGAGTCTCCTCGAGCGCCGTGCGGTCGGCGACGCCCTTGATCACGACCAAAGCCGCGGTCAGCAGCACCACCATGGTCGGCACGAGCACGCAATTGACCTTCAGCGCGAGCGAAGCCTTCATATCAAATCGCCTTCCCCGCTATTGCTTTTCCCCGCGAACGGGTTTCACGTCGGTCAACCAACCCTCGTAGGGAGATTCGAAAATACGCGACAGCTGCAAGGAAGGCATCGTGAGATGCATGACGCTGTGCACATCGTCGGCGTAGACGATGCTGCCGTCGCTCAGAAACGAGAACCCCATGATGCCTGTCTGATCGGTGCTGAAGACTTTCTCCAGTTGCTGATAACGCACGCGGTACAAACTGGCCGGCCGTTTCGAACCCGAGCTCAGCCACAGCATCCCCTGTCGATCGAAGGCGAACGTACCGGACCACGCGCCGCCCGTGCTATCGGCCTTCAATGTGTAAAACGGCACCGCTTTGGAGCCCATCAACTCGTAAATAGTACCATCGTCACGCGACCCCATGACGCTGCTGAAGTAAAGAACGCCCGTCGGACCGAAGGCCAGGTGCTTGATCGGCGCATTGTGCTGGTAGACTACCGTCTCGCCCTGCCCCTCGATCTTGAAGATGCGCGACTCGGTGGCATCGCAAAAATACAGCTCCCCGCCGGGCGACTCGGCCACCGAAAAGATGCCGCCGTTGCCCGGCGTCGTGCGCGCGTGCGTGGGCCAGGTCTGCGTTCCCTCCAACCGATAGATTCGCCCGGTTTCCGTGCGGGAAAAGGCGCGCGTAAAATACAGCGGCTCGAGATTCGCGAGGCTGACCTGCACGGTCTGCGACGGGGGCTTGTCGGGCTGCGGCGCCTCCGCCGTGGCGGGCGCGGCGGCCCGCGGCGCCCGCACCGGTTTGGGCCGCGCGGGCGCGTGCTGCGCGGGGGCGGCGGGCGGCGCCGACGGCAGCGGCGGGGAAGCGGCGACGGCCTCGTCGCGGCAGCGGCCGAAACAGAAGTTGCCTTCGATGCTGCCCTCCCACCACGGCTCCTGCGACCCGTGGGAGCCTTGCTTGACCCCCGACACCATGCGCTTCAACAGCGTTTCGATGGGCAGATCGCCGGACTGCGTCATCTGCAGGAGCAGCTGCGCCGTGTACAGGCCGTTGCGCCCCATGCCGTCCTCCGCCACGCTTCCGGGCCGCGTCGCGTAGGAGATCAACGTACCGGAGGGCGCTTCGACCCTGGCGAGTCCACGCGTGCCGGAGCGGGTGGCCGCGGCAAACGGATTGTTCCGGCAGGCATCGAGGAACACGAGATTCAGCTGCGTCTTGGCGGCGCCCAGGAGATCGAGCAGCTGACGCAGCGCGAGACTTTGATTGGGCACGTCCTCTTCACTCGCGATCTGCGCATCGACGCCGGGAAAGTAATTCTCGCCGTTGATCTGCATGCCATGGCCCGCGAGAAACACCAGCCCGACCGAGGCGCCCTCGAGTTTGACCCGAAATTCGCGCAGCGTCGCCCCGATCTGCCGCGAACTCAGATCGTCGCGCTCGATCACCTCGAATCCGAGTTCGCGCAAGCGCCGCGCCACATCTTGCGCGTCGTTGACCGGGTTCCTGAGCGGCGGGTAGTGCTGGTAGGCGGAATTGCCGATGACCAGCGCCACGCGCCGGTCGCCCGCCATCGGACTCACGGCGCCGGCGTTATCGGCAGGCTCGGTTGCCCCGGCCGACGCGCCGGGTTCGAGTGGCGGAGCCTGTTGCGGCGCGTCGAGCGGCGGCATTGCGGAATTCGCAGCGCTCGCGGCGCTCGCGGCCGGTTCGTCGGGCGGTTCGTCGGCCGGCAGGGCCGCAGTGCCGGGAAATCCGGCCAGGCCAACCAGCAGCAGGAGCCAGAGCCCCGCGCGCAGCTTGGTGCGATCGAAGTGCGGCGCAGCGGCGTGCGCCTCCTCGGTCCTCAGCGCGCCGCGATCGATGGCCATGCCGTCGATTCCAGCCCCGCGCACACGGTCGAATTTTTCCGCCAACGAGGCCTCACGTTCGCACGGCGCGATCTCATCGAGACGGCATGTCCTTCACTACTCGCCCCCCGGCGGGGGCGCGGCGACGGCTGTGCGCTTCAGCCAGCGGTCCTTGAGCGCCGGCAGCGGGCCTTGTTTTCCGGTGATGGCCTCGGGCGTGATCGCGTACACGATGGTCTTGTTCAGCCGCGGAAACGATCCTCGGTCGCGGCCCCAGGACTCCGCGGGCGCGTACTTGGTCAGGAAGGTGGTATAGAACTCGGTCTTCTCGGCGTGATCCTCGATGATGCGAATCTTACCGAACAGAATCACCGACCGGTACGACACGGAGGTGTCGCATTCCACCGGTCCGTAGGGAAACACTTCCCCCGGCTCGTCCACCTCGAAGCTGATCCGGTCGGCGTGGCGAACATTGGTCAAGAAATGACCCTCGAGCTGCGCCGTATGCAAATACACCTGGCCGCGCAGCCAGACGAACAAATTCGGGACGATATAGGGGTAGCCGTCCGGGCCCACGGTGGCCGTACGCCCGCAAAACGCCCCGGCCAGCATCGCCTCGATTTCCGGCCCGCTCATCACCTTATCCGCGCGGCGCAGCCGACCCCGCAGGCTCGGCGCATCGGCATCGAGGGCGAGTTCCTCAGGACCCGGTGTGCTCATTTGAACAGTCCTCTGCCGTTACCGCGCGGCGGCCGATCGTTCCAGCGCCTCGTAGACCGAGCCGGCCTGCGCGAGCCGGCCGAGCACCCCGCGTTTCTCCGCCTCGCTGTTCCAATCCGGATAGGCAACCGTCGCCTCGGTGACCCGGTCGATCCAGGCGCGGAAATAGCGGGCGTCCGGCGCCGAGCGCGGCGTGTGCCCCGCCACGGTGAGGTAGATCGGACTGGTGGTTGCATACACATAATTGTCGAGCACCGGATAGCGCGCCGCATCGGAGGATGCGCGCAGCACGCACCAGCCGCTGTCGGCGACGGGAATATCGCCGCTGAAACGCGCATGATCCACGGGCTTGCGCTGCACGAAGGATTGCACGACTCGCCCGTTGCAGACAAGCTCCAGGTGATCCACCGGCACGATCGATTCGACGCGCACGGAAAACGGAACGCGCCGCTGCGGTCCGGCAAATTTCAGCTCATCGCCGATGTGCGCCGCGCCGATCTCCAATCCCAGCAACGGACCGTTGGTCGCGAACGTGCGGCCCGCCTTGAGCGCATCGAGCCACTGCCGCACATCGAGCGGGCCGTCGGCGACGCGCGCATACACCCGGTTCATGCCCACCGGGCCCCGCAGCGAGGCAAAATTCGCCATGGCGTCGGTGCCGGCGGCGGCCGGAAGGCGGAACCCCAAGTTGAGCAGCCGGTACCAGACGGCCGCGGTGGACCGATGGTCGCTGAAACCCAGTATCTCCATGTAGTCCACTTTGCCCAAGGCGACGTCGACCGGAAGCTCGTTGGTCAGCACCTGATGCGGCTCGGCCAACGGGTCCGGATATTCGTCGAACGGATGCACGTAACCCACCACCGCGCCGCGCGCATGCGCGAGGTCGGCAACATCGGCATTCATGGGATACAGGCTCGATGCGGCCGTATTCGGATAGCCCGAATAACCCGGCAGGATGACCGCGTCGGTGTCGAGTATGCCGAGATGGCCCCAATAGCTGGTGTGGAACTCCTGGCCGTGGACCACCAGCGCATCGGCAGCCGACGCGGCATCGACGTGCCGCCCATTGTAGGCAATGTCGGGAAAACGCTGTTCCTTGTTGACGATCAGGGCGTTCACCAAACCCAGGTTTTCCGCTTGCGCTTGGCCGACCAGGTGCGCCGGCGTGTTGCGGTACACCCCACCGTAGTTCATATGGACATGCGCGTCCGCGCTGACCCAATGAGCGGCGTCCGGAACGGACCAGCGCGCATCGTCCAGATTCACGGCCAGCTCGCTCACCTGCCCCGCCGTGGCCGCCACTTGCCGCCGTTCGAAGCGGCGCTCGAACCCGCGCAAAATCTCCACGTGAATCGGGCCGGCCGGTACATCGACGGTGACGGCGCCGCGCGCATGAAAATAATGCGCCTCGGTGCGACGCTCATTTCGATCGAAACCGTCGTCGGCGTGGATCCAGGAGTCGTCGGGCGCATAAAATCGGCCCGCGGCGTCGGTGACGCTGACCCGCGCGGAGGCCGGATTGCCGGCCGCGTCGCGCAGCTGCAGCCGCAGACTCGCCCGCGGCAGCGCGTAGCGGCGCTCGCTCGCGACCAGCGGCAGCGCAGTGCCGCCCGGAATGCGCAGGACCTCGATCTCCGTGCTCCCGCTCTGGTTGGAGATGAAGGCGACGCTCGCGCCGTCAGGCGACCAGCGCGCATTGGTCTGATCCCAGTCCCCGTACGCGATGGGAAAGGCATCGCCGCCCGCCGCGGGCATCACCCAGAGGTTGTGCCAGCCGCGTCCCTCATAGGAGCTGAACACGAGCCGCGAGCCATCCGGCGAGACGTCGGGACGAGCCTTCCAATTGGTCTCCTCGTAATGAATCTCGCGCGCCTCATCGCCCGCGGCGGCGCTGGCGGCGCTGGCGGGCGTACGCCAAAAACCGCCGGTGCCGTAGATATGGCCGCGATTCGAGACGTAGAGAATGTCGCGCCCATCACGCGTCCAGACCGGGCTGATCTCGTGATCATAGGCGCTGTAGTAATAGCGCGGCAGTTCGCTTTTGTGCTCGCCGGTCAACCGCAGGACGTTGCGCAGCGCGCCCGCGGCGAAATCGGCCGTGAACACGTGAAAGCGCCGGTTGTACAGGGTGGAGACGAACACCACGCGGCGGCCGTCCGGGGAGAAGCGCGGCTCGACGTTGACGGCGCCGTTGCTCGTGAGCGGGCGCGAGACGCCGCTTTGCAGATCCAGCACCCACAACTCCAGCGCTTCGCCGGCATAGGCGCTGTAGATGACCCAGCGCCCGTCGGGCGACCAATCGGGTTGATAATCGTAGCCCCCGCTGCCCGCGAGTTGATCCGCGCGGGTGGTGCCGAGGCGCTGACGCCATAGCGAGCCGCCCATCGAATAGATCAGCTCCTTGGAGTCCGGCGACCAGGCGAGGCTCGACGGCCCGGCGGTCAATTGCGGAAGGTACATCTCGCGATAATAGTACGGGTGCGGCAGATCGATCTGGCCCAGCACGGGCAGCCGTGCGGCGGGCGAAATCGCACTCGCGATGCAGCCCGCCAACAGTGCGGCGCATCTTAAGATTCTGGGCAGCATGGGTCCCTCGCGCGGCCGGCGGGCCGGTAGGCCCGCCGGCACGGCATTGCAGACGCTAAAACTTCTGGCCGAACTTGATGCCGACGGTGCGCGGCTGGGCCGGAATGACGTAGGGCTGATTGCAGGTAGTCGTCGCGCACTCGACGAAGCGCGTCAGCTGGGCGTTCTTGTCGAACACATTCGTCAGGTACAGCTGCGCCGTCAGGCCGTTCTTCGCCGCCCCGGTGGACAGGTCGAACAGCGCGTACCCCGGCATGGTGCCGACGGTCTCCTGATCGATGAGCCGAAGCAGCGGCGTCGTGCTCGTCTGGTACATTCCCGACGCCTGGAAGAACCCCTCCCAGTCCCCGAGCGGGAATGCCTCCCGCGCCACGAGATTCATCTTCAGTTTCGGGGCAACCGGCAGCCGCGTGCCCGAGGGCGCCTCCGGGCCATTCGGCGCATTGCCGACCGGATAGGAATTGACCTGGTCGGGGCAGTTGGTCGACAGCTGGGTCGTGCCCGGTATGGTTGCCTGCGGCCCGCAGTAATTCGCGGTCGTCACGGCGTGCAGGACCGTTGCGCCCCCGGAGAGCAATAGGCCGCCGCCCGCCGCCCACTCGAGCTCGGTCTCGAGACCCTTGATTTGCGCCGACGCCGCGTTCTGCACGACGGTCACGCTGTTCGGACCGAGGTACAGGAACTGGAAGTTGTTCCAATCCTCGAGGAATATGGCTCCATTCCAGCGCAGCCGATGTCCGTCCCACTGGGTCTTCCAGCCGATTTCGTAGTTCTTGAGCTGGTCCGCCTGGTAGGGCGGAAAGATCGCCTTGATCGCCGGGTCATACACCCGATTGACGCCGCCCGGTCGAAAGCCGGTGGAGAACGTCGCGTACACCATCCGATCCGGATCGAACTTGTAGTTGAGCGTGAGTCGCTCCGTGTGGCCGCTGTCGGAGACCGTCTGGTTGAGGTCGGTGCACGGTGCGAAATGGAACGGCGCATAATTGGGCTCCCCGCCCGCCCCGCCCGGCGGGCCGCAAATGTTCTGGCCCGGATAGAAGCCGGTGAGCGCTCCGTAGTTCGCCGAATAACCGTAGAAGCCCTGCAGTGAATTATCATACTTGTAGAAGCGCAATCCGCCGGTGACCGACCAGGCCGGATCGATGTCCCAGGTCACCTGGCCGAATGCAGCCTGGTCGCGATCGACGCGCTCCTCGTCGGTGAGCCAGATGGTGTTGTTGCTGAGACCCGGCATCGCCAGACTCTGGGCCAAGCCCTGCGGATTGAAAATGTACGGGTTGCCGTTGAGACCCGGCATCACATAGTCCTCCCAGATCTCGTGCACCTGGCGCTGGGCGAACAGACCGGCGGTGGCTTTGACGGCGTACTGCTGCGGGGTGCTGATGCGAAGCTCGTTGCTCCACTTCGTGTAGTGGCCCGTGGTGATCACGAACTCCTGGGGCTCGATCTCGGGCGAGACCCCCTTGACCCCGGCCCCGCTGATCCAGTTCGCGCCCGATCCGAAGTACTTGTCGTAAAAATAGGAGTAGTCGCTGTAGTCCGCGATCGAATGCGTATTGCGGACCATCCAGCCCCCGGCGTAGACGATATCGAAATCGCTCACCTTGCCCTCGACGGTGAGCGCGGTCTGAGTGAACGAGTCCTGGGTGTCCTCGGGGCCGGAATGCACGAGATCGAGATTGCCGACCGCCGGATCGTAGCCGAAAAACCCATTGGCGGCGATCGACTGGCCCATGAACGTGGGCGTCACCGTCCAGTTGTCGCCGATGTCGAGCTTCAAGGCGGCGCGCCCGCCCTTGGTTTCGCTGGTGTTGAAGTCCTTGCTCACCCACGCGGCGTTGTTGAGCGTGGTCCCGGAGCTCGGAAAGGTGCGAACCCCGTCGACGATTCCGGCCGCGGCGTTCGTCCCGGCTATATTATTGATGAACCCGCCGTCATGCTCATCCCAGCCGACGATGCGAATCGCCGCGACCGGAGTGAGCGGCATGTTGACATAGCCCTGGACGACGGACCCGAAGCCTCCGTGGTCGATCGAGTCGGCGCCGACATCGTAGGCTGCCGAGAATGCAGTCGGGTCCGGTTTGTTGGTGATGATGCGGATGGTGCCCGCTTCGGAGCTCGCGCCGTACAAGGTTCCCTGGGGACCCTCGAGCACCTCGACCCGCGCGATGTCGTAGACATGGATGTCGATCGTGCCGTCGATGGTCGTGACCGGCTGCTCATCGAAGTAGGTGCCGACGCTGGGCTGCGAGGCCGAGTGGTTGCCGTCCTGACCGCTGACGACGCCGCGCATGTACATGTGCGTCGTGCCGATGCCGTTGCCGCCCTGGCCGAGGCCCTTGACCGTGGTGACGCCCGACAGATATTTCACGTAGTCATCGATGTTCACGATGTTCAGCTCTTCGAGCTTCTCGTTTCCGAGTGCCTGGATGCTGATCGGCACGTCCTGCAGATTTTCGCTCTTCTTCTGCGCGGTGACCACGACCTCTTCCAGGGTGCTGTTATCCGCCTCGGACGCGGCGTGGGCCGCGGGCAGGCCTCCGGCGAGGATCGCCGAAACGGCGGACGCCAGCGGCAGGCGGCGCAGCAGGCGGCGATTCCCGCTGTGACGGCAAGCGGCGTTCGGATGTCGAGGTCCGTTGGTGTCGAGACGGCTACGTGTCATGATTTTCCCTTGCTCCCTGATTTAATAGTTTGCTTGTCGCTCCGAAACTCAACCGGTCGATGCGGCAACGTCGGGCACCGCCGGATAGCATGCGAGCGCCGCGCCCAGCGCCTGTCGCAGCGGACCGAGCCAGGCGTCGTAGTGCCGCCACTGATCCATGCCCTCGCGGAAAATGGGCTGCCGGACCTGCTCCGAGCTCGCGGTGCGCACGGCCCGGGGGTTCTCGTAGAATCGCAAACAGCCCTCCTCGAACGGCAGGCCGCAGTAGTCGAGCAGCCGGCGCACCTCGGCGGCGGTGTCATCGACCATCGATTCGTAGAACACGCGGTGAATTCGGCCCGGCAATACTGCATCGAAGTGGGCCATGAGCTCCACATAGTCGCGGTAGTAGCGGCCGATGTCCTCGAGCGCATACGAAAAATTCTGGCCGCGTGCAAAATGCTGTTTGAAGACCGAGAAGCAGCAGCCGAGCGGATGCCTCCTTGCATCGATGATCTTGGCGTTCGGCAGTATGAGGTGGATGAGCCCGATGTATAAGCAGTTGTTCGGCATCTTGTCGATGAAGAACGGTGCCTGCGTCTTGCGATGGATGCGCGTCGAAGCGAGATACTGCTCGCCGAGGGCGCGCAGGTCATCGCGCGTGAGGGCGGACAGCGCATCGAAGAATTGCGCCTCGGGCTGCTCCGGATCGGGCGCGCCTCGGCCGGCCAGATCATGGGCGATCCGCGGGATGTCCGGCAGCTCCATGGTTCCCTCGACCAACGAGTGGCTCGCCAGGATTTGTTCGATCAGCGTGGAGCCGGAGCGCGGCAGTCCGACGATGAAAATGGGATCTGCCGCCGTCGCCCCGGCGGCGGATCGCGCCGACATGAAACCGGCCGTCAGTTGCCCCTTGCAGCGCCGCGCGAAGCGGGTGTTCTCGTCCGCGCTGTGAGGGTGCAGCTTGCTGCGGATCGCATTGCCGCAGGCGTAGTGGGCGAATGACTCCTCATAGGACTGCGCATCTTCGAGGGTCTTGCCGAGCGCGAACTCGAAATGCAGCCGCTCATCGTCGTCAAGGTCCGCGCGCTGCAACGCGTGCCGCATTGCCAGCACGTCCTGGGGCGAAAAGTGAAACGTCTTGAGATTGGCGAGGCTCCAATAGGCCTCACCGAGCGTGGGTTGAAGAGCGATTGCGCGGCGGTAGGCCTCGATGCTCTCCTCGAGGCGGCGCGCCGTCTTCAAGGAATGGCCGTAGCTCATCCAAACCTTCGGTTGCCGCGGATATTCGGCCAGCACCGCCTCGTAGACTGCGATCGATCCGGCGTAATCGCCGATATGCGCGAGAATCGCGGCCTGCAAATTGCGGTAGCCCGGATTGCGCGGCTCCTTGGCGAGCAGCCGCTCGACGTGCGGCAGGGCTGCGGCCGCCTGTCCCTGCCGATTGAGCACGACGGCGTAATTATGCCGGGCCGCATCGAAACCGGGCGCGAGTTCCAGACAGCGCTCGAGCAAGTGCTGCGCGTCGGCATAACGGCGCAGGCGCGCCGCGACCTCGGCAAGCATGCGCAGCGCCGCAACATCCGTTGGATGCCCGGACAGGTGGGCGCGCAACCGGGCGTCGGCCAGCGGCAAGTCGTTGTCGACCAACGCCGCGGCGGCATCCATCAGGCGCGGATCCTGGTTCGCGGCCTTCAGGTAGCTCGCGCGCGCCTGGTCCGCCGCTTCGCTGTCGCCGATGGCGTCGAACTGGTCGGCGAGCAGCCGCCAGCCGTCCGGCGAATCCGGCGTCAGGCGCAGCGCGACGCGCAGCGCCGCGACGGCCTCGCGAGCGCGGCCAGCGTCGCCGAGCGCCAAACCGAGCTCCAAGTGAACCGGCGCCGACCGAGGCTGATCGCGGGCCAGGCTTTGCAGCTCCTGCACGGCCGCGTGGCTGTGCCCGGCCAGCCTCTGTGCGGCGCCCAGTACCAGGCGTGCGCGGGCATGACCCGGCAGCACTTTCAGAATTTCGAGCGCCTGCTCCGCGGCAAGGGAAGGGTTCTTGCGCAACAGCCGCGTCGCATGATGGAGTGCGACATCGAGAGTCCCCGCAGGCTCCGCGGCACCACTCATTGGAACATCCCATGCACCCTTGAATCGATCGTTGTGAGCTTATAAGAATCTCGTGGGAGCCATTTGTCAATTGTTCGCCGGTATTTTCCGCGCCACACCCCCGTCGACGGACAGAGCCCTGTGGCCAACTATGTCTGGGTCACCGCGCCGGATGGCCCGGCGCCGGCGGATCATCCGTCAGCGCAGCGTTCACGCCGAATTGTCCGCGCTCAATCATCAGCTCGCCGCGCGCGACGCGGATACGCGGCTGACCGAGCTCGTGCGCCGTTCCACCGATCTGATCGTGGTGGTCGACGGCCGCAGGCCCCGTGGCTTTGTTACATTCGGCAACGATTGAAGTTATGCTGGAATCAACGATAAAACCATGCCCACGCCGTTGATGCGCCGGTTGCCGACTCGGAGACTGACCATGCTTCATCGCTCAGGAACGGAATTGCGCGCCCGCACGGCGTGCATGACCGCCGCCGCCCTCGCCTGCTTGTCGGCGGGAGCGGCCCACGCGGATGGCAAGGAACCGATCAAAATCGGCATCATCGCCGAAGAATCGGCCATTCCCGGTGCGGGGATCAGCAAGGGCGCGCGTCTGGCCGCCGAAGCCATCAATGCGGCGGGCGGGGTGAACGGCCGCAAACTCGAACTCGTCGTGTACGACGACCACTCGCAGGCCGCGGATGCCGTGCGGGCCTTCCAGCGCGCGGTGAGCCAGGACAAGGTCGTCGCGGTCATCGGCACGTACATCAGCGAAATCGCACTTGCCCTGCAGCCGCTGGCGGCGCGTTCGCACATACCGTTCATCACGACGGGCGCCGCCAGCAACGAGATCAGCAAACACGTCCACGACGACTACGACCACAACAAGTACACCTTCCACGAGTTCATGGCCTCGCGATTCATCGCCGATTCGGTGTGCGACTCGATCAAACAGGGCATACAGAGGCACTATTCGGTCAAGACGGCGGTCGTGTTCAGCGAGGATGCCGCGTGGACGGCGCCGCTCGATGCGGAATACCTGCAATGTCTGCCGAGGATCGGCGTGAAAGTGCTCGATCACGTCCGCTTCCCGGCCGACACGGGCGATTTCACTCCGTTGTTCACCAAGATCGAAAGCCAGAAGCCCGACGTCATCGTCACCGGCATCAGCCATGTGGGCGTTCAACCCACGGTGCAATGGGCGCAGCAGCGAGTGCCCGTCCCCATGGTGGGATATTCGGGGCAGGCGACCTCAGGAACGTTCTGGAACGACACCAACGGCGCCGCGGCGGGCGTCGTGACATTTTCGGTTGCCGCCGCGGGTGTCGACTTGACGGTCAAGACGCAGCCCTTCGTGAACGACTACGTCAAGCGCTACCGCGACGCGCCCGTGCTGACCGCATTCACCACCTTCGATGCCGTGTATGTGTTGGCCGAAGCCATCCGACGCGCCGGCTCGACCGACGGCGACAAGCTGGTCCCCGCGCTCGAGAAAACCGACTACATCGGCACCGTCGGCCGCGTGCAATTCTATGGACGCGACAACGAGTTCACCCATGCCATGAAGTGCGGCCCCGAATTCGTGTCGGGTACGATGCTGCAATGGCAGAACGGGAAACAGGTGGTGTTGTGGCCGAGGGCCGCTGCACAAACCAAAATCAGTTTCCCGGCGTTCACGCACCTGCAGCGTCCTTAGGCGCGCGGTGAATCCGCGCAGCGGCGGCAAAGGAGATATTCGGTCTCACGGCGACGTAATTGCAAAAGAACGCAACAATGCATTTGTGATTTTATCGAAGTCGATCTATAAAGGGAGGGTGCGATACGCGATCGCAATTCGTGCCTTGCTACTCGGCGCGGCGGCGGCGCTCGCCGGCGCGTGCGTGACCGCCGCGACGCCGCAAAATTCACCGCAAAATTCACCGCAAAATTCACCGCAAAATTCACCGCAAAATTCACCGCAAAA
>JBEKYO010000053.1:0-27473 GCA_049510875.1 Steroidobacteraceae bacterium
GACCGAGATCGAACGCGCTGCCCGTGAGCGCGTAAAGCTGCCACCCCAGGGCCACCGCCCCCATCTGATAGGCAAATTCGGAAAAGGTGCGCGACCAGAAAAACGCGGCGAACGCGGACTGGCGCAGCAATGCCAACGCCCCGCCGCTCGGTAGCGCCCCGGTCATCGGGTCCGCGCCCGATGCCGCCCAAGGATATCGTGTTCGATCGTCATGGGAAGAGGACTACGATAGCACGCGACCCGAGCCAAGCACTGCTGACCAGGGTGCCGCATGCGGTGAGCTGAAGGAAAAGAAGCCGTGCGTCGTGCACGCGTACGTCGTGCACGCAACGTCGCGCATGCGATCAGCGCTGGGATCGTCCACAATGAATCCTTGCTGCCGGCGTATACTGATGACCCGAGGGTAGAAATTTGCCGCTACCACCTTCGTCGCGCGACTCAGGTCGCGCCTTCGAATCGAGTTCACCATGGCATGACTAAAGGGTCAGATCAGTGATGGCGAGGAGTTGGACGAGAGGTCAGCAAGGATACCGGCATCGCGTGGCGGCGAATGGCGCGATGATCGCCTTGCTCGGACTCTGGATGACTTGCGTACGGGCCGACGTCACAAAATCTATTATGCCGTACGCGGCAATGGCCCGACGCTGGTCTTCTTGCACGGTGGAGGCGACTCGGGTGAGCACTCCTTCGTGCGTCAACTGGACGTATTCTCGGAACATCATCATATCGTGGCGCCCGATCAGGTGGGCCAGGGACGCACGCCTGACGTACCAGGACCGTTGAGCTACACCGCGATGATGGAGGATACGGCTGAGCTGCTCAGGAAGCTGAAACTGCAGCATGTTGATATTGTGGGATTCAGCGACGGCGGCATTTTGGCACTGATGCTCGCGGTCCGCCATCCTGAGTTGGTCAGACGACTCGTCATCAGCGGCGTCAACATTGCTCCCGAGGGCCTGAGACCGGAGGATCTGGAGCAGTTGCGCGCGACCCAGAGTCCCAAGCCGACGACGATCGGTGAAAAGCTTGCTCACTTGTGGCTCACCTCTCCCACGGAAGCGGAACTGAACCTCGGGCTGCTGGCAACCATCACCCAGCCGGTGCTGGTGATCTCGGGCGATCGAGATGCGATCACGCTCGAGCACACGCTCACGATATTTCATGCCCTGCCCGACGCCGAACTGTGCGTGCTGCCCGGGACCGACCACGCGACGTTCTCCGGACGGTCCGAGTGGTTGAACCCCATCATTGGTGCTTTTCTAGATCGCCCATAGACTGGATCGCCCATGGACTAGATGGCCCGTGACTAGGTGGCCCATGGACTAGACGGGCCGTGACTAGATGGCCCTTGACCAGTTGGCCCATGAATAGATGGCCCTTATCTCGGGAATGAGCGGCGTGATGGTGCGACGCAGCGTCGAGCGTCGCCATGGGCGGCGAAAGCGCATCTGCGAGCGGAGGATTTCTCGCCCCTATTGACCCAACGTAGCCGCGCCGCCTTATCATGTCGACCAGCTCTGAACGGCTGCGTCCCGCGCGAATCGCGCCGGCTCATCGGGCCCGCGAACCAGGAGAGGATCATGCAGAAGGCTGTGCGCAAGTACCTCAAGGCGCTGGAGGCGGGCAACGCCGCGGCGGCCGCCGAGCTATTTACCAAGGATGGCTGGGTTCAGTCCCCGTTCCTCGGCCGGCTCCCCGTCCGGGACTTCGTCACCACGGTCGCCACCGCATCCGGCGATTCGAAGCTGACGGTCCACGATGTGCTCGTCAGCGCCGAAGGCCATACGCGGGCTGTCGCCTACTATCTGTACGACTGGCGCCTGAAGGACGGGAGCCGGGTCGCGTTCGACTGTGCCGACGTGTTCAATTTCGATCCGGAGACCGGCCACATTGCCTCGATCGTCTTGGTCTATGACACGCATTTAGTGCGAGACGTCGTGCGCGACAAGTACCCCGGCGGCGCACGATAGCGCCGGTCTCCGTAGAAGTCGCGCACACTGCCGAGCGCTGCGCAGTTTTTGGAGCATTCCCGCAGGCGCCCCGTCGATCGTAAGTGGCGGCTTATCGGTCGCACCAGTTCTGGCAGGGGGAGGGTAAATAGGTTCCCGGCCTGATAACGTAACCCTCATGCCAACAGAGCAATCCCGCGGTCGGCCCCGTTATGACGACCTCTTGACGCCTGCGGAATGGCGCGTGGCCGAAGCTGTGCGGCACGGACTCACCAACCCTGAAATCGCGCGACTTCAAGGCGTGAGCACGGATGCAGTGAAATACCACGTCGCAAACATACTGCAAAAGCTCGAACTTTCCCGTCGCAACGAGCTGCGGCAGTGGACCGGCGTGCGTCGCGACAGCAGCCTTTTTAAAAAGGAGCCAGCAATGACAGGCAGCGTAACCCTGGGTACGATTTCCCAGATCTCGCGTACCGTTCGGAACGTTCAACAAGCCCAAAAGTGGTACTGCGAGGTGCTAGGGCTTAAGCACCTCTATTCCTTCGGTAATCTCGCTTTTTTCGATTGCGGCGGAATTCGCCTGTTTTTGTCCGAGGCGGAAGGCTCCGGTGGCGCAGAGTCGATCATCTATTTCAATGTGACGGATATTCGTGTGGCACATGCAGATCTCATAGAGCGAGGCGTCGAATTTCTGGGCGCGCCACATATGATCCATCGACATTCGGACGGGACGGAAGAGTGGATGGCAGCGTTTAAGGACAACGAGGGCAGGCCGCTGGCGATTCTTTCGCAGGTGCGCAAGGCGTAAGCTCCAAGACAATTAGCCCTGCCCCAGATCAGCGGTGGAGTTCTCTAACGTATTGAGAACGCTCTCCTTGGCGCTGCCCTTACGGCACTGACACCGCATTCTTTTCGAGAGTGACCGCAGTCTGTGCCAACAATCTGCCGTTTGCCGACGCGCCCGTCTTCATGGCGACGTATTTTTTAGCCAATATTACTCCCTCGAAGTGGGCAGTCGTTCTAATGGCCACATCACCGGACGCCTGCCAGAAGATATTCTTGGGCCGTGCGCCGCCTTTCAGGATCACGCTCGTAGCGGCGGCCTGGGTAAGAGTTCCCGCAACCTGGAGTATCCAGACAGCGTCGGCGCCGCCCGAGAGCGTGACATCCGTAGATATTAAAACACCGGTAGTCCATTTGTAGAGGCCGGGAGCAAGGGTCAACCCGCCAATGTCTCCGGCTCCCAGGTTAGTATGATTGGGTCGGGTCCGTCCGGCGGCGTCGGTGTAGGCCGCTTCCATGTCCCCGACAGCCGTGGTGAGTAAGGTGGGGTCAGTCACCCTGCATGGAAGAGGACCCGCCGCATCAACGGAATAAATGATCCCGCTCATCATTTCTGCACAGGTCAAATGGATGGCCGCGCCGCTGATTGGACTCGCTCCAGCATCCCCGTTGATGGCAGATGGCGGAACGTCCGTTATTCCCGATTTGGTCAGGATCGCAAACCGGCTTGCCGCTCCAAGGAATACCGGAGCCTGTCCGGTAAACTCGATGGCGCCGGTTGTAAATGTCCATGCAATGGGATTGCCCATTGCAACTCCGGCTGCGTTCTTCGCCGCCATCGTAACCCTGGCGGTATAGCTGGTATTCGGGTTGAGAGCGGACGAGGTTGGGGTAAAGGTTGCCACGGTATTGGCGTCATTCATGACGACAGTACCTGGTATGTCGTTGCCGTTTGTCTCCGTGACCGTAAACGTGCGCAAATTCCCCGCCCAAGACGAGCTAACCGTATCCGGGTCCATCGGCTGGCTGAAAGTTGCGCTCACTGCGGCGCCAGTCACAACGTTATCACTGGTATTGATGCTGATTGGTGTGTTCGTGGCCCTGTCGTCCGGGCTTGACGAAACCACCGTGGGTTCCGTAGCTGCGCCGACAAGAGTGCCCGGAAGAACGGTAACACCGGGGGCTACGGCAGCAAGGGCCCCTCCGATTTCCCCACCTGTAAGCAAAGCGGCAAGTACTAACGCCATGCACATCGGCAGTTTGTAGACGCTTTCGACTCTCGTCATGTTCGTCCCCTTAGCCCGCCAAGCAACGTCCAGGCAGTGCTGGCCGCGTCGACGTCGACAATATTTCCGCCGGTTGATTTCCGTTTGACTTGCATATAAATCGCTACCGCGAATCAACGCGAGTGTGCTGATGATGCACAACGCCAGTACGTTAAATTGAGCGCAACAAGAAGGAAGCGCGACGGCCGAAAGGAGGTATTTTTAGGACCAGATGAGTTTATCCGCTTCTCCGCGTTCCCCCGTCTGTGCGCCGCCGCACTTAGCAGAACGTCCTTATCGCTTGGCGCGATTCGCGGAAGGTCGTGAGATGCCCCTGCGCGAGCCCGAGTCCCGGAGCAGTGCATCGGCGCCATTCTGAAGAATGCGGACAGCATTGGACTTTGACAGTCTGCCATCGCTCGTAAATGCTCCATCGATCAGCAGCGCGAGTTGAACGGCGGTGTCGTCCGGCTGCGTCACCCCGATCCGGCCGACGATATCTCTAAGCCGTTCGAACATCTCGGCCTTGTGCCGCCTCCGCACCCGTCGAGCCGCATGCTGTGGATCAGCAAATTCCGCGGCGACATTGATCTGCGGGCACCCGCGGTATCCATCGCGGGACACCCGCTTGCCGATCCAGTCCAAGAGACGCATTAGTTCGGCCGTTGGATTGGCCGGAGCCGCGGCGACGACCGCCTCCCATTGCTGCCAAAACTCGCGATCCTCGCGTTCTAAGAACGCCTCCACCAATTCGTCTTTGGTCTGGAAATGCCGGTACAGACTGGTCTTGGCCACGCCCGACTCGGCCACGATCCACTCAATTCCCACCGCACGGACCCCATTCGCGTAGAAAAGCCGCGCGGCCGTGGAGAGCACCTTCCCGGCCGTTCCCATATCTACCGACACAGCGGGTTTCGCGCCCATCGTCTTCCGCTTGCACAACACACCCCCAGTCTGGCTGAGGACAAAGCGGATGGCAATTTCGCGGGCGCCTTGACAACGCTACCGATCGGTATCACAGTGGGCGCTACCGATCGGTAGCGCAGGTGTTCATCAATGAAGTCATACCACGTTGCAATCTACGGGGCCACGGGCCACACCGGACGCTTCGTCGCTCGCGAGCTCGAACGCCGGGGCGTCGCCGTTCGGGGGATCACCCGTCAGACCCCCGCCGGATCCCTGTCGCAGAAGGACGGCGGACCAATGACTTGGGTGCGCGCCTCTTGTGACGACCCGGACGCTCTCGACCGGGCGCTCGAGGGTGCGGATGCGGTCATTAACTGCGCCGGGCCTTTTCTGGACACTGCACCGGCAGTGATCGAGGCCGCCCTTCGCGTTGGAACGCACTACTTCGACATCGCCGCCGAGCAGAGATCGGTGCGCCAGACCCTGGCAACCTATCACGGAGAAGCCGTGGACAAGCGCGTAGTGGTGCTGCCCGCCATGGCGTTTTACGGCGGTCTGGCGGATCTACTGGCCGCGCAGCTTTGCAAGGGGCTGCGCTCGGTCGACGAAATTCTGATCGGCGTTGCCCTGGATTTCTGGCACCCCACGGCGGGAACTCGGCGCACGGGAGAGCGTAACACGGCACGCCGGGTTATCGTAGCGGAGGGCCGTTTGGCGCCGCTGCCCGCCCCGTCAGCAGGAAGGCACTGGCGGTTTCCCTTGCCGTTTGGAGATCTCGCCGTGACGGGCGTTCCCTTGTCGGAAATAATCACGATCTCCCGACACATCGCGGCCACGCGAATTGAAAGCTTCATGAATGAAGCCCCACTCCAGAATCTCAGCAGTGCGGATACGCCGCCTCCCACGTCTGTGGAGGCAAGTGGGAGATCCGCTCAGAATTTTGTCATGGACGCCATCGCATCGGGGAATGGCACATCGAGGCGGATTGCGGCGTTCGGGCGCGACATTTACGCCGTCACCGCTCCGCTCGTCGTTGAGGCCTGCATGCGAGTGCTGTCGCAAAGCCCCGCCAAGGGAGGCACTTTCGCACCGGCGGAATTGTTTGATCCGCAGGATTTCCTGGCCGCACTCAGCTCCGATATTCGAGTGGAGGCAATAGACCAACCATACCCAATGGACTACATCTAAACGCATCGATCTCGAAAGCCGGGCGCGGCTCGGTCAAACCGGGCACAAGGCAGGCCATAATGGTCGCTGAACCCGTCATTCGCCACGCACCCGTTGTAGACTTAAGGTACGCAATGGAGGTTCACATGTCCTCACTCACCATTTTCCTTGCACGGTTTTTGGGACTTTTCATGATCTTGGTTGTCGTCTCTTTTCTGGTGCGCGGAAGCGCGATTATCGCAGTCACGGTGGCTAGCGCGCCGGCCATGCTGGTCTACGCGATGATCAGCCTCGCGATTGGTATCGCGATGATCCTAGGGCACAATGTTTGGTCGGGCGGCGCGCTACCGGTGGTCGTTACAATCATTGGATGGCTGATTTTCGCAAAGGGTGTGCTGCTATTGTTCATCAAGCCTGCAGCGCTTGCCGGGTTATTCGTGGGGATGCATTATGATGACAATGTTTATCTGTTTCTCGCTCCGGCCTTCTTGGGCGGACTTTATTTAACCTGGGCTGCCTTCACCACATCGAGATCTCGTGGTTCCTAGGAACCCCAGGTCATGCTGTATCGTGATCCACCCAGCCGTTGCCGAGAAACAGCTTCTAACGCTTACGTGGTCGATGCACCGCTTCGCGCCTGGTTATTGAATGGCTCGATATGGGCTTTTAGTTGTCAGTCGAGGGTAGTGAAATCACGGCAATAACTTTCGGAAACTTTCCTTCGCGACCTAGCGCGGATCGGAACGCGTTTCTTTTGTTTACAGCCCTCGTGTCGGTAGGCGTGCTGTCGGGCTTCGGGACCGACAGCTTTAACCACGTGAGGAAGTATGGACTGGACTATCCATTGATCGTCCACTTTCATGCCGTCGCCTTCGTGAGCTGGCTGGTCCTGTTCACAGTGCAGGTGGCGCTGATCCGAACAGCGCGGGCGGACATCCATCGGCGACTGGGCAAAGCAGGCGCTGTACTTGCGGCGGTCATGGTGGTGCTGGGTCCCGCGACAGCTTGGTCGTCGATGCCGCGCGCTTTGCGGCCACCGGCCGGACGCCGCAATTTCTGGCCGTGCAGTTCACCGACATTCTGGCCTTCGCCGGGTTGACAGGGGCAGGGCTGATGATGCGTGGGACCTCATCGGCGCATAAGCGGCTTATGTTGCTGGGCCTCATTTACATCAGCGATGCTGGTTTCGCTCGGTTTCTAAACGGCCCAATGGCCGCGCCCCTCGGTCACGGGGTCTGGGGTGCGATAGCGGGACTCTATCTTGGAAGCGATCTGCTGATGCTGGGGCTCGGCATCTACGACGTCGCCACGCGTGGTAGATTGCACCCCGCATATATTGCGGGCGTGGTCTGGACGATTGTTCTTCAATTCACGGCGTTGATGCTGCTGAACAGCCCAACCTGGAAGGCCCTTTCGTTGCACCTGATCGGCCACTAAAGGCAGGTGAGTTCGCTGCACGCTCGCCGTGGCCTTCGATCACTGGGATGGGCCATCTAATATGTGGAATGCGGTCATCGCTTGATTGGCGTGGCAAGTCGGCCGCCATGAATGCAGCATTTTCCCGTACCGACTGTAGAATGATGGTCGAAACCTGTTAAAGGCCGGGCCGATGCAGCCTGACGACATTCTGGTAATTGGCGCCGGCCCCGCGGGTCTGGCGACCTCGGCGTGTTTGCACCGCGAAGGACTGGCCCATATGGTGCTGGAGCGCGAAGGGCAGATTGCCAACGCCTGGTATCGACATTACGACCGGCTGCATCTGCACACCACCAAGACTCACTCCAGCCTGCCCATGATGCCGTGGCCGAAGGCCGCACCGCGTTACCCGGCACGAGACCAGGTAGTCCAGTACCTGCAGTCGTACGCGGCAGAACATCATGTTGCGCCTCGCCTCGGCGTCAACGTTCACGCGGTGCAACGCAGAACCGACCGCTTCACCGTGGATACGAGCGCCGGTGTGATGACACCGCGCATTGTCGTCATGGCCACGGGTTACAACGCCGTGCCAAAGCTGCCTTCGATTCCCGGGTTGGACAGCTTCCGTGGCTCGGCGATTCACGCCGGTGTTTACAAGAACGCCGCGCCCTACCAGGGTAAACGCACGCTGGTGGTGGGATGCGGCAATTCGGGCGCGGAGATCGCGCTCGATTTAGCCGAGCAGGAGGTGGATGTCGCCATGGTGGTGCGCGGTCCGGTGCATGTGGTTCCGCGCGACATGTTCGGGCGCCCTACCCAGCACACCAATATCCTGCTCTCGTACCTGCCGCTGGGGCTGCGCGATGCTATTGCCATGAGCACTATGGGCCTGGTGGTGGGGGACTTGTCGCGCTGGGGCATCGTGCGGCCGGCGGTGGGACCCAACCGCATGATCGAAGAGTCCGGGCGCATTCCCATCCTGGACATTGGCACCATCACCATGGTCAAGCAGGGGAAAATCCGCGTGCTGCCGGCGCTGCAGGCGATCCTTCCCAATGCGGTGCGTTTCGCAGGCGGTGCCAAGCATCCGTTCGAGGCCATCATTTTTGCGACCGGCTATACCTCGAATTTGGATCAAGTGATCAAAGGCTTCGAGACCATCGCCGATGCACGTGGCCGGCCGAACCGGTTCGGCGAGGAGACCGGCATTGCCGGGTTGTATTTTGTCGGTTTCAGGAATCCTCCCACCGGCGCGCTGCGTGAGATCGCCCTCGAGGCTCCACGGGCGGCCCGGTCCATTCGCGTGGCCATGGATGCTGCATCGACTACAACCGCCGGGTAAGCCGGCCGACGACCTGTTGAATTCCCTGTTGGTTGCCAAGGCGAGGCACGCAACGGTCGAATCCCCACGATCGTGTATAAGAGCGTCATGGACGCTTACCATGCCAAACATTGCGCCGCTCCACGGGTCCGCTGAGACGCGTGCACCGGCGTTTGCGGGAGGGATTCGCGGATGACGCCGGACACTCTGATCGACTTCCAACTCAAGGGGCGCAGGGCATTGGTCACCGGCAGCGCGTCCGGCATCGGACTTGCCACCGCCGAGCGGCTCGCCCGAAGCGGTGCCCGCGTCGCGATGAACGATGTTGCCGCCGATGCGCTTGATCTCGCGGTCGGACGACTGGAACGCGAGGGGCTGGCGGTGGATGCGGTAGCGGGAGACCTGGGCGTCGCCAAGACGGCACGGGAAGTGGCCGAGCGCGCTGCGCAGCTGCTCGGGGGCCTCGATTATCTCGTCAATAACGCCGGCGCGCCGTTCACGCGCACACCGATTCCGCCGGCGGACCTTGATGCGTTGACAGACGAGTTCTGGGATCGCATTTTGCGCATCAATCTGCTGAGCACATTCTGGGTGACCAAGACACTCGCCCCGGTACTGAGGGAATCCAAGGGCGCGGTGGTCAACACCGTGTCGGTTTCAGCCTTCGGTGGTGGCGGCAGCAGCAGCGCCTATGCCACTGCAAAAGCGGGCCTGGCAGGCCTCACTAGGGAGCTTGCCCGTGGGCTCGCGCCGGAGGTCCGGGTGAACGGCATCGCGCCGAGTTTCGTGAACTCAAACTGGGAGTGCTCCTTTGGCGATATCGACGCGACCGCAAAGGCAACCGTCCCTCTGGCACGCGTCGGGCAGCCCGCAGACTATGCCGAGGTCATCGTGTACCTATGTGCAGGTGCCGCCTACATCACCGGGGAAGTGATACCCGTGACCGGCGGTATTCGGATATAGGCCGCGGTGCATCCTCGAGAATTTGAGATCTGCCGTAGCCTGGATATTGCGGTCGGCGCTCGCGGCCAAACAGGAGGATGCGCATGATTGCCCGACACTGGAAGGGATGGACCGAGGTCCACAACGCCGATGCTTATGAAACTCTCCTCAAGACGAGAGTTCTTTCCGACTTAAAGCGGCTTGCAGGGTACCGTGGCGGCTACATACTGCGCAGCGACGGCGCGAGCGAGGTCGAATTTGTCGTCGTGAATTTCTTTGAATCCATTGAGGCCATCCGCTCGTTTGCCGGGGATGACTTCTCCACTCCCGTGTTCGAGCCGGACGCTCGCTTGCTGCTGTCGCGGATCGAACCGATTGCCCGACACTACGAGGTGCGCGCGTGTACCGTCTAAACTGAGCACCCGGTCGCCAAGGACCTCGCCGGGCTAGATCGCACGCACGTTGGACATAACTCTATTGCTCGCTTGCACCACGTCACGGTGTCCGTTGAAACCCCCTTTATCGACTGCAACCGCGTCGAGACTGGTCTACCATTAATCACCGATATTTCACGACACGCCGGATCCTAGAGACGGAAACTGATGTCCAAGAAAACGAGTGATAGAGAACTTGAGATTGCCCGCATAGCCACTGGCTCGCGTACTCCGCCCCTTCTCAGCGAGAAGCTCATTGCCAAACTTCAAGGCGCCGTGGAAGCCGCACGGCGCAAACGGCGGACCCTGAACACACGCACGACCCCGACGATGACTCACCCCGTCAAACCACGGGGCCGCGAGTAATCCGACCGGCGGCCGATGCAGTAGGCCCCCGATCAGCACGCGCCTGACGACTGTGCTCATCACGAGCGTTGTGCAGATCAGGTTGCGATCGGCGTGCACCGCTGCGGCACGAGGGCGGACGCAATAATTGGCCTTGGGTTTCGTAGCGCGCCGATTCGATGTTGCAACACAGCGGAGGTTTTGCGCAAACACCTTACTTTTTGTCGTCCGACACCTTACTTTTTGCCGTCCGATATTTTATTTTTGCTAGTGCGCTCTTCGCGGGCGACCGCCGGGGTGACGCGAATCATTAGGAGTGGGGAGAATCAACATAGGAGTGTTGACATGACAACGACGATCTACCGCGCTACCAAAAATCGAATCTTCAGTAAAACCATCTTGGCCAATTGCCTGCTTTGCGCGTGGGCGGCTTCGTCGCATGCGCAGACCGTCGCTTATCAGCAAGAGCCTACCGAGCAACCCGCCGCGACCGACGCATACGTCTACTGGACCAACAGTAAAAATGGCACGGTCGGTCGGGCCCCGACCAAGGGTGCCGGCGCGGAGGAGGATTTTATCGCGTCGACCACCGGCGGGGCGACGGGGGGTGCCGGGTTGACGATGGATGAGACCTACCTCTACTGGACCAGCGCCAACGGAGGCACGGCAACAACCATTGCGCGAGCCAACCTTGACGGCACCGGCGTGAACAGTGACTTCATCACCGGCGCCCAAAATCCATGCGGGGTTGCAGTCAATAGCTCATACATCTACTGGGCCGGCGATGTGGGCAGTTCCATCGGGCGGGCGAATCTCGACGGCACCGACGTGGACCAGACCTTCATTTCTACCGGCACCGGCGTATGTGGGGTCGCGGTAACCGGCTCTCATATCTACTGGGCCAACTACGCAACCGGCGAGATCGGGCGGGCGGATCTCGACGGCAGCCACGTGAAGGCTGATTTCATTACCGGATCAGGCTCGGGGGTCGCCATCCACGGTGCCTACATCTACTTTACGACGAGTAGCGGCACCGCGATCGGGCGGGCGAATCTCGACGGGAGCGACGTGAACACGAGCTTCATCACCGGGCTGGAGGGGGAGATCGCGTTCCTCGCAGTCAACGCAAAGGACATCTACTGGGCGGACTGGGGCGACCGCGGGACCGGCACCACGATCGGGCGTGCAAAGCTGGATGGCACTGACGTGAAACTGAAGTTCGTCAAAGGCACGAAAGGGGGCTTCGGCATCGCCGTGACCGGAGGGGATCCGTAGCGGTCGCCGGGAGCCGGACCTCACGACGGGGGGAGGTGGGCGAGCTCTGACTCGCCCACCGCGTCGTACACCCAAGCACGCGGCTATCGATCAACAAGAAGCCACGGGAACTGACTGTGAGATTATGTAAAAAAGTTGATCAACGTGGAAATTGGAGCAGCCGCCATGAAAACTCACAACGCATCGTTCTTAGGTGTGATCTGCGCGCTCGCCCTTGCCGGGCCAGTTTACGCCCAGGTACCGTCCGGCAACGACACGAGTGACGGTAACGACAACACAGGAATGGGCCGAGGCGCGCTTGGGGGTCCCGCTCCCGCCAACGTCGGCTCTGAAAATACCGCCTCCGGGTTTGATGCGCTTAATTCCAACACGACTGGCATCAACAACACGGCCTCTGGGGTTGACGCGCTCTATTCCAACACGACTGGCTACTCCAACACTGCTTCTGGATATTACGCGCTTGAGCGCAACACGAGTGGCGACGGAAACACCGCTGTCGGAACAGGGGCGCTAGCTTTCAACACGACCGGCCACTTCAACACCGCTGCAGGATTGGACGCGCTTTCTCTCAACTCGAGTGGCATCTACAACACGGCTTCCGGGGTTGACGCGCTCTATTCCAACTTGACTGGCTACTCCAACACCGCCGCAGGAACGAGCGCGCTCTATTCCAACACGAGTGGCGACGAAAACACCGCCTCCGGAACGAACGCGCTCTTTTACAACACGATCGGCAACCAGAACACCGCTACCGGGTTTTCGGCGCTCGCCGATAACACGACTGGCTATTCCAACACCGCTTCTGGATATGGCGCGCTCGACTCCAACAGCACCGGGATAGAAAACGTCGCCTACGGTGCTAGTGCGCTCTATAACAACTCTGGCAGCAACAACACCGCCTCTGGGGCTTACGCACTCGATTTCAACACCACCGGCAACTACAACATTGCTATGGGGTATCAGGCTGGCTTGAACCTGACGACCGGCAGCAACAACATCGAGATCGGCAACGAGGGCGCCGCCGGCGACAACAAGGTGATCAAGATCGGCACCGAGGGTACCCAGAAAAAGGCGTTTATCGCTGGCATTTTCAGCAATACCGCGGTCAGCGGCCTAACCGTCGTTATCGGATCGAATGGAGAACTCGGGGCGGTGTCGTCCTCCGAGCGATTCAAGACCGCCATCGCACCGATGGGATCGAACACGGCAAAACTCAAGCAACTAAGGCCGGTCACATTTCACCTGAAGGCCGACCCGAAGGGTGCCCCGCAATACGGACTGATCGCTGAAGAAGTCGCCAAGGTTTATCCGGAGCTAGTGGTTCGCGATCAAAAGGGCCGGATTTGTGGCGTGCGTTACGATGAACTCGCGCCGATGCTGCTCAACGAAGTGCAGAAGCAGGCTGCGGAAATTCGTGAATTGAAACAACAGCAGAAGCAATTCGCGACACAAGCAGAGTTGAATAACCTCAAGCAACAGTTACAGGCAGCACTCGCTGCGCTGCGGTCGAAGGATCAACTGGTCGCGCAGCGCTGAAGCTATTTACTCGCACACTACCGACCGCCCGGTAAATTGTAGCTGTTAAATTCGGAGGAACCACCGCTGGGGCGCGGATCGACAGGCTCCGGCCAAACCCGGACGCTCACTACCCCGAAATTACTGCCCGCACGCGGACGCTGGCAGTTTGCGGTACGCTATGGAGACGCTAACAAAGAGCCCGTGTATGGCCGACGACGCCGAACCAGCAATACCTCAAATGCTCGCCGATACGCCCCAGGCCGCGGTGCCCCCGGATGCAAAAACACATTCAACCTCGGAGATCTCAGCCCCTATGCTCGACGTGCATCCTCCCCATGAATCGATTCACACATGGAGAGATTTCTTTATACATATCGCCACCATTGTTGTGGGATTGTGTATTGCTGTGGGGCTAGAGCAGACGGTTGAATTCTTTCACCACCGTCACCAAGTGTCGGAAATCCGGGAATCGCTTCGGGTCGAGCGGTCGATCAATGCCTATCGCTTTTCCATTGCAACTGAAGAGTTCCATCGATTTGTTCCCAAGCTCAAAGGAAACCTCGCGATCTTCCAATACCTGCTAACGCGCGCGGGCGCACCATCGGATCAGTGGCCTGGGACATTGACCTGGTATGGCCACAACATTTACTACCTTAGTGGCGCTTGGGAGACGGCTCAGCGCAGTGGGATTCTGGAATACATGCCGAGGGACGAGGTCCGATTGGACGCCGAACTCTACCGCCTGTTGGAAGCCTGCAATAATGCAACGGACCGCGCGCGGGACGCCAAATATGAAGCCAACCGT
This sequence comes from Steroidobacteraceae bacterium, assembly GCA_049510875.1. GTDB lineage: Bacteria > Pseudomonadota > Gammaproteobacteria > Steroidobacterales > Steroidobacteraceae > Bog-1198. The sequence goes on from JBEKYO010000053.1 coordinate 14,130, forward strand.
TATGGCAATGCGGAGTCCGATGCCTCGCATCTCAACAGAGAACAAATTGTCAGGGAAATCGATCTGACGTCGGAAACGCTGCTGCGCTATGGCATCGCAGCCAACGCCCAGCATAACGTCGAGAGTCTCTTTCGCGATTTCACGCCCGCGCCGTCCGAAGAGGACTTGGCAAGCCTTGTAGGGATGAAGTGGAGCGAAATGGAGCACGCCGCAGTAGCAGACCAGGAAGCTCGAATAAAGGCATTTGAGGAAACGCATGACGTTCGCGCTGAGGAGCATGCAGTAACTCGGTGACGATGGGGCAAGCGCGATAGCCGATAATGGATGGCCTGAGGCGACTGCCCGCCCCTCAGTACAAAGTGCAGTCCACCCAGAGGAACATCCGATGAATGGGCGATTCATTTCTTTGCTGTTGATCTCTGGATGCATCGGAAATTGCTTTGCATCAACTGCGGGAACCCCCACCTCGATCGTCAGAGCGCAGCGCGCGGAGTACAACGCCGCGATTTCGGCCCGCGATGCCGTGCGCCTGCGTACGTTCCTCGTTGATGATTATCATCTCATTATGGGATCGTCGGGCGACGTCGATAGCGGCGGAGATGCCGCAACTCGCGGCTACGTCGACGAGGAATTCAAGGATCCGACTTTCGTCACGTACCGGCGCACCCCAACATCCATTGTCATTGCCGCGTCTGGGAAGCGGATTGCAGAAACGGGACATTTTGAGGGTATCTGGCGAAAGCCTGATGGAACCATGCGAAAGACAGGCATCTACCTCGCGATGTGGATCCCTTCGGCAGGCACTTGGCGCCTGAAATCGGAGGCTTTCGTGACATTGGCGTGCACGGGTAGCGCAGCCTGCGACCAGGCGGGTTAGACCCGTGATGTATGCGCCGGTAGTTTTAAGCCGGCGAGAAGTCCTCGGCGATACCGGGACACGCATCGTAATTTCCGTCCGCCTTTTGTGTCGCCGAAGCTATTCCGCCTCCCCGGCGCCTGCGCGGCACGTAGGCGCCTGCTCGCCTGCCGCCTTGAGCGCCGGCCCCGCGCGCAGCTCAATTTCGAGATGGGCATTGTCGGATCGTATACCAACGGGCCCGTCGAATGCGAGTGCATCGGGTGCGACCGCTCCATCCCAAACCAGCTCGTTGTCCGCGAACACCCACATCTGCGCGCCGTTCATTTCGGCACGCAACGTGTGTTCCCCGCCAGTGCTCAGCGCGGGCACGAGAACGCTGCGACGGGGCTTGATATTGCGGTAGCCGCGGTTGCCGCACTCGGCGCTCGTGTGCTGTCCGGGGTTGCTCTTTACCGAGACCACCAGTTTGGACTCGGGCTCGATGCGCCACATCGCGTAAATCAGGTTGCACGCATCCTGCGCCCGCAGCTTCAGACCAAACTGGCGCCGCAGTGCGCCCGATCCGAGCGGCACTTCAGTGGCTGTCGCACCAAGGTAGCGAAAGCGCGCCTCGACGACCGGCTCCGTCATGATGTTGACATACGCGCGCATCTTGGCAGCGCTGACTGACCAGCGCCGCTCGGCCCCGGATTGCTCGATCGACCCTTCCGTCACGCACAGCTGCGAGTGCGCCACCGGGGCCAGTGCCATACCTCCAGATGCCGCGATTGAATGCTGACACCACGCCACCAGGCCCACGAGCACGCATGGGAAAAAGATGCGAAGGTGCATGCGCCTATCATGCCGGCGATGTCCAAATGGAATTGGCAACAGCCCCGTTGATCTGCCGGCGAGCGCGGGCTTTGCTCGCTCGTCCAACTCGGCGCTGCACGGGTTGCGCCTCGCCTGGGCGTTGCTGATCGTCAGCATCAACCGGGTCATCGGCCTGCTCCAGGGCGGAGCTCTTTACGCACTACCAATTTCAGCCCCGACCAAATGTCCGTGACAGCACAGACTTTGACATCCACGTAACCAAGTGGCAGCGCCACCTCGCGAATGGTGTCCTCGGTGATGGTTGTCGGGACTTTCGATGATTTCTTCGGCCAGGATACCCAAACCGTCGCGTCCGGCGCGAGTGTCTTGCGCAATGCAATGAGCAGCGTTGCCAGGCGAGCGCGCTCCGACTCGAACAGGTGAACCAGCTTCGTCTTTGGACTCGCGACCGCATTGAATCGGACGCCGTCGGGCAGCGGCCTCAGCAGTGCGCGGTAGTTGGGCGGCGCGCCTATCGTATGAATCGCGTGTCCCTCCTTGATGCCCAGTTTCTGCACCAGCGGTGTGCCCGAATATCCGGCCATGGCGGCGGGTCCTCCTTCAGCTTTGCAACATTATCGCATCGTGCATCGGTGTGGCTGCCCCCGGCATTGCTAGCCGGAACCATTCATGACAACGGAAGATCCCAAGAAGTGTACGAGCGTACCGATCGTTCGTGAATAGTTCCCGCTACGGTCGGCGAGCATTCCGCGAGCTCATCTCGACCAGTTTCGCCACCGTATTCAAGTTTCTCGACGTGCCCAGTCTCGCCGCGGGAATCTGCAACTTCGATTGCCCCATGCCGGACGGGTAATAGACGTAGATCTCCCGCCGCCCCAGGCGAATCTCCTCACCGGCTCGGCCGCGGACGTTGTCCAACGCATCGGCGGCCGGCTTCTCCTGGAGAAAGAATGAGTATGTGAGTTGCGGTTCTTTATCGCAGAACGGATTGCTCTTGAGGACCGCCCTCATCTCCTCGGCGGTTCGCACGAATACCGGCACCGCTTTGCCGGCGTAGCCGAGCAATCGCTTCTCCAGCTGCGCCTGCACTTTCAGAGCCGCCAGCCCGCAGTCAAACACCACATTCCCACTCGCGATATAGGTCTCGATCCGGCGGTAGCCCAATTCAGCGCAGAGCGCCTTCAAGGCGGCCATTGGAACCTTTCCGGTTCCTCCGACGTTAACAGCGCGTAGCAGCGCGATGTACGTACTCATCCTCAGGGCCCCCGCCCATCGCGACCAGGCACGCCCCGCGAAGGTCTACCCCATGCGCGTCGATTTGACGTCAAACGTCACCCTGCCTTCAAGGCGGTATCTCCGCACCTTTGACCCAAAACACTTTCAAACCAGCATTTCTACCCCGTAGCACCCGGGCCGTCCATCGTTTCATGGGCATCGGCACGGGCATGGGCATCCGGCGTCCCCCGGCCCACGCCCAGTCAGCTACCATTGAGGCCATAGAGACAGGGTTGCCACCTGGAAGCCCATCAACCGGCGTCCGCGTTCCGCCAATCTCATTCAAGAAGCAGCGACTCTCCAATGCAGAAGCAGCAATTCCTTCGCTCCCTCAAAGAGTTCGATCGCCGCTGGCAATCGAACTCCTGGTGGCATCTCGCGAGTGTGTTGGCGCTGATAGCACTGATGTACGTCCTCGTGCCCTTTGGCTTGCGGCACGTGCCCAGCACCGTGATCGAATCGGTCACCACACGCCGTGCGATCTTCGCGCTCAGCCTGTGTACGGTTGTGTTCTGGTACGTGCCCCTGGTCGAATCGGCCAGGCGCCGCCTGGCCCGCAAGTATCCGTTCACCTGTGCGCACTGCACCAAGTCATTTCGTCAGGCCGATTTGGCGGAAATGGGGTACACCGAAAAGTGTCGTGCCTGTGGAAGGCGGGTATTCGACGCGGCCACTCCCGCCTCTTTGGCGCCGGAAAACCACGGCAGCTCCGCACCGCGCAATGATAGTGCGCCGCGGACGCGCACGGAGTTCTTGAACCTGATGCGAAACTTTCGAAAGCAAGGAGACGGCGGCGTCACCAAGGTCACGATCGTTTTGGGAGCCGTGATTCTACTGCCGCTGACCCTCCTGCTGCTGGTGCCGGTCGCAAACAGCAGTGACAGCGCCCCAATCATCTGGCGCTCCGCCCTCGTCCTATGCTGCTTGAGCGGAGTCCTCACGTATTCCCACATCGCAAGGAAGCGCGCCGCCCGCCGCTGCGGACTCGCCTGCCCATCCTGTCGGCACGCTTTTGACTACCAGGAACTGAAGTATCTCGGTTACTCGGGACAATGCGAACACTGCAACACCCAAGTGCTGCTGTAAGCCGCCGACACGCCCGCCATCCCCACCGCAACACGCACGTCCCGTTGCGAGGCGCCACACGCCCGCCATCCCCAGGATCGCTGACCGAGCTCAGCGCGGCTGGGTTCCGCGAGGTCTTCATTTTATCAATGTGTGACTGGAGCAGGGGCCCGTCAGGCATTATCTTTCGCCCTCCCCGCCACCCGCGTCAACCAAGAAAACCGCCGTCTTTATTCACAAAGACCGTTCGCTCCTGGTCGCTCTCCCCCTCTCGCCTCTCGCCTCTCTCCCACACCTTCAAATGCAAGCCCTGTCGATCTCTCTTCTATCTCCCTCCTCGCTCCTCGCTCGTCTCTTCTCGCTCCTATACCTCGATGCCCTGGGCCTTCAAGTACTCATCGTACGTGCCCCGGAAATCAACGATGCCGCCGCCGGGCTTCAGCTCCAGCACGCGCGTCGCAAGTCCCCCCACGAACTCGCGGTCGTGCGACACGAAGATCAGCGTCCCCGGATACTTCTCGAGCCCGATCTGCAGCGACTCGATGGTTTCCATGTCCATGTGGTTGGTCGGCTCGTCCATCAGCAGCACATTGGGTTTGGTGAGCATGAGCTTGCCGTAGATCATGCGGCCCTTCTCGCCGCCCGACAGCACCTTCACCGATTTCTTGGTCTCCTCGCCGGAGAACAGCAGCCGCCCCAGGGTCGCGCGCACGATTTGATCGTCGTCCGCCTTGCCGGTGTACTGCGACATCCACGAGAACAAATCGATCTTGTCCTCGAATTCCGCCTGCGGGTCCTGCGGCATGTACCCAGGCTGCGCGTTCTCCACCCACACGATGCGCCCCGTCGTGGGCCGCAGCTCGCCCGCGAGGCAGCGCATCAGCGTCGTCTTGCCGGCGCCGTTCGGGCCGATGACCGCCACCCGCTCCCCCGCCTCGATGTTGATGGTGACGTCCTTGAGCACGAGGTCGCTCGAGCCCGGATAGGTGAAGCTCACCTTCTCCACCGACACCGCCGAGCGGTACAGCTTCCTGCCCTGCTCGAAGCGGATGTACGGATTCTGCCGCGACGAGGGCCTGATCTCCTCGATCTTGATCTTCTCCAGCTGCTTCTTGCGCGAAGTCGCCTGCCGCGCCTTGGACGCATTCGCCGAGAAGCGCCGCACGAACTCCTGCAGGTCGGAAATCCGGTCCTTGGCCTTGGCGTTGGCGGCCTCCACGCGCTCGCGCGCCTGCACCGAGGCCAGCATGAAGTCATCGTAAGTGCCCGGATAGACCTTGAGCTGCTGGAAATCCAAATCCGCCACGTGCGTGCACACCTGATTCAAAAAGTGCCGATCGTGGCTGATGATGACCATCGTGGCGTCGTAATTGTTCAGCGCGCTTTCCAGCCAGCGAATGGAATTGATGTCCAAGTTGTTGGTCGGCTCATCCAGCAGCAGCACGTCGGGCCGCGAGAACAACGCCTGCGCCAACAGCACGCGCAGCTTCAAGCCCGGCGGCACCTCGCGCATCGGCCCGTTGTGGCGCGATTCGTGGATCCCGGCATCCGTGAGAATGGCGCCCGCGCGCGCCTCGGCATCGTACCCGCCATACTCCGCAAACACCCCCTCGAGTTCCGCCGCCCGCATGTAATCTTCGTCGCTGGCGTTGGTGTCGGCATAGATGCGGTCGCGCTCCGTCATCGCCTTCCATAATTCCGTATGGCCCTGCATCACCACGTCGAGCACCCGCTCATCCTCGTAGCCGAATTGGTTCTGATTCAGTTTGCCCAACCGCATACCGGACTGCAGCATGACATCGCCCGCGCTCGGCTCCAGGTCGCCGCCCAGAACCTTCATCAAGGTGGACTTTCCGCTGCCGTTCGCCCCGATCAGGCCGTAGCGGTTGCCGTCGGAGAACTTGACCGTAACCTGTTCGAACAGCGGCTTGGCACCGAACTGGATGGCAACATTTGACGTAGCAAGCATTTTTCCCAATCACCTTAAGATTTGGCGGCCCCTTCGGCCGCGCGTGCGCAGATAACAATGAATTGCCGTAACGTGGCTGGCGCGCACGTCGCCCTGGAATATGATTCCCGCCCCCCGAAGGGGATGCAGCGGGACTCCCCGCTCCGGCGGGGGGATTCTAACCGAGCGGACGCTCCGACGTGCCGCTTTGTGGGCCGATAGTGCGAGACGCTCCCCGCCCGCGATCCTCGGACCAAGGACCTTGAACCTTGCTCCGTGGTCCGGTCCTTGCTCCCTGCTCCGTGGTCCGGTCCTTGCTCCCTGCTCCGTGGTCCGGTCCTTGCTCCCTGCTCCTTGGTCCTTTCTCTTTGCTCCATGCCCCGTAGTAATTTTGTCGACTACGGCATATGTCAAGCCGTGAACAATGGAATACGATTGCAGTCCTCGTATTCTTGGGTGAATTCTTGACCGTCATTCTCAACAATCGGTGGGACGTCAACCTGGACGCCACCTTCCGCGTCGCCTGGCAGCGCGAGCCGGTACGCATCTCTGACGCCGCGATGCAGCGCATCGCATCAAGCCGCGCCTCTTTCCTCGAAATGATCGAGCGCGACCCCTCGGTGGTGGTGTACGGCGTGACCACCTCGATGGGCGAACAGGCCAGCCAGCGCCTGACCGTGGAACAGCGCAATCGCCATGCCCGCATCAAGCCGTTTCCCGCCGCCATCGCGTTCGGGGATTACCTGCCCGATCGCGTGGTGCGCGGCATCGTGCTCGCCCGCTTGACCAACTTTCTCGAAGGGCATGCCGCCACCACGCCGCGTATCGCCCAGGCCGTGGCCGCCATGCTCGACGGGTCGCCGATGCCGCCGGTGGCCGCCGCCGGTCAGGGCGGCGCGGGCGAAATCCTCGCATTGTATCCGCTGTTTGCCCAGCTATCGACCGCGTTCGAGCTCGAAATCAAGGAGCGCGGCTCGCTCATCAACGGCTCGCCCTGCGCCGCCGCATTGATCGCCGATTCCGCCATCGCCGCCCAGCGGCGGCTGCGGATCGCCTTCAAGACCTTTGCCCTGTCCATCGAAGCGTTCCGCGCACCGCTCGAGCACTACGACGCCGCGCTCGACCTGCTGTGGGGCGACCGGGATGAAGCCGCCGCGCTGCAGGCGCTGCGCGCCTATCTGATGGGCTCCGGCGGCGCCGACGGCCGCCGCAGTTATCAGGCGCCCGTCAGCTATCGCATCGTGCCGCGTGTGCTGGGGCACGCGCATCGCGCCGCGGCCGCGGCCGCGCACGCCGCCACCGTATCGCTGTCCTCCATCAGCGATAACCCGGTGTATCTGCAGCCGGATCTTAAAAACCCGTACGGACGCTGCATCAGCACCGGCGGCTACCACAATGCCATGGCGGCGCCCGCGCTCGACGATCTGTCCGGCATCTGGGCGGATCTGTGCCTGCTCTGCGACCGGCACAGCGCCAAATTATTGAACGGCCGCGTCTCGCAAATGCCCGATTTGCTGCTGATCGGCCGGCAGCCAGGCGAAAGCGACGGCCGCGGCAACATCGGCTATGTGCCGATGGCCACCGCCGGCTACATCGAAATGGCGAAATCCGCCGCGCAGCGCACGTTCATTCCCGGCAGCGACTCCGCGTCGAACCAGGACGACGTGGCCACGCCCACCTTCCTCGCCTGGAGCAAGGAACTGCGCACCGGCCGCTGCCTCGATGCCTGCCTCGCCATGCTCGCCGTGGTCGCCTCGCAGGCGCTCTACGTCACCGATCGCCCGGCGCCCACGGCCCTGCGCGAGTTCTTGAGCCTGGTTCGCAGCCATGTACCCCCGTTGACCGAGGACCGCATCCTCGGGCCCGAGTTCGACCGGCTCGCCGAGGCCCTCACCGCGCAGGTGTACTCCTCGGAAAGCGACATCCACGCCGACGTCACCCTCGACGCAGGGTAACGAGGCGACGCGGGGTAGGCCGGCGACCCGGGGTAGGCTGGGCGACGCGGTGTAGGCCGGCGACGCGCCGCAGCACATCTGCCATCATGGGCGCACCTTGCGGCGGGGCCTATACGATGAGAATCGGTCTGGCGTGGAGGTACACGATGCTGATCGCGGCGCTAGTAATGACCACCGCTAACGCCGCCGCGCCTGTTGCCCCTGCCGCCGCCGCTCCACCAGCTCCCGCTGCCGGTGTCCCTGCCGCGCCCGCCGCTGCCGCTGTTTCCACCGCCACCGCCACCGCCGACCCGACTCCGCATCATCCCCTGCTGCTGCACGCCGCTCGATTGCTCGACGTGAACACTGGCCGAATCCTCACACCGGGCGAGATCCTCATCGACGGCGAGCGCATCGCCGCCGTCGGCACGTCGGTGACGCACCCCGCCGGCGTCGAGCTGATCGATCTCGGCGACCGCACCCTGCTGCCCGGGCTCATCGACGCCCACGTGCATCTGTTCCTGCACCCTGGCAACGAAGGCCTGCAGACCGTCCAGGAATCCGTGCCGCAACGCACCCTCCTCGCGGCGCTCGCCGCCAAGAACGATTTGCTGGCGGGCTTCACCGCCGAGCGCGATATGGGCACCGAGGGGGCGGGATCCGCCGACACGGCGGTGCGCAACGCCATCGACCAGGGCCTGATTCCCGGACCGCGGCTGCGCATCAGCGGCAACGCCATCGACATCTTGGGCGGCCACGAGGACGCCAACGGCTTCAATCCCGCGCAGCACGTGCTCTCCAATGCCACCTACGCCAACACCGCCGACGAGCTCGTCGCCGCGATTCGCGAGCAGCACAAGCAAGGCGCGGACTTCGTCAAGATCTATGAAACCGGACCCGACCGCCTGCAGCCTGACGGCACCCTGCACACCCCCTACCAGTTCACCATGCAGCAACTGAAAGCCGCGGTCGACGAAGCCGCGCGCCTCGGCACGCGAGTCGCGGTGCACGCCATGGGCGAGCCCGGCACCCTGTATGCCGCCCAGGCGGGCGTGGCCTCCATCGATCACGCCACCCAGTTGAGCGATGCCACCATGACCCTCATGAAGGAGAAGCACATTCCCGCGGTGCCCACTTTCACGGTGTTCGAATACTTCCTGCCCCCGGCGGGGAGCCCCGACCCACGCGGCGAGCGCCCGCTGTTCGACTACAAGATCAAGGAATTCAAGCGGCAGGTAGCAGCCGGCATCCCGTTCGCCGTCGGCTCGGATGTGGGACCGTTCAAGCATGGCACGCAGGCCCGCGAATTCGAATTGATGGTCGACTACGGCATGAAGCCGCTGGCCGTGCTGCAGGCCGACCTCATCAACGGTGCCAAACTCCTAGGCTGGGACGGACAGATCGGCGAGTTGAAGCCGGGCTACTACGCCGACATCATCGCGGTCCCGGGCAATCCCGTGGACGACATCCGCGCGCTGCAGCATGTGGCCTTCGTGATGAAGGGCGGCATCGTCGCAAAGCGTACGGCCGCGCCGTAAAGCGCCGGCTTCCCGTTATTTAACCACTGCACGGTTGCAATCGGGGTCTCTCCGGCGGCCCCGAGGCCCGACCGCCTGCCCCCCGCCCGCGCCCGCCCGCGTCAGTTCGAGGTCAGCGCGCTGAACGCGTTCACCGGCGCCAGGTAGCCGTACAGCACCGCCAGCTCGGTTTCCTCCGGCTCGATTTCCACCAACAATACCGGCGCATTCTGCGAAAACCCGGCCAGTTCCGCGCCCGACATGCGCCGCTCCGGCAGGTTCACGAACAGCACGTCGTCGCCCCTTTGCTGGAATTTCGCGTGCACCTCGGATTGAAAATCGCGCATCACCGCTTCGGCGAGGGGGTCGTCCACGTTCTTGATGGTGATCCCGGTGCCGATCAGCACCACCCGATTGCCCTTGCGCACCAGGAAGCCGTCGTGAATTTCGGCGCCGCCCACGCGGCTCGCGGTCCGGAAAAAGCACACTTCGTCGAACAGATCGGGGTGCTGGTGGTTGAGCTGGCAGCTCCGGACGTCGAGGGACGGGGTGTGCTTGGCGGTCTCCCAGGAACTGCCGATTTGCACGCCGAGCATGCCCCGCGGCATGAAGGCCGCCGGGGACATCGGCTCCAGATCGCCGGCCAGCGCCGGCGGGCAGGCCAGCAACCAGGTGAGCGGGCCAAGGACGGATGCGATTCTGAGGAAATGCAGCATGGAGCCTCCGGAGATCGATAGTGCAGCTGAGGTAGATTGACGGCCGGCCGCCGAAAAAATAAAGAAAACCGAGACTTCGGTGCGACAATTGAGGGGAACCGACCGCCTCCGGCCGGGTTCCAAGCGTCGGGCCCCCGGACGGACGGGCCGACGACCTCCTCGTTATCGACGCCCGTTGCTACTATTTAGGGCGTCGCCGTCACCATCGGGCTTCCTGAGGGGTAGGTCGGACCGCGCGGGCTGGACCCCGGTTTGGCCGGACTGCGTAGGCGGGACCGCGTAGTCCGGAGGCGCCCAGGCCTGGCCCCGTTGGTCTGGTCCCGTAAGTCTGGCCCCGTGGGCCGGGCCGCGATTTTTGTCACAAGGATTGAAGGTTAATGATTCAAAGAACTGCACCGTCGCCGAGCGAGCCGAAGGCCGATTCGATGTACCAGCCGGTTCCCGGGAATGCGGGCCACCCCGAGCCGCGGCCGGTACCGCTCGAGCTGAACGCCGAGTTGCGCGCCGCCCGCGAGACCGTGCTCGAGAACTCGGTCTGGGTCAAACCGCTGCAGCAGGAAATCGGCCGGGTGATCGTGGGTCAAAAGCATCTGCTCGACCGCTTGTTGATCGCCCTGCTCACGAACGGCCACGTGCTGCTCGAAGGCGTCCCCGGGCTTGCCAAGACTCTCGCGCTCAAGACCCTGGCGAGCTGCGTCGCGGTGGGTTTCAAGCGGCTGCAATTCACGCCCGACATGCTGCCCGCCGACATCGTCGGCACCATGATTTACAACCCCCAGGACGGCGCCTTTCGCACCAAGCACGGCCCGATTTTCAGCAATCTCATTCTCGCCGACGAGATCAACCGTGCGCCCGCGAAGGTGCAGAGCGCGCTGCTCGAGGCGATGCAGGAACGCCAGGTGACCATCGGCGACGAAACCTACGCGCTGCCCAACCCGTTCCTGGTCCTCGCCACCCAGAACCCCCTCGAGCAGGAAGGCACCTATCCGCTGCCCGAGGCGCAAATCGACCGCTTCATGATGAAGGTCATCGTCAACTACCCCAATCGCGCCGAGGAGCGCGCCATTCTCGACGCCATGGCCACCACCGAGCCCCTGCCCGTCCCGCGACCCGTGGTGACCGCCGCACAAATCGTGAGCGCCCGGCACGTCGTCAACACGCTCTATGTGGACGACAAGATCCGCAACTACATCGTCGATCTCGTGGTCGCGACCCGGCCGCCCGTCGCCGCCTCGTTCAATTTGAACGGCTACATCCAGAACGGCGCCTCGCCGCGCGGCACCATTGCCTTGACCCTGGCCGCGCGCGCCATGGCCTTTTTGAACGGCCGCCACTTCGTCACGCCGCAGGACGTCAAAACCATTGCCCTCGACGTGCTTCGCCACCGGGTGTCGGTGACCTACGAGGCCGAGGCGGAGAACATCACCTCCGAGAACGTGATCGAGAAGATCCTCGACGCGCTGCCCGTGCCCTAGGAGCCGAATGCCCGCCGATACCACCAAGTCCAGCAGGGCCATCATGAGCGGCATGCGGCAGTTGGAGATCCGCACCCGCCGCATGGTCAACGACAGCCTGTCCGGCGCCTATCATTCGGTGTTCAAGGGCCGCGGCATGGACTTCGACGAGGTGCGCGAATACAGCCCCGGCGATGAAGTACGCACCATCGACTGGAACGTCACCGCGCGCGCCGGCCGCACCTTCGTCAAGAAATTTACCGAGGAACGCGAGCTCACCATCCTGCTGCTGGTCGACATCAGCGCCTCCGGCAATTTCGGCTCCGCCGCCATGAGCAAGCGCGACCTCGCCGCCGAACTCGCGAGCGTGCTGGCGTTCTCCGCCATCCGCAACAGCGACAAGGTGGGCCTATTGATGTACACCGACCGGGTCGAGCGCTACCTGCCGCCCAAGAAAGGCCGGCGCCACGTCCTGCGCGTGGTGCGGGACATTCTCTATCACACGCCCGAGGGCCGCGGCACCGACACCGTCAAGGCGCTCGACGTCGTTAATCATGTACTGCACCGGCGCGCCATCGTTTTTCTCATTTCGGATTTCGAATCGCCCGGCGACCTCGCCGCCGACCGCGAGGCCCTGCGCCGCGCCATGCGCCAGACCAATCGCCGCCACGATCTGGTCGCCGTTCACGTCGAGGATCCGCACGAGCGGGAACTTCCCAACCTCGGCATTCTCGCGCTGGAGGATTCCGAAACCGGCGAAGTCATCGAAGTCGACACCGCGAGCGCCGCCGTCCGCCGGCGCTTCAAGGAACGCTCCGCCGAGCGCAGCCGCCGCCTGGTGAGCGACTTCCGCTCGGAGGGCGTCGACACGTTGCAGCTGCAGACCGACACCCCCTACCTCCCCGCGTTGCAACGCTTCTTCAAGACGCGCGAGCGCCGGCGCGCATGAGCCGCCAGGCCCTCGATGGTCGCGGTGCAGTGGCCGCCGCCGTGCTCGCCATCTTGCCCGCGGCGCGCGCAGTAGCCGCCGCCGTGCTCGCCGTCTTGTTTGCCGCGGCGAGCGCGCTGGCCGATGAGGACATCCGCGACATTCGCGGACCCAAGTTCATCTGGCCGTGGTGGCTCACGCCGGCGCTGCTCGCCGCGGCGCTGCTGCTCGCGTTGCTCGGCGTCGGCATCTGGCGCTGGCTGCGGCGCCGGCGCCGCCCGCGCGCGCTGCTGCCGTTCGAGGTCGCGCTGCAGCGCCTCGAGGCCATCCGGCCGCTGATGCAGCCGCCGAGCGCGCGCGAATTCTCCACCGCCGTCTCCGACATCGTGCGCGAATACATCGAACGGCGCTTCGACGTCATCGCCACGCACCGCACCACCGAGGAGTTTCTGCGCGACCTGCTCGAGTCGTCCCAGGCCTCCCTGCTGCGCCATCGCGCGCTGCTCTCGGAATTTCTGCATCAATGCGATCTCGTGAAGTTCGCCGGCATCTCGCTGACGCCGCAGAACATGGAGTCGCTCTACCACAGCGCGCGCGCCTTCGTGCTCGAGACGGCAAAGCCCGACCCCGAACCCGACGCGCTGGGAGCGCCTCAGGTGGGGGGGGCTCCGGCGGGAGCACCTCAGCCGCCGCCTCAGCCGGGAGCACTCCAACCGCAGCCTTCCAAATCCGCCAAGTCCCTGGCGCCGGCTCCGGCGGCCTCGCGCTCCGGCGGCGGCGCATGACTCGCTTCCTTCAACCCGAGTGGTTGTGGGCACTGACGCTGCTGCCCATC
>JBEKYO010000054.1:0-34189 GCA_049510875.1 Steroidobacteraceae bacterium
GGACGCCGCCGCGGGCGACAACAAAGACTGCTACACGGTCGACGCCGCAGCGCCGCGCTTCCTGGGAAGCGGCGCGGACGAGTACTTTCTGTGCTTCCGCTACGATCGATTGAACCGAATCGAGGCATCGGTGCGCGTCACGGCCGCCGCGGCCGAGCAAACATTCGCCCGCGCCTGCGCGGTCTGGCTGAAAGATGCCACGCCCAGCGCGGGAACCACCAGCCTGTGCGCAGGCCGCAACGGCGCAATCGCTTTCAGCGCGCGCCTTTCCGACGCGGCGGCCGACACCGAAGCGCGCGTGTCGATGACGCTCACGCCTGCGGCGCAGGGCGAGCCGGCGGATGCCGCCGCGCCTGCCCCAGCGCCCGCGCCATGACGCGCGACGACGAACTGCAGCTGCTCATCGCCGGCGCCGCCGGGTTGGGGGTGCAGCTCGATGCGCGCCAGGGCGAATCGTTGCTGCGCGTCGTGGACGAATTGGCGGCAGCCAACGAGCAATTCAACCTGACGGCCATCCGCGATCGGCCCGACATGCTGCGCAAGCACGTGCTCGACAGCTTGAGCTTGCAGCCCTATTTGAAGGGCATGCGCCTCGCCGATGTGGGCACGGGCGCGGGGTTCCCCGGCCTGCCGCTCGCGGTGGTCAATCCCGCGCGGCGCTTCTCGCTGATCGAAGCGACGGGCAAGAAGGCGCGCTTCGTCGCGCAAACCGCGACGCGCGTCGGATGCGCCAACGTGGAGGTGGTGCACGCGCGCGCCGAGGCTTTCCGGCCGTTCGATCCGTTCGACACGGTGATGGCGCGGGCGCTGTCGTCGCTGGCCGATTTCGTGGCCTACGCCGGGCATCTGTGCGCCCCCGGCGGACGTCTGTTGGCGATGAAGGGCAAGCGCCCGGACGAGGAGCTGGCGGCGATTCCCAAATCCTTCCGGATCGTGGCGGTGCACCGGCTGAAGCTTCCGGGACTGGACGACGAACGGCATCTTGTGGAACTCTCACCGGCGCGGCCTTGAGCCGATCCGGCCTCACGCTGCCGGCCCGTAAGCGGTACTGCCAAATCGAGCAAACATGAATCGGGTCATCGCGGTCGCAAATCAAAAAGGGGGAGTGGGGAAGACCACTACCGCCGTCAATCTCGCTGCGTCGCTGACGGCGACGCGGCGGCGGGTCCTGCTGATCGACCTGGATCCGCAGGGCAACGCCACGATGGGATGCGGCATCGACAAGCATTCGCTGGCGCGCACCAGTTGCGACGTATTGCTGGGCGATTGCGCGGCGACCGAGGCATTGGTCCCCGTGGAATACGGCGGTTTCATGCTGCTGCCGGCCAACCAGGACCTCACCGCCGCCGAGGTGCGATTGCTGACCATGATCGCGGGGCGCGAATTCAAGCTGCGTAACGCGCTGAAGCCGATCCGCGAGAGCTTCGATGTGATCCTGATCGACTGCCCGCCGTCGCTCAACATGCTCACGCTGAATGCGCTGGTGGCGGCGGACTCGGTGATGGTGCCGATGCAGTGCGAGTACTACGCGCTCGAGGGTTTGAGCGCCTTGACCCAGACCGTCGACCAGATCCGCAGCTCGATCAACCCGGACCTGCAGATCGAGGGATTGCTGCGCACCATGTATGATCCGCGCAATAACCTGTGCACCGAAGTGTCGGCGCAGCTCATCGAGCATTTCGGGGAGAAGGTGTTCCGCACGGTGATTCCGCGCAACGTGCGTCTCGCGGAGGCCCCGAGCTTCGGCAAACCCGCGCTGTTCCACGACAAGGAATCGCGCGGGGCCCTGGCATACCTGGCGCTCGCCGGGGAGATGATTCGCCGCGACGAGCGGCCGGTCGCACCCGTATAATCCCGGCCATCGTTTTCGGAAGGTCAAGTATGTCCGGCAAGAAGCCGTCTCTGGGTCGAGGCCTTGCTGAGCTCAGTCCCCTGATGGCGCAGCGTGCCCGCGTTTCGATCACCGAACCGGCGCCGGCCGCCGCGGGCGACCGACTCGCCACCATTCCGCTGGATCTGCTGCAACGGGGCAAGTACCAGCCGCGCGTGGATATGCGCCCGGAGTCCTTGGGCGAGCTGGCCGAGTCGATCAAGTCGCGGGGCTTGGTGCAGCCCATCCTGGTGCGGCCGCTGCCGAACCGCAATCCCGGCGAGTCGCAGCGCTACGAAATCATCGCCGGCGAGCGCCGTTGGCGCGCCGCGCAGATGGCGGGGATCGCTGAAATCCCGGCGGTGATTCGCGACGTACCCGACGAGGCGGCGGTCGCCATGGCGCTGATCGAGAACATTCAGCGTGAGGACTTGAACCCCTTGGAGGAAGCGCGCGCGTTGTCGCGGCTGGTCGAGGAATTTGGCCTCACGCATCAGGCCGCCGCCGAGGCGGTGGGCCGTTCGCGGGCGGCGGTCAGCAATCTGCTGCGCCTGACGGAGCTGGCCGACGAAGTCAAGCTGCTTTTGGAGCAGCGCAGCATCGAAATGGGTCACGCACGGGCATTGCTGGGCCTGACCACCCGCCGTCAGCAGGTCGAAGTCGCAGCCCTGGTTGCCAAGAAGGGCCTGTCGGTGCGCGACACGGAGGCCCTGGTGCGCCGGCTGCTCGCGCCTGCCGCCGCCGCGGACAGCCAGCCGCGCGCCGTCGATCCGGATATCAACCGACTGCAATTGGAACTCGCCGACAAGCTGGGCGCTAAGGTGCTGTTTCAACACACGGCTTCCGGCAAGGGCAAGCTGGTGGTGTCTTACAATAGTTTGGACGAGCTCGAAGGCATCCTGGCGCATATCACCTGACGCCGGGAAACCATGCAAATACCAAAGCCCAAAACACCTTGATGCGCCACCGCCGCGTCCCTATAATGCCGCGGCTCTTTACGACTGGCGACGGCTCTTATGGGTAGATTGCGGGTAGCGCGCCGTGCGCCGGTTGCGGTCCGATCCCCTTCGCGATGAGTAACGTTCTGCTTCGCGGCAAGCGCCTGGTTGTCCGGATCGTGCTCCTGCAAGCAGGATGTGCGGTGGCCGTCGCGTCTGTGTACTTTATGTTCGGCGGCTCACCCGCGGGTGTTGCGGCGATGGCGGGTGGGCTGATGGTCGCTGCCGGAACCGCCGTGCTGGGTTGGCGCGCGTTCAGGCCCGGCGTCGCCGGCGCAGCGACGCTCGGCACAGCCATGTACACCGGGGTGGCGCTGAAATGGCTGTGGTTCGCGCTCGCGCTGTACGTGGCATTTGCGCGCTTGCGGCTCGATGTGGCTCCGTTCCTGGTTGGGATGTTGGCGGCGCAACTGGCTAATTGGGTCGCGCTGATTCGGCTCAAGTGACGATTGGGGATTTATGCGTTTCGGATTCATGGCTGAGGAAGACAGCGCGGGCGGGGTGACGGGCTACATCAAGCACCACCTCACGCATAACACCGTGGATACCGGCTACGGCGCGTTTTGGTCGGTGCACATCGACAGCGTCTTTTTTACTCTGGTCATTTCCGGCATTTTCATCCTGGTGCTGTCGCTCGCCGCCCGCCGCGCCACCAGCGGCGTGCCCGGCAAGTTGCAGGCCGCGGTGGAGATGCTGATGGAATTCGTCGACGGCATGGTGAAGGACACCTATCACGGCACGAATAAATTCATCGCGCCGCTCGCCATCACCATCTTCTGCATCGTGTTCCTGGAAAATTTCATGGACATCCTGCCCGTGGATGCGTTGCCGGCGGTCGCCAAGCTGTTCGGCGTGGAACATCTGCGCACGGTGGCCACGGCGGACCTCAACACCACGGTCGGAATGGCGCTGGGCGTTTTTCTGTTGATCCAGTGGGTGGGCATTACGCACAAGGGCTTCGGCGCCTTCGCCGGCGAGTGGTTTACCGCTCCATTTCATGCCCACAACGCCGCCCTCAAAATCCTGTTGGCGCCGATCAATTTCGCTTTTCGCGTGATCGAAGAGGTGGTCCGGCCGCTCTCCCTGTCCATGCGGTTGTTTGGCAACATGTATGCGGGCGAGCTCATATTTCTTCTGATTGCCTGCTTCACGCTCGGCGCGGCGCTCAATCACGTGTCGACCTATTTCTTAGGGCTCGCGCAGTTCGGCGCGGGTGTGGTGTGGACGGTGTTTCACTACCTCATCATCACGCTTCAAGCGTTCATATTCATGGTCCTGACCATCGTGTATGTGGGCATTTCGGCCGAGAAACACTAGATTAGATTCCTTCAAGACTTTCAAGACGGGAGACATAATGGACAACGTGACCCAAATTGCTCAGCTCATGAGCTCCACCGTGATCGCAGCGGGCCTGGTGATCGGCCTGGGCGGCGCGGGCGCCGCCATCGGCTTCGGTCTTCTGGGCGGCAAGTTCCTCGAGAGTTCGGCGCGCCAGCCGGAACTGACCAACATGCTGCAGACGAAGATGTTCATCGTCGCGGGCCTGTTGGACGCGGTGCCGATCATCGGCGTCGCCGTGGGTTTCCTGCTGCTATATGCCAATCCCTTCCTGGGCGCGCTGGGTCTCAAGTAACGGAGCGCCCGGGGCGCTTGCAAGGCGCCTGGCACGGAGTACGCAATGAACTTAGCACTCACGCTGGTCATCCAAGGGGTGGTTTTTTTCCTGGTCGCATGGGCGGTCATGAAATTCTTTTGGCCCTGGCTCATGGGCGCCATCGAAGCGCGCCAGAAGAAGATCGCCGACGGCCTGGCCGCTGCCGCGAAAAGCGAGAAGGAACTCGGCGAGGCTGAGGCGCGTTCCAAGGAAATCATCCGCGAGGCGCGCGACCGGGCCGCGCAGATCATCGATCAAGCGGGCAAGCGCTCCAATGAAATGGTCGACGAAGCCAAGGGCACGGCCGCCTCCGAAGCACAGCGCCTGGTGGCGCAGGCGCGCGACGAAGCGGCGCGCGAGAGCTCGCGAGCGCGCGAAGAATTGCGCCAGGAAGTGGGCAAGCTCGCGGTCGAAGGCGCATCGCGCCTGCTGGGGCGTGAGATCGACGCCAAAACCCACGCCGAACTGTTGGACCAGCTGGCCGCCGAGGTGGGACGTGGCTGAGCGAGCCACCATCGCCCGGCCCTACGCCAAAGCCGCATTCGAATACGCGCATGGCGCGAACGCCCTCTCCGAGTGGTCGCGGGGCCTCACGACGGCGGCCGAAATCGTCGCCGATGCGCGCGTCGCCGCCCTCGTCAAAAGCCCCGACAAGACGGCGGCGGATCTGGCGGAATTCATCGCCGCGGTCGCCGGCGGGAAGCTCGACGCCGGCATGCAGAATTTCGTGCGCGTGCTGGCGGAGAATCGCCGCCTGCTGCTGTTGCCGGAAATCGCGGCGCATTACGAGGTGCTGCGCGCCGCGGTGGAAAACACCGTCGACGTCGAGGTGACCTCCGCCGTCGCGCTCGATGCCGCGCAGCAGGAAAAGCTCAAGACGGCCTTGGGCGCGCGGCTCAAGCGCCGGGTGCGCATGAGCAACGTCATCGACGCGACTCTCCTCGGCGGCGCACTGGTGCGCGCCGGGGATCTGGTGATCGACGGCTCGTTGAAGGGCCGCTTGGCCCGGCTCGCGACCGAATTGGCAACGTAGAACTGACAGCAAGGCACGGACCGAAGGCGGTTCGCAGCAAGAGGATCGATATGTCCATCAAGGCATCGGAAATCAGCGACCTCATCAAGGCGCGCATCGAGAAATTCCAGTCCACCGCGGAGGCGCGCAATGTCGGTACGGTGGTGAGCGTCACCGACGGCATCGTTCGCATCCACGGCCTCGCCGACGCACGCTACGGCGAAATGCTGGAGTTCGTCGGCAACACCTTTGGGCTGGCGTTGAACCTCGAGCAGGACTCGGTCGGCGCCGTGGTGCTCGGCGATTACAAGCACATATCGGAAGGGTCGACCGTCAAGACCACGGGGCGCATCCTCGAAGTGCCGGTGGGCCCCGAACTCCTGGGGCGCGTCGTCGACGCGCTGGGGCTGCCCATCGACGGCAAAGGTCCGGTGAATGCGAAACTGAAATCGCCGCTGGAGCGGGTCGCGCCGGGCGTGATATTCCGCAAGAGCGTCTCGCAACCGGTCCAGACCGGGCTCAAGGCCATCGATTCCATGGTGCCGATCGGCCGCGGCCAACGCGAGCTCATCATCGGTGACCGCCAGACCGGCAAGACTGCCGTGGCAATCGACACCATCATCAACCAGAAAGGCACGGGCGTTAAGTGCGTCTACGTCGCCATCGGACAGAAACAGAGTTCGATCGCCAACGTCGTGCGCAAATTGGAGGAGCACGGCGCCATGGGCCACACCATCATCGTCGCGGCGTCCGCGTCGATGCCGGCGGCCATGCAATACCTTGCGCCCTACGGCGGTTGCGCGATGGGCGAATACTTCATGGACAACGGCGAAGACGCGCTGATCGTGTATGACGATCTGTCCAAGCAAGCGGTTGCCTATCGCCAAATCTCGCTGCTGCTGCGGCGTCCGCCCGGCCGCGAAGCCTATCCGGGCGACGTGTTCTACCTGCATTCACGCCTGCTGGAACGCTCGGCGCGCGTCAGCGAAGAATACGTGGAGAAAACCACCAACGGCCGGGTCAAGGGCAGGACCGGTTCGCTGACGGGCCTCCCCATCATCGAAACTCAGGCGGGCGATGTCACCGCCTTCGTCCCGACCAACGTGATTTCCATCACCGACGGGCAAATTTTCCTGGAAACCGACCTGTTCAACGCCGGCATGCGCCCGGCCATCAACGCGGGCATTTCGGTGTCGCGCGTCGGCGGCGCCGCTCAGACCAACATCATCAAGAAGCTGGGCGGCGGCGTCCGCTTGGCGCTCGCTCAATACCGCGAACTCGCCGCCTTCTCGCAGTTCGCCTCGGACCTGGACGAGGCCACGCGCAAGCAGCTCGAACGCGGCCAGCGCGTGACCGAACTGATGAAGCAGAAGCAGTACGCGCCCATGTCCGTGGCGGAAATGGCCCTGTCGCTGTACGCCGCGAACGGCGGCTACTTCGACAAGGTCGAGCGCCGCAAGGTGGTGGAAACCGAAGCCGCGCTGCAATCCTTTGCGCGCAGCTCCTGCGCCGATTTGCTCAAGGGCATCAACGCCAAACCGGATCTGTCGAAGGATGTCGAAGCCGCGCTCAAGAAGTGCTGCGATGATTTCTTCGCGGCGCTGTAGACGGGGCTGAAGGAACGCAATGGCAGGCGCGAAGGAAATCCGCGGCAAGATCGCGAGTATCAAGAATACTCAAAAGATCACCAAAGCCATGGAAATGGTGGCGGCGAGCAAGATGCGCAAGGCGCAGGAACGGATGCGCGCCGCGCGCCCCTACGCGGAGAAGATCCGCAAGATCATCGGCCATCTGCGCCAGGTGAATTTGGATTACAAGCATCCCTTTACCTTGGAGCGCCCGGTGCGCTCCGTCGGCATCGTGGTGATCAGCACCGATCGCGGCTTGTGCGGCTCGCTCAATTTGAACCTGTTCAAGGCGACCTTGGGCGCCATCCGCGAGGCGCAGTCGCAGAACGCTCAAATTCATTTGTGCGTGATCGGCTCGAAGGCGCTCGGGTTCTTCAGGCGCCTGGCCGGCGTGCAGATCGACGCGTCGGTCACGCATTTGGGCGACCGGCCCCACATCAGGGATCTGATCGGCACCGTCAAGGTCATGCTCGACGGTTATCGCGACGCCTCGATCGACCGGCTGCTGCTGGTACACAACGTGTTCGTCAATACGATGACGCAGCGCGGGGTCGTATCGCAATTGCTGCCGATTCAGACCATCGACAAGGACGAATTGCAGGAGCGCTGGGACTACCTCTACGAGCCGGATGCGGTCGAGATTCTCGACGGCATCCTGATGCGCTATCTCGAGTCCCAGATTTTCCAGGGCGCCGTTGAAAATGTCGCCTGCGAAATGGCGGCGCGAATGGTGGCCATGAAAAGCGCGTCCGACAACGCCGGCAAGTTGATCGACGAGCTGCAACTCATTTACAACAAGGCCCGCCAGGCGGCGATCACCAAGGAATTGTCGGAGATCGTCGGCGGCGCGGCAGCGGTTTAAGTCAGGTTGGATGTAGGGATCGAGTTTAGGTATACGGCGTAATCTTAATCGGCGTGCAGCGCCGCTAATTTTCGGGGTTGCGCAGCAACCCCGTTGAAAGGTGAATAGACAATGTCCAGCGGCAAAATCGTGCAAATCATCGGCGCGGTCATCGATGTGGAATTTCCGCGCGATCAAATCCCCAAGGTCTATGACGCGCTCAAGCTCGACGACGTCGATTTGACGCTCGAGGTGCAGCAGCAGCTGGGCGACGGCATCGTACGCACGATCGCAATGGGCCCTTCCGAAGGATTGCGCCGCGGTCTTACCGTCAACGGCACTGGGAAGGGGATTTCCGTGCCGGTGGGCGCCGGCACTCTCGGCCGCATCATGGACGTGCTGGGCAAGCCCCAGGACGAGAGAGGACCGGTGCAGGCCACGGAGTACCTGCCCATCCACCGGCCCGCACCGGCGTACGACGAACAAGCGGGCGGCCAGGACCTGCTGGTCACGGGCATCAAGGTGATCGATTTGCTGGTGCCCTTCGCCAAGGGCGGCAAGGTCGGCCTGTTCGGCGGCGCGGGCGTGGGCAAGACCGTGAACATGCTGGAGCTCATCAACAACATCGCCAAGCAGTACAGCGGACTGTCGGTGTTTGCGGGGGTCGGCGAGCGCACTCGCGAAGGCAATGATTTCTATCACGAGATGATCGAATCGGGCGTTATCGACAAGGACAATCTCGCCAATTCCAAGGTGGCCATGGTCTACGGGCAGATGAACGAACCCCCGGGCAACCGCCTGCGCGTCGCGCTGACCGGGCTCACCATGGCGGAATATTTCCGCGATGAGAAACAGGCCTCCGGCAAGGGTCGCGACGTGCTGTTCTTCGTCGACAACATCTATCGCTATACCCTGGCGGGCACCGAAGTGTCCGCGCTGCTCGGGCGCATGCCGTCCGCGGTGGGCTATCAGCCCACGCTGGCGGAGGAAATGGGGGTGCTGCAGGAACGCATCACCTCGACCAAGACGGGTTCCATCACCTCGATTCAGGCGGTGTACGTCCCCGCGGACGACTTGACCGACCCGTCGCCGGCGACGACCTTCGCGCACTTGGACGCCACGGTGGTGCTGTCGCGCCAAATAGCCTCGCTCGGCATTTATCCCGCCGTCGATCCGCTCGATTCCACCAGCCGGCAGCTCGATCCCTTGGTGGTCGGCGACGAGCACTACGACACGGCACGGGGCGTGCAGGCCGTTTTGCAGCGCTACAAGGAGCTGCAGGACATCATTGCCATTCTCGGCATGGACGAGCTGTCGGAAGAGGACAAGCTGACCGTGTATCGGGCGCGCAAGATTCAGCGGTTTTTGTCGCAGCCATTCAATGTGGCCAAGGTGTTCACCGGACAGGACGGCAAGATCGTGCCCCTCAAGGATACGATCCGCGGCTTCAAGGCGATCATCGCGGGCGAATACGATCACCTGCCGGAACAAGCATTCTACATGATCGGCCCCATCGAAGAAGCGGTCGAAAAAGCCAAGACGCTCGCTTAAGATCACAAGTCCATGGCCAATACCATTCACGTCGACATCGTCAGCGCCGAAGGGCAGATATTCTCGGGCGAGGCGCACATGGTGTTCGCGCCCGGCTCGCAGGGCGAACTCGGCATCGCGCCGCGTCACGCGCCGCTCCTGACCACCTTGAAAGCCGGCGAAGTGCGCGTGCAGGTCGAGGGCGAGGAGGAGCAGTCGTTCTATGTCGGCGGCGGCGCGCTCGAAGTCCAGCCCCATCTGGTGTCGGTACTGGCCGATACGGCGGCGAGGGCGCGGGATCTGGATGAAGCCGCCGCGCTCGCGGCCAAGCAGCGGGCGGAGGAAGCCGTGCGCGGCCGCACCGACAAGCTGGAGATCGCCGAGGCGCAAGCCGAACTCGCGCGCGCGGTAGCACAATTGAGGGCGATCGAGCGCCTACGCAAGAAACGCTGATCGACGCGTTGAATTCGGGAGCCGTCATGCCGCTGTCCGTCGTGATACTTGCTGCCGGTCAGGGCAAGCGGATGAATTCCGATTTGCCGAAGGTCTTGCAGCCTTTGGCAGGCGAGCCGCTGCTGCGGCACGTGATTCGGACGGCGCGCGCCTTGGATCCCGCCCACATTTACATCGTGTACGGGCACGGCGGCGCGGAAGTGCAGAAGGCGTTTGCCCACGATGAGGATCTGGAGTGGGTGCTGCAGGCGGACCAATTGGGAACGGGCCATGCCGCGATGCAGGCCATGTGCATGATCCCGGACGAGCATACGGTGCTGGTATTGTACGGCGACGTACCGTTGATCCGGCCGGCGTGCCTGAAGAAACTGGTCAGCGCCGCCGACCAGGGCGCGCTCGCCCTGCTCACCGTCGATCTCGACGAGGCATCGGGCTACGGCCGCATCGTGCGGGGCGCCGACGGCGGGGTCAGCGCCATCGTCGAGCACAAGGATGCAACCCCCGAACAGCTGCGGATACGCGAGGCCAATAGCGGCCTCATGGCCGCTCCCGCCGGGCGCCTGGAGGAATGGCTGCTCGGCCTCGGCAGGGCGAATTCGCAGCGAGAGTACTATTTGACCGATGTCGTGGTCGGCGCGGTCAAGGCAGGCAATCCCATCGCCGCGATTCACGTGCCCTCCGCGCTCGAGGTGATGGGCATCAACGACAGGATTCAGCTTGCGCAGGTCGAGGCCGGATACCGGCGCCTGCGCGCCGAGGAGTTGATGCTCGCCGGCGCCACGCTAGCCGATCCGCTGCGGGTCGACATACGCGGCGACGTCACCGTGGAGCGGGACGTGTTCATCGACGTCAATGTGGTCTTGATCGGGCATGTGCACCTGGGGAAGCGCGTCAAAATCGGGCCCAATTGCCTGATCCGCAACTCAACCATAGGCGCCGACAGCGAAATCCACGCGAATTGCGTCCTCGAGTATGCCGTCGTCGGCCACAGTTGCCGGGTCGGTCCCTTTGCCCGCTTACGGCCCGACGCAGTGCTCGACCGCGACGTGCACATCGGGAACTTCGTCGAAGTGAAGAATTCCCGCGTGGGCCCCGGCAGCAAGGCGAACCATCTCAGCTACCTCGGCGATACGACCGTCGGCGCCGCGGTGAATATCGGCGCCGGCACCATCACCTGCAATTATGACGGCGCCAACAAATGGCCGACGGTCATCGAGGACGGCGCGTTCATCGGCAGCGGCAGCATGCTGGTGGCACCCGTTCGAATCGGTGCGGGCGCGACCATAGGGGCCGGCTCGACCATCACGGAGAGCGCAGCCGACGGCAAGCTGACCTTCACGCGCGCGCGCCAGACGACGCTCGAGAATTGGACGCGGACGGGCGCGCTCTCGGACGGCGAGAAGGAAGCGGTGGTCGACGAGGCGCTGAAGACGAAGAAGCCCTGATCCGGCGCGCTTGCGCGTCCGGTCACCCGCCATGGCGGCGCGCCACCCGCCCGAACCCGCTACGCGAGGACTACGCAAGCGTCATCCGGGCGTTTTAACAAGATTTTTCCGCATTGACGGCCAAAGGCGCCGTCTTTTTAACACGCCGGTGTCTATCGTGCTGGTCAGGCGCGCACTCCACTGCGCCCGCGTGCAAGGAAGAAATGAATGACGAGTGCGCCTCTCTCCCCGCTCACCCACCTCCTCGGGGCCGCCCTGCTGGCGTTCGGCACGCCGGCGCTGGCCGACGACCTGCCGGGCGCGCCCCAAACCGGTGCGAGCGACCCGGACGGGCCCGCGCAAGGCTGCGCCAAGGGCTCGGAGAACGAGGGATTCTTCCAGCGCCTCAGGGAGAGCTACAAGGCGCACCTGGATTGGAATGGGCCCGATCCGGCGGCACCAACCACGCTGGTGGTAGGCGGCGCAGAAGTACCCGAGTCCAACCCGCCGTGGCCCTATTCGACCTGGAACATCGGAGGATCCGAGGCCATCGGGGTCGATAACATGTACTACAGCGCGCTGATGGATGCGTTGTATTGCGGCAGCGGCGGGCAGAAACTCAAGGACAGCCGATTCACCGTCTACGGCTGGATCGAGCCCGGCGGCAACGTGAGCACCTCGAACAGGCGCTACAATTTCATCACCGGCACCGGTGGCAATTATCCGGCGGCGTATTCCTATGAGCCCAACACCGTGCAGCTCGATCAAGCGACGCTGTACTTGGAGCGCACACCCGACGAGGTACAACTCGATCATTTCGACTGGGGGTTTCGCTTCGCCGGACTGTACGGCACCGACTACAAGTACACGTTCAGCAACGGCATCTTCAGCAATCAATACCTGAACAGCGAGAAGCCCTACGGCTTCGATCCCGTCATGTACTATCTGGATTTCTGGTTTCCGAAGATCGCCGACGGCGAAAACATCCGGGTCGGCCGCTACATCTCCATCCCGGACATCGAGGCGCAGCTCGCGCCGAACAACATCACCTACAGCCATTCACTGCTCTACACCTATGATCCGTACACTCAGAACGGCATCGTCAGCACCACCAAGCTCAACACGAATTGGCAGATTCAGGCGGAACTCTCCGCCGGCAACGACGTCGCGCCCTGGGTCAAGAGCGAACGCCACCTGACCCCGGCGGCGTGCGTCATCTGGACCTCGGATTCGGGGAAGGACAATCTCTATCCCTGCATGAATACGCTCAACGACGGCGACTGGCGCTGGAACAACGTTCAGCATGCCGTGGTCACCTGGTACCACAAGTTCGATTCGAAGTGGCACATGGACACGGAGCTCTGGTACATGTGGGAAGCGCACGCGCCGAACGTCAACAACGCGGCCGGCGAGGCGTTCATCGGACGGGCTTATTCCTATGTGAATATCGGCGCGCCGAGCGGCGCGCAATGCAACCCGGGCCTCGAGTTCTGCTACTCCTACGAATGGGCCGCGGTCAACTATCTCAATTATCAGATCGGACCGCGCGACGTTGTCACGTGGCGCACCGACTACATGGACGATGCCACGGGCCAACGCACGGGATTCAAGTCTCGCTACGCGGAATTCGATTTGGGCTACACCCATTGGGTGGGCGATGTGATCGAGCTGCGCCCGGAGATGCGCTTCGAACATTCCCGCAACGCCGAAGCGTACGACAATCCCACCGACACGCCGGGCGGCGGCAAGCACTCGCAAGCCATGATTGCGGCCGATGCCGTCGTCCACTTCTGACCGCAGTGGTTTTGGCCGCGGCGCCAACTATGGCAAACTGCCACCCCGACCATGGACGCCGTGCCGTCCGACAGGATTGGATTAATCCATGAGCGAAGGGCCAAACGATCCTGGGGCAACTCTCAAGGGCCAGGATGCGATCGACAAGCGCGCATGGTCAAGCGCGCGTCAGACGCGGACGGTGATTCTCTTGTCGCTCGGCGTTGTGGCGGCGATGCTGCTGATTTGGTCGGGCGGACGCGTATTCGGCCAAAAGGAATCGTCCGCTGCGCAAGCGCCGTCTCCGCCGGGAACCTTCCGCGCAACCGCCCAGCAGCTGAAATCGTTGACCGTGCAGCCGGTGGAATTGCACGAGTTCGTCAGCGAGGAGGTGACCGAGGGAAAGATCGCCGTCGACGCCGATCGCGCAACCCCGGTGTTTTCGCCGTATTCCGGGCGGGTAACCCGGGTGATCGCCGGCCTGGGCGACACGGTGAAGGCCGGCGCGCCGCTCGCGGCGGTGGAAGCGTCGGAATTCGTTCAAGCGCAAAACGATCTGGCCACGGCGGCCGCGCAAGTCAAGATCGCCCGCATCAACGAGAGGCGCAAGCAGGCGTTGTACGAGGCCAAGGGCGGGAGCCTCCAGGATTGGCAGCAAGCTCAGGCGGATCTCACCGCCGCGGAAACCGCGCTCGACTCGGTGCGCAACCGGCTCAGGATTCTCGGCAAATCCGCTGCCGAGATCAGCGCTCTGGAAGCGTCGCGCTCCATGAATCCGACTGCCGTCATCGCCGCGCCGATCAGCGGCGTGGTGGTGGACCGGCAGGTCGGACCCGGGCAGTTTCTACAGGCCGGCAGCGGGACTCCGGTGTTCACGATCGCCGATCCATCGAGCGTCTGGTTGCTTGCGAACGTGCGTGAAGCGGACGCGGGACTGGTGCATCTGGGACAGCCCGTGGACGTGCACGTGCTGGCCTATCCGATGCGGGTATTCAAGGCGCGAGTGAGTTATATCGCGGCCTTGGTCGATCCGGTCACGCACCGCCTGCCGGTGCGCGCAGAGATCGCCAATCTCGACGGAGCGCTCAAACCGGAGATGTTCGCGAATTTCCGCATCCTCACCGGCGAGGCCGCCAGCGCGCCCGCGGTGCCGCAATCCGCCGTGGTGTATGAGGGCGACCTGGCACACGTATGGGTGCTCTCCGAGGGCGGATTATTGGCCTACCGCGCCATACGCACCGGCCGCAGCAACGATGGATTGATCGAGGTGCTCGGCGGCCTAAAACCCGGGGAACGAATAGTCACCAGAGGCGGGCTGTTTATCGATCAAGTGGCCGTTCCCGCCTCCTCATGAATGCGATCGTCGCCTTCGCGCTTCGTCAGCGGGTGCTGATCGTCGTTCTGCTGGTCATGATGCTGGGCGCCGGCGCGGCGAGTTTTCTCAACCTCAATATCGAGGCATATCCCGACCCGGTACCGCCCCTGGTGGACGTGGTGACTCAGAGCACCGGGCAATCCGCCGAGGAAATCGAGCGCTACATCACCATTCCGCTCGAGATCCAAATGGCGGGCATTCCCAACGTGCAAGCCATACGCACCATCTCCTTGTTCGGCCTGTCCGACGTGAAGGTGCAGTTCACCTACGATTTCACCTACTACCAGGCCGAGCAATGGGTCATCAACAGGCTCTCGCAACTGGCGCCGCTGCCGAACGGCGCCCAGCCGCAGGTCTCGCCGACCAGTCCCATTGGTGAAATCTACCGCTATCGCGTGGTCGGACCGCCGAACTATTCGGTCACCGATCTGAAAACTCTCGAAGATTGGGTGCTCGAGCGCCGCTTCAAGGCGGTGCCCGGCGTCATCGACGTGACCGGCTGGGGCGGCAAGACCAAGACCTACGACGTTGCCATCGATCAACGCAAATTGATGGGCTATGGACTGTCCGTGCCGCAGGTCCTCGCAGCGCTCGGCAACGCCAATATCAATGTCGGCGGCCAGACCGTGAATTTCGGCGAGCAGACGGCCGTGGTGCGCGGCGTGGGGCTGATCCATTCCGCGGACGAGATCCGCCACACCCTGATTACCAACAACCAAGGCGCGCCCGTCGTCATCGGCGACGTTGCGGACGTCAGCATCGGCAACCTGCCGCGCCTCGGAATCGCAGGATACAACGAGGTCAATGACATCGTGCAGGGCATCGTGCTGATGAGGCGCGGCGCGGAGAGCGTACCGACCATCAGGCGCGTCGAAGCCGAGGTCGACAAGGTGAACACCAGCGGCATCCTCCCGCCGGGAGTCCACATAGAGCGCATTTACGATCGCAGCGACTTGATTCACATCACGACTCATACCGTGCTGCACAACATGGTTGCCGGCGTCGTGCTCATCTTTCTGCTGCAGTGGGCGTTTCTCGGCAATCTACGCAGCGCGGTGATTGTCGCCATGACCATTCCCTTCGCCCTCTCCTTCGCCATCGGTCTGATGGTGTTGCGCGGCGAGTCGGCCAATTTGCTGTCGGTCGGAGCCATCGATTTCGGATTGGTGGTCGATGCCACCGTCATCATGGTCGAGAACATCTTCCGGCATTTGGCCGAGGCATCGACCCGCCGCGGCACCGGTCCGAGCCCGTTGCACCGCATGCGCACAGCCAGCGGCTTTCACGGCAAGATGAACACCCTGTCCATCGCGGCGGCGGAGGTCAGTCAATCGATTTTCTTCGCCGCCGCCATCATTATCGCGGGATTCGTGCCGCTGTTCACGCTGTCCGGAATCGAGGGACATATCTTCGGTCCGATGGCGAAGACCTATGCCTATGCCATCGCCGGCGGCCTGATCGCCACCTTCACGATCGCGCCCGCGCTCAGCCTCATACTATTTCCGCAGGAATTGAGCGAACGGGAAACGCCGGTGGTGCGCGGCTTGCGCCGCGTGTATCAGCCGGCGCTCGAATTCGTCCTGGCCAACCGCATCATCACCTTCGCCGTGGTTGGCCTGCTGGCGTTGCTCGCCGTGTTTGCCATGCGTTCGTTGGGACTCGAATTCCTGCCCAAACTCGAGGAAGGCAATCTGTGGGTGCGCGCGACGTTTCCGCAATCGGTCTCGCTGGAAGACAGCGATGCCTACGTGAACCGGATGCGCGTACTGATGAGCGGCTATCCGGAGGTGCAAACCGTGGTGTCGCAGCATGGCAGGCCCGACGACGGAACCGATGCCACGGGGTTTTTCAACGCCGAGTTCTTCGTGCCGTTGAAACCCTTCGACGCGTGGCCGGCCGGCATGAACAAGGACAAACTCACCCTGGACATGACGAATGCACTGGAAGAGGAATTTCCCGGAGTCGAGTTCAATTTTTCGCAGTACATCCAGGACAACGTGGAAGAAGCGGCATCCGGAGTGAAGGGCGAGAATTCCGTCAAGGTCTACGGCAACGACCTGGACACCCTGGAGAAGAAGGCGAACGAAATCGCCGCGTTGCTCGCCAAGGTGCCGGGGATCACCGATCTGGCCGTGCTCCGTTCGCTGGGTCAGCCGACGATTCGCATCGACGTCGACCGCGTGCGCGCGGCGCGCTACGGGTTGGCGCCAGGCGACGTCAATGCCGTGGTGCAAGCCGCCATCGGAGGCCAGAGCGCCGGGGATCTGTACGAAGGCAGCAGTGATCGGCACTTCCCGATGATGGTGCGTCTCAGTCTGCCGTACCGGCAAAATCTGGACGCCATCCGCCATATTCCCGTCGCCGCCGCCGCGAGCACGGGCAACGGCGTCATTCAGGTTTCCCTCGAGGATGTCGCGAACGTGCGGCTGGTGTCCGGCGCCGCGTTCATTTACCGCGAACAGCAACAACGCTACGTGCCGATCAAATTCAGCGTGCGCGGCCGCGATCTCGGCGGCGCGGTTCTCGAGGCGCAGCGCGCCGTGGACTCGCAGGTGGTGTTGCCGGGGGGCTACCGTCTGGAGTGGGTGGGTGAATTCGGCAACCTGCAGGACGCAATCGCTCGCTTGAGCGTCGCCGTGCCGCTATCCATCGCGCTGATCGTGCTGTTGCTGTATTTGAATTTCGGCAGCCTGCGCGACGCGCTGTTGGCCGCGAGCGTCATCCCGATGGCCATGCTCGGCGGCATATTCGCGCTGTGGGCGACCGACACGGCATTCAGCGTTTCATCCGCGATCGGGTTCGTGGCGCTGTTCGGCATCGCGGCAATGGACGGGATCCTGGTGCTGTCCTACTACCATCTGTGTTTGGACCTCGGCCACGATCGGGCCACGGCCATGCTGGAAACCTGCCGCACTCAGCTTCGCCCGGTGATCATGACCTGCACCGTTGCGTGCGTGGGGCTGCTTCCGGCGGCATTCTCCACGGGAATCGGCTCGCAAGTGCAGCGGCCGCTGGCGCTGGTGGTCGTCGGCGGCATGCTGTTGGCGCCGGTGTTGATTCTCCTGGTCCTGCCCGTGCTCATTTTGAGATTTTCAAAGGCGCAGGAAATTCCGCCCGAGACCGATCGGTACGCCCCGGCGGACGGCCCTCACGGCGACCCCGGCCCGGAGTCGGGCGGATGAAGCGCCTCCTCGCCCCACCTGCGGCTGTGCCGGCCGGGAAGGCGTCCGCTCGCCGGGCCGCGCGCGCAACGTTCGCCGCGGCAGCAATCTGCGCGGGCGCCTGCGTCGGTCCGAATTTTCACCGTCCCGCCCCGCCCCAGGTCGAACGCTACACCATCGATCCGCTGGCGCCGGCGACCGTGGCGTCGCCGGGCGCCGGCGGGGCGGCGCAGCGCTTTCTGACGCAACAGGACGTGCCCAGGAACTGGTGGACGTTGTTCGGTTCCGATGAGCTGAACGCGCTGGTGAACGATGCTCTGCGGGCCAATCCCGACGTGGCCTCGGCGCAGGCC
Organism: Steroidobacteraceae bacterium; assembly: GCA_049510875.1. GTDB lineage: Bacteria > Pseudomonadota > Gammaproteobacteria > Steroidobacterales > Steroidobacteraceae > Bog-1198. Next base: position 18,073 of record JBEKYO010000054.1, read on the forward strand.
GCGCTGCGCCAGGCGATGGAGAACACAGCGGCGCAGCGCGGTTCGTATTTCCCGACGCTACAGGGGCAATTCGACGCCACGCGCAATCGCGATGCCGTGGGCGTATTGCAGCCGACGCTGAATTCCGGGACCCCGCTCTACAATCTGTTCACGCCCCAGGTCACCATCTCCTATGTCCCCGACGTGTTCGGCGCCAACCGTCGTGCCGTGGAGTCGCTCGCCGCACAGGCGGAGGCGAGCCGCTTTCAACTCGACGCCACGTACCTGACGCTGACCGCGAATGTCGTGACGACGGCCATCCAGGAGGCGGGCCTGCGCGCGCAGATTGCCGCTACCGAACGCGTGATTGCGCTCGAGCGGGAATCGCTCGCGGTCATGCGCCGGGAGCTCGCGCTCGGAGCGATCGCCGAGGCCGACGTTTATGCCCAGGACGCCGCGCTCGCGCAACTGGAAGAGACGCTGCCGCCCTTGAACAAGCAGCTGCACCAGGCGCGCGATCAGCTCGCGCAACTCACCGGCCGCTTGCCGGCCGACTTCAAGCCCACCGGCCTCGAGCTTGCGAAATTGACCTTGCCCACGGATCTGCCGCTCGGCGTGCCGTCGCAACTGGTCGAGCGCCGTCCTGATGTGCGCGCCGCGGAAGCGGAGCTGCACGCCGCCACGGCGCAGGTCGGCGTGGCCATCGCCAATCTGCTGCCGCAAATCACCATCACCGGGGACATCGGCAGCACCGCGCCGCTGCTTGCCGAGCTGTTCAAGCCCGGCACCGGGTTTTGGAGCATCGGGGCGAATGCGACTCAGACCCTGTTTGCGGGCGGTACGCTCATCCACCGTAAACGCGCGGCCGACGCGGCGCTCGATCAGGCCGCAGCCCAGTATCGCTCCGCCGTGTTGACGGCGTTTCAGAACGTCGCGGACGCCTTGCAGGCGCTCGAGACCGACGCGGACGCGCTCAACGCCGCAAGCCGCGCCGAGGAATCGGCGCAGAAGAGCTTGAATGTGGCGCGTCGCCAGTTGGAACTTGGCTCCGTGAACTATCTCGCGCTGCTCAATTCCGAGCAGACCTACCAGCAAGCCGTGGCCTCGCTGGCGCAGGCACGCGCCAACCGCTATGCCGATACCGCCGCCTTGTTCCAGGCATTGGGCGGATCGATCGCGCCGGCCACGACCCCGCCGGGCACTCGTTAGTCGATGCGCGGCCGCCGCGGCCGGCGCCCCGGGGCCCCCGACGCCAAGGTGCGCGGTTCGCCGGGTACTGGCTTTCCGGGCGCGCTCGGGCACACTAGGAGCCTGTCTCAAGTATTCCGCGTGGCCGCGACCGCGGCGGATTTCGCTTCAGCCGAGGCGGAGTCGACGTGGTGGGGTCAGCAGCATTCGTCCAGTCATCCCCGGAGCAAGTCGACATGTGTGGAATCGTGGGTGTCGTCGCGGAGCGCAACGCCGTTCCCATCCTGATGGAGGGACTGCGCCGTCTCGAATACCGGGGCTACGATTCGGCCGGTCTGGCCGTGCTGACGGCCCGGCACCGGTTGGTGCGCGTGCGCACCGTCGGCAAGGTCCAGGCGCTGCAGGACGTCCTCGATGCCGATCCGCTCGAAGGGCACGTCGGCATCGCCCACACGCGCTGGGCCACCCACGGGGTTCCCACGATGAACAACGCGCATCCGCATGTTTCCAGGGATGGAATCGCCATCGTGCACAACGGCATCATCGAAAATCACGAGGCTTTGCGCGCCGGCCTCATCGACTTAGGTTATAGCTTCGATTCGGAAACGGACACCGAGGTGATCGCGCACCGCATTCACCATCATCTGTCGGGCTCGGCGGACCTGTATCAAGCGGTGCGCCGGACCGTGGCAGAGTTGCATGGGGCCTACGCCCTTGCGGTGGTCTCGCAGGGCGATCCGGACTGCGTCGTGGTCGCCCGCGCAGGCTGCCCCGTGGTCATCGGACTCGGCATCGATGAGAATTTCGTCGCCTCGGACGTCGCCGCGCTCCTGCCGGTGACGCGGCGATTCATGTTCCTCGAGGAAGGCGACGTCGCGGAGGTTCGGCGCAAGTCCATCAAAATCCTCGATTCGGCCGGCGCGCCGGCGGTTCGTCCGATGCGCGAGAGCGACCTGCCCGCGGATGCGGTGGAACGCGGGCAATATCGCCATTTCATGCTGAAGGAGATTCATGAGCAGCCGCGGGCCATCGCGCAGACGCTGGATGAGCGCATCGCCGGCGCCAAGCTTCTCGATGCCGCGTTCGGTCCGGCAGCGGAACAGGTGTTCAAGCGAGTCAAGGCCGTGCACATTGCGGCCTGCGGCACGAGCTACCACGCGGGTCTCGTGGCCAGCTACTTCATCGAACAAATATGCCGGTTGCCGGCACGAATCGAAATCGCCAGCGAATACCGCTACCGCGATCCCGTGGTGACCCCGGATACGTTGTTCGTGACGATTTCCCAATCGGGCGAGACTGCCGACACGCTGGCCGCCCTTCGCAATGCGAGACGCGCGGGCTACCTGTCGACGCTCAGCATCTGCAATGTGGCGGAGAGTTCGATGGTTCGGGAGTCGGATTTGGTGCTGCTGACCCGGGCCGGCCCCGAGATCGGCGTCGCCTCGACCAAGGCGTTCACCACCCAGCTGAGCGCGCTCGGCATGCTCGTGGTTGCGCTCGCCAAGCACGGCCGCTCGGCCGCGGCCAATGAGCGCGAGCTCGTGACGCAATTGCTGCAGCTGCCGGGCTTGGTCGAGAAAACCTTGAAACTGGACGATGCGATCCGCGCCCTCGCTGAAAATTTCGCCGACAAGCGCCATGCGTTGTTCCTCGGCCGCGGGCCGCTGCATGCCATCGCCATGGAGGGGGCGCTGAAGCTCAAGGAGATCTCCTACATCCATGCCGAAGCGTATGCGGCCGCGGAACTCAAGCACGGGCCGTTGGCGCTGGTCGACGAGGACATGCCCGTGGTGGCGGTTGCGCCCAACAACGAGCTGCTCGAGAAGCTGAAGTCGAACCTGCAGGAAGTGCGCGCCCGCGGCGGCAAATTGTTTGTCTTCGCCGACCCGGACACCGGCATGGAAAGCACGGACGGCGTCACCGTGATTCACATGCCGGTCAACGTCAGCGCGCTGCAAGCGCCGGTCGTCTTCGCGGTGCCCATGCAGCTGCTCGCATACCACGTCGCGGTGTTGAAGGGCACGGACATCGATCAGCCGCGAAACCTGGCCAAGAGCCTGACCGTGGAGTAGAGGGCGGTCGCGGCCGCGGCGCAATTCCGATTTTGCGGGGTGCACGCGATAAACCGTGCAGAGTCACCCGACAATGGGATAGATTATGTCCAAATAGAAGATACGGGATGATAGCTGCATTTCTGAACTCATCGCCGGACGACGCGGTCCTGAACGACCCGCGCCGCCGGGGTGAAGGGAAACGGGATAGAACCCTCGATAAAACGACAGAATAAATCGACACCGGAGGTTGAGATGCTCATCAAACAGGTTTTCAAAGCGGTAGGTGTGGGGTTGCTGGGCGGCGCCGCGACCATCGGCGTTGCGCTCGGGGCGGGCGCGGGCGGCCAGACCATCGCGAACAACGTGCCGGGATTCGTCTCGGCGGCACAGCGTGTCGGCGTCACCGATGCCACCAAGACCATAGATGTCACGATCTGGCTCAATGTCCGCAATCGGGGGGCGTTGGATCGCCTGGCGCAGGACGTGTACGACCGCAATTCGCCGAGCTACCACCAATGGATGAAACCGGCTCAGTTCGCAAGCGCCTTTGCGCCGACATCAGAGGACGCAACGACGGTGGCGAACTTTTTCACCTCGAACGGGTTGTCCGTGGTCGCGGTGGGGCCGAAGAACATGTACGTCCGGGCGCAGGGCACCGTCGCGAACGTGAACAAGGCATTTCGGGTTACCTTGAATGATTTCCAATTCAAGGGACAGACTCTGTATGCCAACACGTCCGACCCGACCGTCTCGGGCGCGGCAGGCGCACTGACCGGCGCGGTCTATGGGCTGCACAATCTGTCCTATACGCACCCCAATGCAACCCAGTCGGCCTCGCCGCCCACCCAGCCGGGAAGCGCCGCGGCTGCCGTTTCCGCCGCGATGGCGCCGACCATCAGTTCGGACTGCTTTTCCGGCACTGAGACCGAATCGTTCAAGAACAACGGCACCAGCCTTCCGCACGTGACCTTGACCGGGAACGGCTATGCCGCCACGTCGGGAGCGCTGGGAGGATGCGGATATACGCCACCGGAGATTCAAAAGGCATACCACCTGACCAATCTCTACGGCGAAGGCCTCGACGGCACCGGCCAGACCATCGTCATCATCGACTGGTGCGGATCGCCGACCATCCGCTCCGACGCCAACGCCTTCTCGGCCGCCTATGGTCTGCCGCCGTTGACTACGGCCAACTTTCAGATCATCAATTCGTCGACTCCTCCGACCTGCGGCGCACCGGATCCCGAGATCAATATCGACGTGGAGTGGTCGCATGCCATTGCACCGGGCGCCAATATCGACCTGGTCGTCCCGCCGAGCGCCAGCTTTTCGGATGTGGATAGCGCCGAGTTCTATGCCGTCATCAATAACCTGGGCGGCGTGATCTCGGGCAGCTACGGGAGCGAAGAATATTACGATGCGCCCGCCGAGCTGCAAACCGAGAGCCTCATCAACGAAATCGCCGCCGCCCAAGGGATAGCTGCGAACTTCGCGACGGGCGATTACGGGGATTACACCTTTGACGACCCGGAGTACAACCCGGCCAGCGTCAGCGCTCCGGCCGATTCCCCGTACGCCACGGGAGTCGGGGGAATCAGCCTGGCGCTCAAGGCGAATGGCACCATCGCGTGGCAGGCCGGTTGGGGAACCAATCTTACGCCGATCATTTCGGAAGGGCTGGTGTACGACCCTCCCACCGAGTTCAGCTTTTTCAATTATGGCTCCGGAGGCGGACCCAGCGCGGTATTTTCGAAGCCGGCGTTCCAATCGAGCCTGAGCGGGTCGACCCGGCAGCTTCCCGACATATCCTGGCTGGCCGATCCGTTCACGGGCGGCGTGATCGTCATCAGCGAGCCCTTTCAATCTCCCTCGCAGGTTTATGAGGTTTACGGCGGCACCAGCCTGGCCTGCCCGATGTTCTCCGCCTTGTGGGCGATTGCCAACCAGGCGGCCGGCGCACCGCTCGGCCAAGCGGCGCCATATTTGTACACCCTGCCGGCATCGGCGATCCTGGACGTGACGCCCGTGACCTCCGCAACCAATGTCACCGCCACGTACAAGGAGTCGGCGACCGTGACCGACAGCTACGATGCCGTGGAATTGGCCGGGCCGCTCGAAAATACCACCGAGTTTGTGAGCGCTATCTGGAATTACCCCTTGTACCAGGACACCGTGTACATCCTGATGTTCGGCACCGATTCAGGTCTCGCGACGGGGGTGGGCTGGGACAATGTCACGGGGGTGGGCGTTCCCAACGGCGAGGCGTTTGCGAACCACTTCAAGCCGTAGGATCTTGCGCGGCGGGTGAAGGGACGCGGGTGCGATCGGCACCCGCGTCCGAATGATGCGAGGCGCGCTTCGCGACCGCGCGCTGCTTACGCCTATGCTACTGTTCGCGTATGCGTAGCATCATCCCTGCCGGTATCCTCACCGCGTGCTGCGCCTTGGGCGCGTGCACGACCCAGCAACCCAAGCCGCTCGGCGTCGAAGCGCGCCTCGCCGCTCAGAACGCGCTGTTCGAGGAGCAATACCAGTCCGACCTCAAAGTCCATCCGGAGCGCGCCACCGCTTATGGGGACTTTCGCTATAACGACCGGCTGGATGAGCGCTCCCTCGCCGCGCTCGAGCTCGAGCACACGCGCGATGGTGAGTTTCTCGCGCGCCTGAAGGCCATCCCGACCACCGGCTTTGACGATCAGGACGCGATGTCCCATGAGGTGCTGCTGCGCGTTCTGCAGCAGCGCATCGACAACTATGATTTCAAGGAATACGAGATGCCGGTGAGCCAGATGCAGGGGCCCCACGTCGGCCTCGCCGATCTGCCGCTCGCCGTGCCGCTGGACTCGGTCGCGCACTACGAGGACTACATTGCGCGCCTGCATCAGATCCCGCGCGCGTTCGCCCAGACCGAGGAGGTGCTGCGCGCCGGCATGCGGGATCATTTGATGCCCGTGCGCTTTCTGCTCGAAAAGATACCGGCGCAGTGCGACGGCGTCATCAAGGCCGATCCGTTCCTCTCGCCCACCCGCAAATTTCCCGCGAGCATCTCGGCGCAGGATCAGGAACGTTTGACCAAGGCCATCACCGACGCCGTCGTCGATGAGGTGTTGCCGGCGTATAGGGAGTTTGGCGCCTTCATCGCGTCGCAATACGCACCCGGCGGCCGCACTGACCTCGCCGTCACGTCGATGGCGGGCGGCGAACGCCGCTATCTCAACGCCATCCGCAGTCGCACCACCGTCAGCACCCTGACCCCCGATCAGATCCACAAGATCGGTCTCTCCGAGATCGAGCGGATCGAGGCGGACATGTTGGTGATTGCGCGCGGGGAGGGATTCCCCGATCTGGCCGCGTTTCGCGCGGCGCTGAAGATCAATCCCAAATACCGGCCGGTCTCGGCGGAGCAGATCGTCGATGACTTTCGCCGGTACATCGCGCAGATGCAGCCCAAGCTGCCGGAGCTGTTCGGCTACATTCCCGGGTCGCCGGTCACGGTAGAGGCCATTCCCGATTTCCAGGCGGCGATGGCGACCCACTATCAAACCGGCACGCCCGACGGCAAACGGCCCGGACGAGTGGTCGTGGCAACCTCCAATTTCGCGGAACGCACGCTGGTCGATGATGAAGCCATCGCGTATCACGAGGGAATACCCGGACACCACATGCAGCAATCCGTGGCCCAGCAAATGACCGGCCTGCCGAAGTTTCGCCTGCACGGCGGCAACTCGGGATACATCGAGGGGTGGGCGCTCTATGCCGAACAACTGGGCAAGGAGGTCGGGTTTTATCAGGATCCCGTCAGCGACTACGGACGTCTCTCCAGTGAACTGTTTCGCGCCGTGCGCTTGGTCGTCGACACCGGCATCCATTCCAAGGGGTGGAGCCGCGATCAGGTGGTCGACTTCATCCGCAAGTCGGGCGCCATCGATGAACCCACCATCCAATCCGAAACGGATCGCTATATCGCGTGGCCGGCGCAGGCGCTCTCCTACAAGCTCGGACAACTGAAGTTCCGCGAGCTGCGCGAGCGCGCCCAAAAGGAGCTCGGGTCAAAATTCGACATTCGCCGCTTTCACGACGAGATGCTCAACGGCGGCGTTCTGCCGCTCGATCTGCTGGACGCGCGCACGGATGGCTGGATCAAGGCGGAGCGGGCTCGTTGAGCCGGCCTGACGTTTCTTGTAGAAACTGATATATCTTTGCATTCTTACGCTGCAATCTCGCCGCTTGTCTATGGCAATGGGAACGCAGCGCGTGAAATCATCTCCGCATGGAATCACAAAGCTCCGCGGTCGAACCCTCATCGCTCGATAATCCCCCGCCGGACAGACCACCCAGGCATCGGACCCTGCGCTGGATCGCCCTGTCCGCGGTCGTCCTGATCGCTGCGGTCGTCATTTACCGAGCCGCGACCTTCGTGCTGCAGCCGCCGGCGCCGCGCGGGCGCTTCATGGACTCCGGCCCCCAGCCGGTCGGCGTCGCGCAGATTCAGCGCGGCGACGTCCGGTTGACCTTGCGCGCGCTCGGCGCCGTCACGCCGCTGGCCACGGTTACCGTGAACACGCAAATCAACGGGCTGCTGATGAGCGTCGGGTTCAAGGAGGGTCAGCTGGTGCGCAAGGGCCAGTTCCTCGCCCAAATCGATCCCCGGCCCTATCAGGCGCTATTGGAACAATACGAGGCGCAACTGGTCCACGACACCGCCGTGCTCGACCAGGCGCGCATGGACCTGGCGCGCTATCGCACCCTGGCCGACCAGGTGTCGATCGCCCGCCAGACGTACGAGGACCAGGTCTGGATCGTCAAACAGGCCGAGGGAACGGTCGACTCCGACAAGGCGCAGATCAAGCAACAGCAGCTCAATTTGACCTACTGCCGCATCGTCTCGCCGGTGGACGGCCGGGTGGGCCTGCGGCTCGTGGACGCCGGCAACTACGTGACGACCAGCTCGAGCACCGGCATCGTCGTGGTGACCGTCTTGAATCCCACCACCGTGGAATTTGCGGTTCCGGAGGACAACGTCCCGCAGATCATGGAGCGCGTGCGCGCCAAGGCGACATTGCCGGTCACCGCCTTCGACCGCGCCAACGTCGTGCAGCTCGGCACGGGAGAGTTCGAAGCGATCGACAATGAGATTGACACCACGACCGGCACGGTGAAGTTGCGCGCCAACTTCGACAATGCCGACGACAAGCTCTTTCCGAGCCAGTTCGTCAACGTGGTGCTCCTGCTCGACACGCAAAGGAACGTGGTGACCGTTCCCATCGCCGCCGTCCAGCGCGGCGCGCCGGGCACCTACGTGTATCTCGTCAACGCAGACAACACGGTATCGGTGCACCCGATCACGCTCGGCGCTCAAGACGGCGGCTTCTTTGCCGTCGTATCCGGCCTAAACCCGGGCGATCGCGTGGTGACCGACGGCGCCGATCGATTGCGCGATGGCGCACATGTCGCGATTCCGGCAGCCTCGAAGCCGGCCGGCGCGGCCGGCGCGAGGAAGCAGCGCAATCCGGACGACAACGGCTCCGGGGATCACGCCAATCGGCAACACCACCGCCGGCAACCACAGGCAGCGTCGTCCGCAGAATGAACCCGTCACGGCTGTTCATCAACCTGCCCGTTGCGACGTCGCTGCTCATGGCCGCGATTCTGCTGAGCGGACTCGCGGCCTTCGAAATGCTGCCGCTGTCGTCGTTGCCCGAGGTGGCTTATCCCACCATACAGGCGGGCCTCAATCAAATGACCTCCGCGAGTTCCGCCGGGGCGTCGGTGGTGACCCTGCAGTTCAGCCTCGATCTGGGATTGGACGTGGCCGAACAGGAGGTGCAGGCGGCCATCAATGCCGCCAACAACCTGCTGCCGAACGATCTGCCCACGCCCCCGACCTACGCCAAGTTCAATCCGGCCGACGCGCCCATCATGACGCTGGCGGTCACCTCGAAGACGCTCAAGCTGACCGATGTCGAGGACTTGAGCTTCACGCGCCTGGCACAGAAGGTATCGCAGTTGCCGGGGGTCGGTGCGGTCAGCATCTCCGGCGGCCAGCGGCCCGCGGTGCGCATCCAGTTCAATCCGCGCGCGCTGGCGAAATACGGCCTCAACATCGACGATCTGCGCACCGACATCAGCAACGCCAACAGCAATTCGCCGAAGGGCAGCTTCGACGGCGCAACCCAGTCCTCGTCGATCAACGCGAACGATCAGATAGCCGATGTCGACGGCTACCGGGACATCGTGGTGGCCTATCTCAGCGGGGCGCCGGTGCATTTGTCGGACGTGGCGAACATCGTGATGGCGCCGGAGAACACCAAGCTCGGCGCCTGGGCCAACGCCACCCCGTCGTTGCTGCTGAACATTCAGCGCCAACCCGGCGCGAACGTGATCCAGGTCGCCAATTCCGTCAAAACGCTGCTGCCCAAGGTGGTCGCCGACATGCCGCCCGCGCTCGAGATCAGCATTCTGTCGGACCGTACACAGACCATCCGGGCGTCGGTCTCCGACGTGGAGTTCGAGCTGATCCTGGCGGTCGCGCTGGTGGTGCTGGTGATTTTCATATTCCTGCGCAACGTGCCGGCAACCATCATTCCCAGCCTGTCCGTGCCGTTGTCGCTGGTGGGTACCTTCGGGGTGATGTACCTGCTCAATTACAGCTTGGACAACCTGTCGTTGATGGCGCTGACCATTTCCACCGGCTTCGTGGTGGACGATGCCATCGTGATGATCGAAAACATCGCGCGCTATATCGAGAGCGGCGAGAAACCCATGGCCGCCGCTCTCAAGGGCTCGCAGCAGATCGGCTTCACCATCATATCGCTGACCGTGTCGCTGATCGCGGCGCTGATCCCGCTCCTCTTCATGGGAGAGGTCGTCGGCCGGCTGTTCCATGAGTTCGCCATCACGCTGGCGGTCACCATCGTGATTTCCGCCGTCGTGTCGCTCACGCTCGTCCCCATGTTGTGCGCCCGCCTCCTGCGACACCGCGCGGACGCCGTCCGCAGCCGCTGGGACCTGCGGGCGGAGCGCGGCTTCTCCGCGATGATCGGTCAATACGGCCGCGCATTGACGTGGGTGCTGGATCGCCAGGGTCTCACGTTGATCGTCGCAGGCATCACCCTGGTGGTGACCTTGCTGCTCTACGTGTTCATCCCCAAAGGATTCTTCCCGGTGCAGGACACCGGCTTGATCCAAGGCATCTCCGAGGCGGCCCAGAACATCTCCTACAATGCGATGGCGGAGCGGCAGCAGGCGCTCGCCGTGGCCATCCTCAAGGACCCCGACGTGGCCTCGTTGAGCTCCTTCATCGGAGTCGACGGCACCAACTCGACGCTCAACAGCGGGCGGCTGCTCATCAATCTCAAACCGCACTCGCAGCGCAGCCTCACCGCCAGCCAGATCATCCGCCGCCTGGAAGCCGAGACCGCCGATGTCATCGGCATCAAGCTCTACATGCAGCCGTTGCAGGACATCACCATCGACTCGGCCGTGAGCCGCACGCAATACCAGTTCGTGGTCGAGAGCACGGACAACAATGACTTCGCGGCCTGGATTCCGCGGTTGCTGCAGAAGTTGTCGCAACTGCCGCAGCTCGCCGACGTCGCCAGCGACCTGCAGCAACAAGGCACCGCCACGGACATCACGATCGACCGTTCCACCGCCGCCCGTTTCGGCATTACGCCCGCCACCGTCGACAACGTATTGTACGATTCCTTCGGGCAGCGCATCGTATCGACCATTTACACCCAGTCGAATCAATACCGGGTGATTCTGGAGGCGGACCCGTCGATTCAGCGTTCGCTCGCGGGCTTATCTCAGCTGTACCTGCCGTCCTCCACGTCGACCTCCAACGGCCAGGTCCCGCTTTCCGCCATCGTCCATGTGACCCAGCGGGTGGGTCCCCTGCAGATCACGCATCTCAGCCAATTCCCTGCGACCACGATTTCATTCAATCTCGCGCCCGGCGCGTCGTTGGGAGCGGCCGTGGACGCGATCAAGCGGGCGGAGCAGGACATCCAGTTGCCCAAGAAATTCGTCACCGCGTTTCAGGGCACGGCCGCGGCGTTTCAGCACGTGCTCACCAACCAGGCGCTGCTGCTGTTGGCCTCGGTGGTGACCATGTACATCGTGCTCGGCGTGCTCTACGAAAGCTTCATCCACCCGATCACGATTCTGTCGACCCTGCCTTCGGCGGGCATCGGCGCCATGTTGGCGTTGATCATCGCGGGCGACGATCTCGACGTGCTCGGCATCATCGGCATCATCCTGCTGATCGGGATCGTGAAGAAAAACGCCATCATGATGATCGATTTCGCCCTCGACGCGGAACGCCACGGCGGCCTGCCGCCGCGCGAGGCCATCTATCAGGCGTCGCTGCTGCGCTTCAGGCCCATCCTGATGACCACCATGGCCGCCTTGCTCGGAGCGATGCCGCTGATGTTGAGCACGGGCGCGGGTTCGGAGCTGCGCCGACCCTTGGGCGTGGCCATCGTCGGCGGGTTGATCGCAAGCCAGCTCCTCACGCTGTTCACCACGCCCGTCATCTATCTGGCATTTGACCGGGTCTCGTGGCGACTGCGCCGCAGGGGCCGCAGCGGCGACGCGGCCACCGCATGAACCTGTCGCGCCCCTTCATCGAGCGCCCCGTCGCCACCACCTTGCTGACGCTCGGCATCGTGCTCTCCGGCTTCCTCGCTTATTCGTACCTGCCCGTATCGCCGCTGCCGCAGGTGGACTACCCGACGATCTCGGTATCGGCATCGCTGCCGGGCGCCGACCCGGAAACGGTCTCGACCAGCGTCGCCGAACCGTTGGAGCGGTACCTGGGCCAGATCGCCGATGTCACCGAGATCACCTCGAGCAGCACCTCCGGGCAGACCCGGATCACGCTGCAATTCGAGCTGGACCGCGACATCAACGGCGCGGCGCGCGACGTGGAGGCCGCCATCAACGCCGCCGCCGCCGACGTGTCGACCAGTCTGTCGAGCAACCCGACGTACCGCAAAGTCAATCCGGCGGACGCGCCGTTGATGATTCTGGCGCTCACCTCGAAGACGCTGACGCGCGGTCAGCTGTACGACGCGGCCAGCAACGTCCTGCAGCAGCGTCTCTCGCAGCTCGACGGCATCGGTCAGGTGTCGATCGGCGGCGCGACGCTGCCTGCGGTGCGCGTCGAGCTGAATCCCACCGCCATGTTCAAGTACGGCGTCGGCTTGGAAGACGTGCGCGCGGCGCTCGCCTCCGCCAACGCCAACAGCCCGAAGGGCGCCATCGAGGAGGGCGCCGGTCACCTTCAGCTGTACACCAACGACCAAGCGAGCCGGGCCCTCGATTATCGGCCCCTGGTGGTCGCGTACCGCAACAATAATGCGGTGCTCCTGTCCGACGTGGCCGATGTGGAGGATTCGGTGCAGGATCTGCGCAACGAGGGCCAGGCGAACGGCGAGCCGTCGGTGCTGGTGATCCTTTCGCGGCAACCCGGCGCCAACATCATCGACACCGTGGACCAAGTGAAGGCGCAGCTGCCCCAGCTTCAGGACTCGCTGCCGAGCGACGTCAATCTCACCATCGTGTCCGACCGCAGCGAGACGATCCGCGCTTCGTTGCGCGATACGAAGTGGACGCTGATGCTGGCGGTCGCGCTGGTGACTTTCGTGGTGTTTCTGGCGCTCGGCGACGTGCGCGCGGCGCTGGTGCCCGCGGTGGTGGTGCCGGTTTCCATCGTCGGCACCTTCAGCGGCATGTACTTGCTGGGATTCAGTCTGGACAACCTGTCGCTGATGGCGCTCACCATCGCCACGGGCTTCGTGGTCGACGATGCGATCGTCGTGCTCGAAAACATCTCGCGGCACATCGAGGACGGCATGCCGCGGCGCGATGCCGCGTTCATCGGCGCGCGGGAAGTCGGCTTCACCGTCGTGTCGATCAGCGTCTCGTTGATCGCCGTATTCATTCCGATCCTGCTCATGGGCGGGATCGTCGGCCGCCTGTTCCGGGAATTCACGGCCACCTTGTCGCTGGCGATCGTGATTTCCATGGTGATCTCGCTGACCACCACCCCGATGATGTGCGCGCTGGTGCTGCGCTTGCCGGGGAGGCGGCCGAATTCGCCGCCGCGGCGCACCCTGTTCGCGCGGGCGCTGCCGTACTACGAACGCTCGCTCGACTGGTCGCTGCGCCACGGGCCACTGGTGATGCTGGTCCTGGCCATAACGATCGCGCTCAATGTGCTGCTGTTCACCATCATTCCCAAAGGGTTCTTTCCCCAGGAGGATACCGGCCTCATCACCGGCGGCATCGTGGCGGACCAGAGCATTTCGTTTCAGTTGATGCGCAAGAAACTCATTCAACTGATGGATATCGTGCGCGCGGATCCGGCGGTGGCCAGCGTGGCCGGCTATACCGGCGCCGGCAGCGGCGGCGGCAACTCGCAGACCAATACCGGATCCGTGTATGTGCTGCTCAAGCCGCTCTCGGTGCGCAAGCTCTCATCCGATGAGGTGATTGCCCGGTTGCGCGGCAAGCTGGCCCAGGTGCCCGGCGGGCGCTTGTTTCTGCAGACGGTGCAGGACATCCGCGTCGGCGCGCGCCAGGCGAATGCGCAATACCAATTCACGCTTCAGGCCGACAACACCTCGGATCTCTACGAGTGGGGTCCGAAGCTGCTGGCCGCACTCCAGCGCAGCCCGGTGATCGCCGACGTCAATTCGGACCAACAGCAGAAAGGACTGGAAACCGACGTCGCCTACGACCGCAGCACGGCGGCGCGGCTCGGTCTCACGGTGGGGCAGATCGACAGCACGCTGTACGACGCATTCGGGCAGCGCCAGGTGTCGACCATCTACAACGCGCTCAATCAATACCATGTGGTCATGGAAGTCGCGCCGCGGTACTGGCAAAGCCCGCAGACGCTCGATGACATCTACATCAGCACGTCCGGGGGCACCGCGAGCGGCGCCCAGTCGACGAATCTACTGCAGGTCAGCTCGAGCGCGACGGCCTCGACCAGCAGCGCGTCGCTGAGCAGTGCCGCGAGCGCGACCGCCGCCGCCGCGAGCGCGACCACCGTGAGCGCCGGCACGGTCACTCCCACGCCGGGCGCGGCGACCGGCGCTGCCGCGCCGGCCGGCAGCGCCATCTCGAGCAGCGTGGCGCCGAGCACCACGACCGCCGCGGGCGCCAGCCTGTCCCTGCAAAATGCGTTGACCAACGCGATCGCCAATACCGGACGGGGCGCGGCCTCGAGCGGCGCCGCGGTCAGCTCCACCCGCGAAACCATGGTGCCGCTGCCGGCCGTCAGCAGCCACTCGTACGGGACCACGCGCCTCGCGGTGAACCATCATGGGCTGTTCGCATCGACCACGATTTCCTTCAATCTGCAGCCCGACAGGTCGTTGAGCGATGCCACCCGGGCCGTCACCCAGGCGATGGAGGAAATCCACCTGCCGACGTCCATCCACGGCATATTCGCAGGCACCGCCGCTACGTTTCAGAAATCGCTGTCCGGTGAACCCATCCTCATCGCGGCGGCGTTGCTCGCCGTGTACATCGTGCTCGGCGTGCTCTATGAAAGCTACATTCATCCCATCACCATAATCTCGACGCTGCCCTCGGCCGGCGTGGGAGCCGTGCTCGCGCTCATGGTCTGGCACACGGAGTTCAGCATCATCGCGCTCATCGGGGTCATTCTTCTGATCGGCATCGTGAAAAAGAACGCCATCATGATGATCGACTTCGCAATTCATCTGGAGCGCTCGCAGGGCACGTCGCCGCGCGTGGCCATCCACCAAGCCTGCCTGCTGCGTTTTCGTCCCATCATGATGACCACGCTCGCGGCACTCTTAGGTGCGCTGCCGCTCGCGTTCAGCTTCGGCAACGGCGGCGAACTGCGCAGGCCCTTGGGCATTTCCATCGTCGGCGGCCTTCTGTTCAGCCAAGTGCTGACCCTCTACACCACGCCGGTGCTGTACGTGTATCTGGATCGATTTCAGAACTGGGCGCGGCGCCGGTGGCCGCGTCGCTGGCTGGATACCGGCACGGCCGGCCCCGGTCCCGCCGGGGCGATCCCATGAGCAGCAAGCCGGCATGGAGATTGCGCGGCACCGTGGCCGCTTCGCTCGCTCTGACCGCCTGCATGGTCGGCCCGAATTATCATCGTCCGGCGGCGCCGGTTCCGGCGGCCTACAAGGAATTGCCGCCCGAGGTTTCGCAGTGGACGCCAAGTTCGCCCAAGGACGGCGCGGACCGCGGAGTCTGGTGGTCGATCTACGCCGATCCGGAACTTGACGGGCTCGAACGGCAGGTCAACATTTCCAATCAGACGGTCAAGGAGTACGAGGCGCAATATCGCGAAGCGGTCGGGCTGCTCAAGGAAGCGCGGTCGCAGCTGTTTCCGACTTTGAGCATCTCGGGCGGCGTTACCCGCGGCGGCGGCGGCGGCGGCGTCACCAGCACCTCGAGCTCGGTGGGCAGCGGCCCGGGCGGCCGCGCCATCACGGAGTTCAGGCTCGAACCGAGCATCTCCTGGACCCCCGATATCTGGGGCGCCATCCGCCGCCAGATCGAAAGCCGCAAAGCGGGCGTGCAGGTGAGCAAGGCCGATCTCGCCAACGCGCAGCTGTCCGCGCAGGCGACTCTCGCCCAGGACTATTTCGATTTGCGCGCCGCGGATTCGCTGCGCGAGCTGCTGGCCCGATCGGTGGCCGAGTATCAAAAGAGCGTCGATATCACGGCGAATCAACTGAAGAGCGGCACGGCCGATAACGGCGACCTGGCGTCGGCGCAGGCGCAATTGCTGGCGGCGCAGGCCCAATTGGCCGCGGTGGACCAGGCGCGCGGAACCTATGAGCATGCCATCGCCATGCTGACCGGACACCTGCCCTCCGAGTTGTCCATTCCAAGTG